>JAISFV010000085.1 GCA_031263445.1 Synergistaceae bacterium | reverse complement strand
GGAAGCAGGGCCTTCGTAAAAATTCGCCAGGCCGTCGCAGCAATCCAGCCCAAGCCCGACATGATCCTCCCCGACCAGCCTCACTATATGGTCTATGTGCAGGGCGAGGTCCGCCGGGCCGATGCCGCGCCCTTCCTTCTCGCTTACGAACGCGCTGCACCCGTTCATGCCGATTACGCCGCCGCGAGACGCCACGAGCTTTATCTGCTCGTCCGTCAGGTTCCTTTTGACGGGCACGAGCGCGCGGCAGTTCGAGTGGGACGCGATGAAGGGCTTTTTCGTGAATGCCGCCAGGTCGGAAACGCCCTCGTCGTTCAGGTGGCTGATGTCGAGAACCATGCCGAGGCGCTCCGCTTCCTCGATCACGTCGATACCGAACGGCGTCAGCCCGCCCTTGCGCCCCTCCCGCATCGGGCTGAAAAAACACCCGTCAGCGGCGTAGTTCCTCCTGCTCCAGGCAACGCCCGCGGCGCGGACGCCGAGGCGGTAAAACAGCTTGAGCAGCGCCGGGTCGTTCCCCAGCGGATCAAGGCCCTCGAACGACATGAGTATGCCGACTTTGCCGGTGGCGTTTGCGCGGTCAACCTCCGCCATGCTGGCGCAGACCGCGATCCCCTCTGGCTGCTCCTCTGCCTCCGAGACGAGGGCGGATATCTGATCCATCGCCTTTCGGAGGCCCATCTCAGGGAGATGACAGGAGTGTATGAAGAGCGACGAGACGACGCACTTCCACCCTCCGGCCTTTATGGGCTTCTCATGACGGGCTGACCAGACGAACCTGTCGCCCCTCTCGCGCCTGTCGTCCATATCCAGGGCGAGGTCGAAATGAGCGTCCATAGCGAACGATTCCTGAATCAGCTCCAGCGCCCGTTCTTTAAGCGAATCCATTGAACTGAATGCCCCTTACTTCGCCTTGCCCTGATTCGCCACGGCGGCGGCAGCTTTGGCGACGGCTTCAGGATCGCCGAGATACCTGTGCGACAGCGGCCTCATGTCTCCGTCCAGCTCGTAGACGAGCGGTATGCCTGTCGGGATGTTGAGTTCTAGCACGGCGTCCTCGGACATATTGTCGAGGTATTTCACGAGCGCGCGCAGACTGTTGCCGTGGGCGGCTATGATTACCCTCTTGCCTGATTTTATCTCCGGCGTTATCGTCTCATTCCAGTACGGGATGACCCGCGCCACGGTATCGGCAAGGCACTCGCCCGCGGGAAGCTCGCCCTGTGACACTCCAGCGTACCTCGGGTCCTTCCCGGGGTAACGCTCGTCGTCCTTGTCGAGCAACGGCGGACGCGTGCTGTAGCTGCGACGCCATACCTTCACCTGGTCGTCGCCGTATTTCTGCGCCGTCTCTGCCTTGTTTAGCCCCTGGAGCGCGCCGTAGTGGCGCTCGTTCAGCCGCCACGACTTAACGGTCGGCAGCCACATTTCGTCCATCTCCTCCAAGGCGAGCCACAGGGTCTTTATCGCGCGCTTCAGGACGGAGGTGAAGGCGAGGTCGAAGGAAAAGCCCTCGTCTTTAAGCAGCTTCCCGGCGGAGACCGCCTCGCTCACGCCCTTTTCCGAAAGCGGGATGTCCACCCACCCGGTGAACTTGTTCTCCCTGTTCCAAGCGCTCTCCCCGTGCCTCAGCAAAACGACCTTATACATTACGACCACGCCCCCAGCGCATCTAAAATTACAGCCAGTATATATGAAACTGATTTCGCGGTAAACAGCAGGGCAAGACGCCCATTACGGCCAAAGATTGCTTGAGGAGGATCATTCCGCAGTGAGTCCTGCTATTTTTTGAAGTTCCACGGATTGACTTCGGCAATCCCAGCGGCTTCAAAAGGGGCTGTGTCGCGGGTTGCCACTGTAAAACCCCTCGAAGAGGCAATAGCCGCAATATACCCGTCCGTGACAGGGAAGCCCTTGCCTGCCGCCCTGGCCTTCACTGACAGTTCCGCATATCGCCGTGCGGCCTCGATGTCGAAAGCCAGCACACGGCTGCCGAATAAATCGAGAACGCCGTCCAGCATTTCAGACAACAGCCTTTTCCTGCGCCCTTCCGGCAGGACGCCAATCCCAAAAAGCAATTCGGCAAGCGACACGCTGGATATGTACAGAGTTTCGGCGACCTGAGCGTTCAGCCAGGCAAGCACGGCCGGATCCGGTTCCGGCTTCATCGCCTCCGAAACGACGTTCGTATCGAGGAGGATCATTCGAAGTTCATCGGCTCGGCGGGAGTATCATTACGCGCCAGTTCGAACGCCGCAAAATCATCTTTTGTCAACCCTAGGCGGCTGCCAAGTTCCGCGATGGCATTGCCCATTTGCAGGCGCTGTCCAGGCTTTAACGCGTTTTTCAGAATATCGCGTACTTCGGCTTCCATGCTACGGCCGTTCGTGGCGGCTCTTACGCGCAGGGCGCTATGTACCTCATCGGGTATGTTCCGCACGGTCAAGACGGACATAAGCATCCCTCCTTGCATTCATTGACAGCAATTATACATTGACTGAAAGCATCAGGGCAAGCGCAAAACATCCTTCCTCGGCTATCGTCATGCAATCGAACCGGCATGGGTTATAATTTTTTACGACCAGCGGGAGGCAGGGTTCCTCATGGAGATTTCAGGACAATTTAAACCGATAGACTGGCAGGGCGCGAAAAAATTTTTGCGCGGGCCGGCCGCAGAGTACGAGATAAACTCGACGCCGGAGACGCCGTCCACGCAGATCCTGGCGAAGGAGGCGGCGCGGCGCGGCGCGCCTGGCGGGAGCGTTTTTGTCACTGACTGGCAGAACTCGGGACGAGGGAGGCGCGACAGGTCGTGGCAGTCCCTCCCGGGCATGGATCTCACCTTCTCCGTAATAACGAGACGCCGCGTCGCGGCGAAGGACGCCCCGCTGCTCTCCCTGGCCGCTTCTCTGGCCGTGTGCGAGGCGCTGCGGAAGCCCCTGCCCGAATCCGTCTCAATAAAGTGGCCCAACGACATTCTCGCGGGCGAGCGAAAGATATGCGGCATAATCTGCGAATGCTCAGGCGCGGAGTACATCGACTACGCTGTGACCGGCATCGGCATAAACGTCAACAGCAGACCCGAAGATCCCGCGCAGGAGGACAAAAAAAGCCCCGCGCCAACGTCCCTTTTAGCGGAGACCGGGCGCACCTTCGGCCTGCCGGAGCTATTGGCGTCCGTCCTCGGAGAGCTGGACAGGGCATACGCGCTCGCCGAGACCGCCCGGGGCAGGGCGGCTCTGCTCACGTCTTACAGGACCCGCTGCGGCACTATCGGGCGCGCCGTCACGATCGTCACGGAGGACGGGAATTTAGACTGCGTTGCCGTCGGGATATCCGACGATGGCGCTGTCGTCGTCCAGGACGCGGACGGGAAAAAAAGAGCCTTCAACGCCGCCGATGTCATCCACGCGAGGCTGAAGGGCGTAATCTGATCCGCGTTCCGCGTCAATTGCCGCCTGGGCCTACTGCCCCTTCTCGTCGATGGCCCTGTTCGAGAGGGCGTCCGCTAGTTTGTTGCCCTCGCGCGGCGTCCACGAAAGTTTGACGCCAAGCCCTTCCATGAGCCGCCATGCAGACTCCGCGAGCGCCCTGAGATGCGGCAGGTTTATCTTCCACTGGCGGTTGACCTGGCAGACCACGAGCTTGCTGTCGCCCTTTATCTCAAGCCCGTTCAGGCCGAGCGAGCGCGCTTCGGCCAACAGGCGCAGGAGCGCCGTGTATTCCGCCTCGTTGTTCGTCTTTACGCCCAGGTATTCGGCGCACTCCCAGATTACCCGCCCGCCGTCGTCCACTATGCAAGCGCCGGCACCGGCCTGGCCGGGATTTCCCCTCGACGCCCCGTCAAAATAACCTGTCATCTATTTGCCCTCCGCTACGCGTGCCTTTACAATCTTTGAAACCGTTTCACATTGCGCTTTGCGACGCCAGCGGATATTATAACGCCAGGAGGCGCGAGCGGCGCGCGATTTACGCGAAATTCGCGTGACGCGCCCGTCGGTTGAATGTATATTGCACGGACAAGCCCGCTGGGCGAAACCCATAACGAGGAGTGAGTGAGGATGAAGCTGGGGGATCATGTACAGAGCGGAGACTGGAAGGGCGAGAAGCACGTCCCTGTCATCGAAGCGCCTGAACAGGCTGCGGCCGGGGAGGCTGTCGAGGTTAAGTTCGGGATCGGCAAGGAAATCCCGCACCCGAACACCGCCGCGCACTACATCAAGTGGATCAAGCTGTTCTTCGTGCCGGACGGCGGGAAGTTCGCCATAGAACTCGCGGATGTGGCGTTCGACTCGCACGGGGACAGCATGGACCCGCAGAAACCCGGCCCCGCTTTCACGGAGCCGTTTACGTCGGTGAAGGCGAAATTCGCCTCAAGCGGCACGCTCGTCGCGCTGTCCTACTGTAACATTCACGGGCTGTGGGAAAACTCCAAGCCTCTCAAAATCGGCTGAACGGGGAGCGCGAGACAAGTTTAAACCTTCACCCTTCAGTTACCTGACTGTAAATCTGCCCTCTATAAAAAAACAGGACTCCCTCGCGGGGGGCCTGTTTTTTTCTCCTGTCACGTGATATCCTTGCCGCGAGGTGATCCGCGTGACTTCTGCCGGCCATGAGGGCCATGTCGTTGTGAAAACCTGCGAGGTAGCCATGAAGGATCTGATAGCGTCTTACCGCTTCGCGGACAGGGTGATGTCCTACTGCGCCGCCTGCCCCGTATTCGGCAGGAACTGGTCGTGCCCGCCGTTCAGCTTCGACGTTGGCGAGTTCCTGGGGCGCTTCGATTTCGCCTATATCTTCGGAGTGAAGATGGTTCACGGGGAAAGCACGCTGGCCGCCCATAACACGGCGCAGAGCGCCCTCAAGTACTCCATGTCGCTCATGGACAGCGTCAGCCTGAAACTCCTCGACATCCTCCACGGCCTGGAGCGAAAGCACCGCGGCAGCAGGGGCGCGTCAGGAGGGAACTGCAAGATATGCAGGACGTGCGCCAGAATAGACTCGCTGCCCTGCCGCTTCCCCGAGAGGATGAGAAACTCCATAGAATCCCTCGGCTTCGACGTCTCCATGATCACAAAGGAGCTTCTGGGGCTAGAGCTGGTCTGGATGACCGACCGTCTGCCGCCCTATCAGGTGCTTGTGAACGCGCTCTTCACCGTAGGCCGCCACGACGGGATAATTTAAATTTCGGGGCGAAACGGGCGAATACGCTCCGTTTCGCCCCGAAATTACTGCCAGCGGGTGCTAGACCGATAAAAGTTGAAATCCCTTCCCCTCGCGCCGCCGGTGTCCTGCTCGGCCAAGCGCCTTTCGGCGAAGCGGGAGAACTTCACGAACGGCAATCCCAGGATCAGATATATCAGCGCGACCATTATCCCCGGCCCGAAATAATCGTAGTAGGCCGCCGCCAACTGCCCGTAGGCCTTCGTCAGGTCTGTCATCGTGATGATCGAGACCAGCGACGAATCCTTGAGCAGCGAGATAAAGTCGTTGGTTATCGGCGGGATGACCACCTTCATGGCTTGCGGCAGCATCACCTCGCGCATCGCCTGCCATCTCGTCATGCCCAGAGCCAGCGCCGCTTCCCACTGCGTCCGCGGTATCGCGAAGAGGCCGGATCTGTATATCTCGGCCTCGTAAGCCGCGTAGTTGAGGCCCAGCCCGACGGCCCCGGCCCAGAACGGCGAGAGCTTTATCCCTATGTTTGGCAGCCCGTAGAAGATGAAGAAAAGCTGTATCAGCACAGGCGTACCCCTCATGAACTCCACGAAGCCCGTGGCGGCTGCGGCCAGCCACCTCGGGGCAAACACGCGCGTTATCGCCAGCGCCAGGCCAAGAAGTATCGCAATCGCCATAGCCGTCACGGAGACCTGCAGCGTGACCACGGCGGCCCTGCCGAACGCGGGGAGGAAGCCCGCGTACCTCTTGAGCCTGTCGCCCATCGAGAGCGTTGGGCGGTGCGTCTCGGCCCACTCGTCGTAGCGCGTCATCTCGACCTTCCGGGGGCTGTAGTCGTTGAACAGCTCGGACATTATCGGGCTCCAGAGGTTCCAGCGGTCATAAATCTCGCGCAGCTTCCCGGAGTCGCGCAGGAACACCAGCGCCTGGTTTATCTCGCTCAACAGCTCCCTGTTCTCCTTCGGCAGGGCTATGGCGTAAGTTATCTCTCCCACGGGACGACCGACGAACTTGATGTCCGGGTTGAAGCCCGCCGAATATATCGCTATTGGCGAATCGAAGAGCGCCGCGTCCAGCCTGCCGTTCTGGAGATCCTCATAGGTGTTCGCCTCCACTATGTACGTGCGGATCTTGACGTCGCCCAGCTCCTCCAGGATGATCTCGGCATAGCTCTCCTTGAGCGTCCCGACTTCCTTGCCCCGGCAGTCCTCTATCTCGGCTATGCCCTTGTCGTCGTCCCTGCGGACGGCGAGCTGCAAGAACGTCTCGTAGTACGGGATGGAGAAGTTGACCGCCTCCTCGTGCTCCGGCGTGACCTCCAGCCCGTTGATGGCGATATCGTAGAGGCCGCGCGACAAGCCCGGTATCAGGTTGTCCCATGCGTTGTTCACGTACTCCGGACGCAGGCCCATGTAATTAGCGATCTCGTCTACGATGTCCACCTCGAAGCCGATCAGCTCGTCCGAGTTCGCCGGGTTTGGGAACATGTATGGGAAGCCGCCCTCGGAATCACCTCCCCAGCGCAGCACTCCATCCTCCATCGTGGCGGCAGCCGACGCCGCCCCTGCCGCAGCCAGGCAGAGCGCCAGGGCCAGAGTGGCCAGGACAGCGGGCAAGATATTTTTTCTCATCAGCAGTTCACCGCCATTCCCATACCGTTGAAGTGACGGAGGAACTCCCTCGTCCTCTCGTTCTTCGGGTTCGTGAAGAGGATGTCGCCGTCGTCGTACTCGACGATCTCGCCGTCGTCTATGAACACGATGTAGTCCGAGGCGTCGCGGGCGAACTGCATTTCGTGGGTGACTATTATCTGTGTCATGCCCTCGGCGTCGAGCGCCTTCATGACCTGCAGGACCTCGCCGACGAGCTGAGGGTCGAGCGCCGATGTGGGCTCGTCGTAGAGCATGACCATCGGGTTCATCGCAAGGGCCCGGGCGATCGCCGCCCTCTGGCCCTGGCCGCCTGAAAGCGTGGACGGGTATTTGCCGGCGAATTCCTTGAGGCCGACCTTTTCGAGCTGCGTCATCGCTATCGCCCTGGCCTCCTCGGCGTTCATCTTCTTCACCACGACAGGGGCCAGCATCACGTTCTGCAGCACCGTCTTGTGGGGGAAGAGGTTATAGCTCTGGAATACCATGCCTACCTCGCCCCGCATCTCGTGCGCCGTCCTGATCATCTTCTCGTCCGGGCGCTGCCCTTTGGGCCTGTTCAGCTCGACATTCCCGATCCTGATATACCCTGAGTCCAGCAGCTCGAGGCAGTTCAGGCAGCGCAAGAACGTGGATTTGCCGCACCCGGAAGGGCCTATCAGGGACACCAGGTCGCCCTCCTTGATGTTAAGGCTGATGTTTTTCAGGACTTCACCGTCCCCGAAACCCTTATAAAGATCCCTTACGACAATAAGCGATTCCTCGGGCAGATTGACCATTGTCCAGCATACCTCCCTTAAATTTACTGCATTGCATAGCGAGGGTATGGGGTTATGATCACCGACGGAGGGCGATGGATGGGATGGAGGCCATGAACGCCACTTTCATCACTGAGAAATACGACGCGCGCTGCGCCGCTGAAAGCAGATCCCGGATTCCTTTCATTGGTAAAAGCCTAAGACCATGATGGGGAATTACTTGCAAGAAAAACATTCCGCGAAGTGGTTTGCAGTGAAAAAACTGTTTTCTGTCGCTTACCCGGAACGGCACGCAAACCCGGGGTTTTTTCAACTCACTCTCACCTCCCAATCAAACGTGACAAAACTAATCGTATCATTTTACTTGTTTTGCGGGTGTAACGCAATAGCGCCGTTAATCCAGATACCGCAGGAAAAACCTGTAGGCGTCGGCGCGTCGTCCGGCCTGTCCAGCTCAAATTCTGGGCAAGTCTCGTGTTTTTCGAAAAAATCAGCCCGCTTCAATCGATCCAACGCGCAACGCCAGGTCCCCTCCGACCCTGCGCCGAAGCGGCGGTACAGTGGTACAATAAGCGGCATGTCGGACGAGGGAGTCACTCAAGGAAGGTACAATAGCTTAACCTCATTAATTAATGCCGTGCTTACAAAAGCGGCGAGGACTATTTCATCCGTCGCAAAAACCAGGGGGAAAATTTGAAGAAGCAAAATTTTGACAGGATGAAGGCGGGAAAATGAATTCTATTACGTGTTCGATCGGCGGCTTGACCGCTGACGAACTTACCGATTTGTGGCGTGCGGTCGGATGGGGCGAGGTCAATGGCATACAAGCCGAAACAGGCGTGAAAAACTCGGTAAATGCCGTCGCCAAAGATGACGGCAGAACTATCGGTTGCGCGAGATTAGTCACGGACGGCGGCTATCAAGTTTTACTTGCCGACGTTATGGTTCACCCTGATTATCAGAGGCGCGGCATTGGCACGGCGCTGGTGAAAAAATTGCTTGAGTATTTGGAACAAAAGCGTTTGCCAGGACAATGGTATTTCATCTCGCTGATGTCAAACAAGGGCAAAGAAAATTTCTACAAACAGCTCGGTTTTATCGAACGCCCCAACGACGACAGCGCGGGAATGGGGGCGGGAATGATTATGTACATCGGCCGGGAGTAGGACGATACGGGGGCGCGTGGTCAGCGGCCCGTCACCTGCTCGATTGTTTTTTGTTCAGGATGAGCTGGAGGGCTATGAGGCGGTCGTCGTGTTCCGCGGGCGCTAGGAACCAGTCGCTCATTAAAATTTCGATTATGCTGACCGCCTGTTCTGCGGCTTCCGGGGAGACGTCGCTCACGACCCTGATCTCATCGTCTGGCAGCGCACGGAACTTGCCGGTCTTGCGGATCGAGTCGAGCGCGTCTATTATCTCCTGCTGGACGGGAGGGGA
>JAISFV010000022.1 GCA_031263445.1 Synergistaceae bacterium | reverse complement strand
ATAGAATGTCCTTATTTTATTGAGCCGACAAGGGCAGTCAGATCCCCGATGTCGTTGTCGGCCACGTATTGTTCCAGTTCCGCGAGTATCCTAGGGCCGGAAAACGGGTCGACGACGTTCGCCGTCCCGACCATGACGGCGCTTGCCCCGGCAGTCATGAACTGCACGGCGTCCTCGCCGGTCATTATGCCGCCCATCCCGACGACCGGCAGGTGCACGGCCATTGCGGTCTCGTATACCATCCGCAGGGCCACGGGTTTTATCGCGGGGCCGGACAGGCCGCCCGTCACGTTCGCCAACACGGGCTCGCGCCTCCTCGTGTCTATGGCCATCCCCGCAAGGGTGTTTATGAGGCTTATCGCGTCAGCGCCGGATTCCTCTGCGGCCCTCGCTATGGCAGCGATGTCGGAGACGTTCGGCGACAGCTTCACCATGAGCGGCTGACGGCAGGTTTTCCTGACGGCGGCAGTGACAGCACCGGCGCGGTGCGGTGTCGTCCCGAACTGGATGCCGCCCTCCTTTACGTTGGGGCAGGAAATATTCAGCTCAACGATGTCCACTGCGGTATCCGAGAGCCTCCGCGCCACCTCGGCGTACTCGTCCTCCGTGGCGCCGGCGATGTTCGCGATGACCGCAGTCCCCTTTGCCGCGAGCCAGGGCAGTTCGTCCTTTATGAACGCGTCCACGCCGGGGTTTTGGAGGCCGACGCTGTTCAGCATCCCGGATGCCGTCTCCGCGATCCTGCGCGGCGGGTTGCCGAGGCGCGGGTTCAGCGTGAGGCCCTTGACCGATATGCCGCCCCAGCATGAGATGTCGTAAAGCTCGTCGAACTCCCGCCCGAATCCGAAGGTTCCTGACGCGGCGATCAGCGGGTTTTTCAGCCTTACGCCGCAGAGCGTGGTTTCGAGCTCCGCGCGCGGGTTTTTATCTGGCAAGCCGTTCGCGCCGGTCATGGGAGTTTCGCCTCCATGAGACTGAATACAGGCCCGTCCGCACAGACCCTGCGGTAGGCGAAACCGCCGTCCGCCTCGAAAGCGCAGTTGCAGACGAGACAAGCGCCTATCCCGCAGCCCATGCGCTCCTCGAACGAAGCGTAGGCCGCAAGCGCGTGTTCCCTGCATATCCTTTGCAGGGCGGCGAGCATGGGGGCGGGTCCGCACGAGGCGATCATATCCGGCTTGCTCTTTTCGAGTTCTTTTTCCACGAGATCCGTCACGAAACCGCCGATGGATACCGCGCACTGCCCGCAGGATTTCAGCTCGTCTGTCCCGAAGGCGTTTTTCTCGTCCGTGAAGCCGGCGAAGCTGTCGACGCGGATGCCCGATTCAGCCGCCCGCGCGGCTAAAAAAAGGAGCGGGGCGAGGCCGATCCCGCCGGAGACCGTCCAGATCCGCCCGCCGCTCCTTGCTATGCCGGCGATCTTGTCCTGCGGGAATGGGTTCCCGAGCGGGAAGAGCGCACTGAGCCCGCTTCCCGCAGGAAGTGAACAGAGGATGTCCGTGCCTCGTCCTGCGCGGCGGACCAAGAGCCTCAACAGGCCGTCGCCGTATCCGGCGATGCTGACCGGCCTACGCAGAAAGACGCCGGGGACCGAGATGTGGGCGAACTGTCCGGGCAGGGGCGAAATGCCGCCCGCGCGGCGCATGACGCCGCTAGCCCCGTCGAGCGGCGCCAGTATGATTTCGCGCGTTTCATTGGCGATCCATCTGGAAGAACAGATCTCCATGGGTACGTCAAAGGGCTTATTCACTCGCACCCTAGCGCTTTCCTGAGATCGTCTCTCATGCGGAGCGCCTCTTCGCGGGCCGCCTCGACGAAATCGCGGCCCGGCGCGCTCTTCCTGTAGGCGCAGATTAGGCTGCGCGAGGCGTTCACGACCGCGCCGCCGCCGGAGCCGTCGAAGCAGCCCGCGAGGTCTGGCGCGGAAGCGCCCTGCGCTCCGTACCCGGGCAGGAGGAAGAATGTGCGAGGCATCCTGCGGCGGAGCGCCGCCCCTTGGACGGGGTATGTCGCGCCCACGACCGCGCCGACGGAGCTGTAGCCTTCTTCCCCGATCAGGCCCTCCCCCCAGAGGGACACTTTATCTGCCACGTGTTCATAGAGCACGCGCCCGTCCGCCGTCGGCAGGTCCTGAAACTCGCCGGACGACGGGTTGGACGTCTTTACCAGCACGAATATCCCGCGCCCCGTGTCCCCGCACTCCTCTATGAACGGCGCTACGCCGTCTGTGCCAAGGTAGGGGTTGACCGTCACGAAGTCGGACGGGAATTGCGCCGAACGGCCGACGTAGGCCGATGCATAGGCCGAGGCCGTCGCGCCGATATCGCCCCGCTTCGCGTCCGTGATAGTCACGTATCCGAGCCTCCGCGCCTCGTCGAGCGTTTTCTTGAGGCACAGCATCCCGTCAGGGCCGAGCAGCTCGTAGTACGCGGCCTGAATCTTTACGCAGGGGACGACGTCGCGCAGCCCTTCGAGGAGCGCCGCGTTGAACGCGAACACTACATCCGCGGGCTGCGCGCCGGCGTTGAAAAGCGGCCGGGCGAATCCTTCCGGCACATACTCTAACCTCGTGTCCAGCCCTAGCGCCGTAGGGTTGCCGTATCGGCGTATCTCCCTTGCGAGCCTGTCTGTCTGCATGGGTCAGTCGCCCCGGTAAGCGATCTCGCCGCCCGCTATCGTGTACTTCACGAGGCCGGTGAGTGTTCGCCCGGTGAACGGCGTATTCTTCCCCTTGCTCGCGAACTTGTCCGGGTCTACCGTCCACTCCGCCGTAGGGTCTATTATCGTTATGTCCGCGCGCGCGCCCTCTTCGATAACCCCGGCGTCGATCCCTAGCACCCGGGCGGGGGAGCGCGAGAGCTTGTCGAACAACTGCTCAGGCGTCAGACGGCCTGGCTTCACGAGCGCCGTCCAGCAGACGGCCAGCGCCGTCTCGAACCCGGAGATTCCGGACGAGGCCAGGGCGTACTCGATTTTTTTGTCGTCAATGTGATGTGGCGCGTGATCCGTCGCTATGGCGTCTATGGTCCCGTCGAGAAGCGCCTCTATGAGGGCTTCCCTGTCCGTTTCTGTCCTGAGCGGCGGGTTGACTCTAGTGTTGGTGTCGTAGTCCCGCACCCACTCGTCGGTGGCGAAGAGGTAGTGCGGCGCTGTCTCGCACGTGACGGGCGCGCCCATGCGTTTCGCCTGCCGCACGATCTCGGCCCCGCCCGCAGTCGAGACGTGGGCTATGTGGAGGCGCGAGTTCTCCAGCGCCGCCAACATGCAGTCCCGCGCGATCACGGTCTCTTCCGCCGCCCTTGTCGCGCCGGGCAGGCCCAGCATCGTGGACCAGTATCCCTCGTTCATGACGCCGCCGTCCACCAGGTCCTCGTCCTCTGGGTGCGAGACGACGACGAGGCCGAACCGCTTCGCGTAGCTCAGGACGAGGCGCATCCTCCGGGCGTTGCGGATGGATTTGCCGTCGTCCGACACGGCTATCGCGCCGGCCTCTCTGAGCTCGCCCATCTCGGTCAGCTCCTCGCCACGGAGGCCCTTCGTCGCCGCGGCTATGGGGAACACCCGCACCGGCCCTGATTCCCTGGCGCGTTTTTTGATGAACGCCGTCACGACCGCGTTGTCGTTTACAGGGTCGGTGTTCGCCATGCAGCAGACGCTCGTGAAACCGCCCTTTGCCGCGGCCGCCGTCCCGGAGGAGATGTCCTCCTTGTGCTCGTAGCCCGGTTCGCGGAGGTGGCAGTGAATGTCCACGAGGCCAGGGACGACCCACAGGCCGCTCGCGTCGATCCGCAGGGCGTCAATGGTTTCTCTCGCTCCGTCGGGGCCGCTTATCGCCGCGACCTTCCCGCCGGAGACGAGCAGACTGCCTGGCGCGGTTCCGTTCGGCGTGAGGATTTTCCCGCCCTCGATCAGGATGTTTTTCACGTTGTCTTTCGCTCGTTCGATTACGCTCGACTCGTTCAATTTACTCCGCCTCCGGACGATGTCTTGTTAGCATGAAGAGCAGCGCCATGCGTATCGCCACTCCGTTCGTGACCTGTTCGTCGATGGTCGACTCTGGAGAGTCCGCTACCTCTGACGCGATCTCGACGCCCCTGTTCACAGGGCCTGGGTGCATCACAAGCGCGCCCTTGCGGGCGAGCGCGACGCGTTCCGGGGTCAGCCCGAAGAATTTGTGGTACTCCCTTATCGACGGGAAGAGCCCCTTCTTCTGGCGCTCGAGCTGTATCCTCAGCCCCATCACCACGTCGGCGTCTTTGACCGCTTCGTCCACTCTGTCCGTCACGTCGCAGCCGAGAGCGTCCATCTCCGGCGGCAGGAGCGTCGGCGGCCCTGCCACGACGACGCTCGCGCCCATCTTCGACAGGCCGAACACGTTCGACCGCGCCACGCGGCTGTGCCTCACGTCGCCTACTATGGCCACCCTGAGCCCTTTGATGTCCCCCAGTTTCTCCCGCATCGTGAACATGTCTAGCAGCGCCTGCGTCGGGTGTTCGTTCGTGCCGTCCCCGGCGTTTATGACCGCCGACTTCACGTGCTTCGCCATGAGGTGCGGCGCGCCGCTCATCGGGTGGCGGAGGATCATGACGTCGGTACCCATGACGTCTATCGTGCGCGCCGTGTCGATGAGCGACTCTCCCTTGGCCACGCTCGACGTGGATGCCGACATGTTGGACGCCGTGCCGGACATGTACTTGCAGGCGAGCTCGAAGGAGAGGCGCGTGCGAGTGCTGTTTTCGTAGAAGATGGTCATGATGGAGCGTCCCTGGAGGTGCGGGGTCTTTTTGTTGTTTGATGTTATTACGACCTTCATCAGGAGGGCCGTGTCCAGTATCTCCTGAATCTCTGTAGCGGTCGCGTCGCGCAGCCCGAGCAGGTGTTTCATCTTGAGCATCGTCACTCAGCCTCCCCCTGCGTTTTCATCTCGAGCACGGCCACGTTGTTCTCGTCCTCGAAGGGCGCTATCCGGACCGAGATGAACTCGCTCCTGGACGTGGGGACGTTCTTGCCTACGTAGTCCGCGCGGATCGGCAGCTCCCTGTGACCGCGGTCGATCAGCACGGCGAGCTGGACGGTCCGCGCCCGCCCGACCTCCATTATGGCGTCCATGGCGGCGCGGGTCGTGCGCCCGGTGAAGAGTACGTCGTCCACTAGCACCACGTCCTTGTCGGTTATGTTGAACGGGATGTCGGTGCCGTTGATGACGGGGTGCTCGGCCAATAGCGAGAGGTCGTCCCTGTAAAAGGTGATGTCGAGCGTCCCGACCGGGATCTTCGCCCCCTCGACCTGGCCTATGTGATCCGCCAGCAGCTTCGCGAGAGGCACGCCGCGCCGCTGGATGCCTATCAGGACGACGTTCCGGGTACCCTTGTTCTTCTCGATTATCTCGTGGGAGATACGGTGGATGGCCCGCAGCATAGCCGCTTCATCCATGATCCGCGCTTTTTCCTTCATGTCCGCAACCACTCCTTGTGGGATATTTTGGAGCGTCCGCTGAGGCGGCGTCCGGCAATAAAAAAGCCCCGCCGTCCTAAGACGACAGGGCGATACGTTCACGCCGCGCGACGCCGGAGCGCCGCTGTCACCTTCCCGGCCTCCCTGGACCGGATTAAAGGACGCAATTTAAAACCGAGAGGATTTTATCACGCGCCCCTCAGTTTGTCCACCGTGCGCGCTCTATTTTTTATACGAGAAGAATAGCGTCTGCCCGTCCCTGTGGATCAGCATGACCACGGTGCTGGGGTTTCTGCTGAGGATCCTTTCGTATTCGGTCACGTTCTTTACCTCACGGCGGTTGACCTCCAGTATCCGGTCTCCCTCACGCAAGCCGAGCTCATAGGCTATGGTGCCGCGCTCAACGGACAGTACGACCAGCCCGTCCGATGACGGCAGGTTGTAGCGGTTCCGCAGTTCCTGGGATATCTCGCTCACCTTGGCGCCGATCTGATCGGACTGCCTTGGCGATGAAGGGGCGCCCGTGCCGCTGCGGGTCGGGCCGGGCTCGCCGTCCTTGCCTGGGATATCGCCGAGCCTGACGGTGAGGCTTTCTTTCTTGCCGTCGCGATAGAGCTCGATAACGGCGTCCTGTCCCGCGAGCTTGTTCCTGATTGACAGCACTACGTCCTGGCTGGACTTGACGGCGTGCCCGTCAACGGAGACGATGACGTCCCCGCGCTTGAAGCCCGCGTCTGCCGCCGGCGAGCCTGGCACTATGTCGGAGACGATCGCGCCCTCGCTGCCAGGCACCCTGTAGGTGTCGGCAAAGCCGGGCGTCATCGTCTGGAGCATCACCCCGAGCCAGCCCCTCTTGACCTCCCCATGCTCGATCAGGTCGGTCATGACCTGCTTCGCCATGTTGACCGGGACGGCGAACCCTATGCCCTGCGCGTATGGGACGATGGCGGTGTTGATCGCTACGACCTCCCCGCGGAGGTTGATGAGCGGGCCGCCGCTGTTGCCGGGGTTGATCGACGCGTCCGTCTGCATGAAGCCCTGAAAGTTGATGTTAGAGGCTTGCAGCGTCCTGTTTTTGCCCGATATGACACCTGCCGTCACCGTGTTCTCGAACCCGAGGGGGTTGCCTATGGCGACCACCCACTCGCCTATCTCCGCTGCGTCGGAGTCACCCAGCGGCAGCGTCGGCAGGTTGGCGGCATCGATCTGGATCACGGCCAGGTCGAACGTCGGATCCCTCCCGACCAGCTTCGCCTCGAAGTGCCTGCCGTCCAGGAGCGTGACGGTGATCTTGTCCGCGCCCTCTGCCACGTGGTTGTTGGTGAGGATATAGCCCTTCTTGTCCACGATGAACCCAGACCCCTTGCCACGCATAGGTACCGTCCGGTTCCACCTCTCCATCTCCTCGCCGAAAAATTCCTTGAAGAACGGATCGTTCGCGAAAGGGTGAGGGCTTCTCGTGACCATAGTCTCCGTGTCTATGTTGACCACGGCCGGAGAACACTCCTTCGCGATCCTGGCCACCGGGTTCTGTGAATACACGCCAGCGGCGGCGTTCGGGACGGCGGCGGGGGAGTCCGTCGCGGCGTTTCCGCTTTTCGCCGTAAATGCGCCCCTGGTGTCGGTAATCGACAGGGAGAGGGCAACCAGCAGCACGAAAATTATCCCCGCTAAGACCTTGTTGCTCTTTGACATTAACATCTACACCTCCAAAAAATCACCCACGGCGTAACTCTATAGTATATTGGCCTGTTTTTCAATCGCAATTTTCACGTATAATATTCTCGGAGTGTGATTGTATTTTTTGGACGAAGTGCTATAATGACCCAGTTCTTCTTATCGGATCTACGACATGAAGAGTGGGCTTCCCCACTCTTTATTTTTTAATTTAGGGGCTGGCTGAGGAAAAAGAGATGAGCGACTGCGCCAACGTGAAAAGATTGAAGGAAGCCATACGGGAAATTACGGAGTCAAGCGGGATAGCCTGTTACTGGGTTGACGTCTTAGAGCCTCGCGCGCCTCTGCCCTTGCTCCTGCGCGTCTATATAGACAAGCCCGGCGGGGTGGGGTATGCCGAGTGTGAGGCTGTGTCCCGCCTCGTAAACGAATACCTGGACGCCAACGAAGAGCGCCTGTCCCCGCTGCTTGACGGGGAGTATTTCGTCGAGGTCAGCTCACCCGGCATAGAGCGCCCACTCTTTACGCCGGAGCATTACATGGGCGCGCATGGCAAACGGGCGCTCGTTTTTACGAAAGGCCGCAAAAAATACGAGGGGACGCTGCTCGCGCCTGACGCGGACAGCGTGACCGTAGTGTCCGACGACGGGACGAAGCGTGTAATTGCCATGTCCGATATAAAGAAGGGCAATCTGGTTTACGAGAGCCAGAAGGGCGAGAAGAAGGGCGGCCGCAGGCAAAAGAGCAAAGGCGCGCCCCAGCGGAAAGACAAAGGGAACAAAAACTCTCGCGCCGTATAAAACGGGGAGGAAAGAACATGCAGCTTGGAAAGGACTTTGTCAAGGCGTTAAAGCAAATAGAGGCCGAGAAGGGGCTGCCGGCCGAGATAATTACGTCGAGCCTCGAGGCCGCCATGGTCTCGGCCTATAAAAAATATAAAAACGGAAACCACGACGTAGAGGTACACGTGAGCGCGGCGCACGGCGAGATATCGCTCTCTGAGCGTTACCACATAGTCGAGGCCGTGGAGAACCCGGACGCCGAGTGGACGCTCGGACAGGCGAAGGAAAAAGGCTACGCCGACGCGGAACCGGGCGACGTGATCTACGTGGAGGTACTGCCCGAGAATTTCGGGAGGATCGCGGCCCAGACGGCCAGGCAGGTCATCATACAGCGGCTGAAGGACGCTGAAAGGCAGATAATATTCAACGAGTTCGCCGATCACATCGGAGACCTCGTAACCGGTTCCATATTCAAGGCGGAGGGCGACCAGATCCTGGTTCGGGTGAACGACAGGACCGACGCGCTCCTGCCAAAGGAAGAGAGGATCTCTGGGGAGCAGTATCCGCCCGGGGAGCGCAAAAAATTCCTCCTCCTCGACGTGAGGAAGACGACGAGGGGGCCCAGGATAGTCGTCTCCAGGACGCACCCGAACCTCTTGAAGCGCCTCATGGAACTGGAGATCCCTGAGATAGGCGAGGGGACGGTTGAAATTCGCGCTATCGTCCGCGAGGCCGGGACAAGGGCAAAAATCGCGGTCGCCTCGCTAGACGTGAACGTAGACCCTGTCGGCGCCTGTGTCGGCAACGGCGGCGCCAGGATAAAGTCCATAAGCGAGGAGCTGGGCGGCGAGCGGATCGATATAATAATCTGGAACAACGACCCCATGCAGTTCGCCAGGAACGCTCTTTCGCCGGCCAAGGTCACTAAGATAGAGCCTGTGCTGGAACAGGAGCGCTCGCTCCGTGTCTACGTGAGGCAGGATCAGTTGTCCTTGGCCATAGGCAAGACAGGGCAGAACGTGCGTCTCGCGGCCCGCCTCACCGGCTGGAAGATAGACATAAAGGTCATAGAGCCGGAGAGGCTGCCGACGATGCAGGATCTGTTCGAGGACATAATAAGGGGTTCGGGGGAATCGTTGTGGGAGGATCTTCCGAAAAGCTGACGAACCCGCGCAGAAGGCCGAGGCGTTGTGTGGGGTGCGGCCGCGTGGAACCCAAGAAAGGGCTGATGAGGGTCGTAAGATCCCCGGACGGCCTTGTGAGCCTGGACACTACGGGCCGCGCTTCGGGCAGGGGCGCTTATCTTTGCGCCGATGCCGAGTGCGTGAGGAAGGCTATGAAAAAAAACGCGCTGTCGAGGGCGCTCAAGCAGCCGGTCGACCGGAGCGTGTACGTTTTGGCGGAAGAGGCGGCCATTGAGCGCGGAAGGACGTCCTGACGGCGTGGGCAAGGCTCTCTCGCTCCTTGGCATCGCCAGGAGGGCGGGCGTCCTCCTGGTGGGGCAGGATCAGGTTTTCAGGGCAGCCTCAAGGAGGAAGGGCTTATTCGTGGTCACCTCGGAAGACTGCTCGCCCAACGTCATGAGGAAGGCACTGGCACTGGACGGGGAAAAAACGACGTGCCGCGCGCTGCGCGGGGTCGGAAGGGAAGAGCTCGGCAGACATATCGGGGTTCTCTCCGCGCAGATCGCCGCCATTCCAGCAGATAGCGGGTTCGCGAAAAAAATGGCTTTACTTTTAAGGCAGGAGGGATCCGGCATAGATGAGTAAGATAAGGGTTTACGAACTTGCGAAGCTGCTCGGGAGGAGCAACCCCGAGCTTGTCGAGCTATTGAAGAAAATGGGAGTTGAGATAAAAACGCACATGAGTTCTATTGACATGGAGACCGCGCAGAGGGTCGAAGACACGCTTGCGCCCAAGGCACAGGCTTCGCCCGGAGCGGAAGAGGAAGCGCACGACGAAACATCCGGCCCGTCCGACGAAAAGCTGGCCGCGCAGCCGCAGGCGGCCGAGGAGCTTGTGGTCGACCGGTCAGCGACCGTGGGGGATATTGCGAAAAAGCTGGGGAAATCGCCATCCGAGGCAGTGAAGGCGCTCGTGGGCGAGGGTTTTATGACCCCGGCCGGCACGGTTCCGGACGACGATGCCCTGACCGCCTTGGGCATTGCGTTCAACCGCGAGATCAAGAGGGGGCCGTCTTCGGATGTTCAGCCGCCCAAGGCGGAAACTGTGCCAGCCCAACCTGTCAAAGCGGCTAGAAAGGCCCACGCGGATGACAAGCCGCGCCCGCCCATCGTGACCGTCATGGGGCATGTGGATCACGGCAAGACGACGCTGCTCGATTTTATCCGCAAGACGCGCGTCACCGAGGGTGAGGCCGGGGGCATAACGCAGCACATCGGTGCTTACAAGGTGAACTGCAACGGACACGACATAGTGTTCCTTGATACCCCGGGGCATGAGGCGTTCACCGCTATGCGGGCCAGGGGCGCTGGCGTCACGGACATCGCCATCCTCGTGGTCGCGGCTGACGACGGGGTCATGCCGCAGACGCTGGAGGCCATGAACCACGCCAAGGCGGCGGGCGTCCCCATAATCGTCGCCATCAACAAAATAGACAAGCCTGACGCAAAGCCTGAGAGGGTCCGTCAGCAGCTTTCCGATTACGGCCTCGTCCCCGAGGAGTGGGGCGGCGACGCCATCATGGTCGAGGTGGCGGCTAAGGCCGGCGACGGGATAGACGCCCTGCTCGAGATGATCCTCCTCGTCGCTGAGATGGCTGAACTGAAGGCGTCCGCGACTGCTGAGGCGGAGGGCATTGTCGTCGAGGCGAACCTCGACAAGGGCAAAGGGCCGGTCGCCACCATCATCGTCCAGCAAGGGACGCTCAAGCGGGGGAGCATAATCGCTACCAGGACGTCGTGGGGCAAGATCAGAGCGATGCTCGATGACACGGGCCGCCCTGTCGACTCGGCTGGGCCGAGCACGCCTGTGGAAGTGCTGGGCCTGGAAAACGTCCCGATGCCCGGCGAGACGTTCAGGATCATCGGCTCCGAGCGAGAGGCCCGTGACCAGGTGAGCGTGGCGGTCAGAAAGGACCAGGATCTGGGCAAGACGCGGGCCAGGATGACGCTGGAAGAGCTTTACGAGCAGATGAACACGGATGACACCCCCCAACTGGCGGTAGTCCTGAAGTGTGACGTGCAGGGCTCGTTGGAGGCGTTTCATTCCACCTTGATGAAAATGAGCACGGACGAGGTCGGCATCAACATGGTCCATGAGGGCGTCGGGAGGATTTCAGAATCGGACGTGACGCTGGCGTCCGTGTCGAACGCCATAATCATCGGTTTTAACGTGAGGCCGGACGCTAACGCCAAGAAGATCGCCGAACAGGAGAACGTGCAGATACGGCTGTACAGGGTCATTTACGACATGCAGGAGGACATCAAGGCCGCGCTCGAAGGCATGCTGGCGCCCGTCCTGCGCGAGAGCGTGGTCGGGCAGGCCGAGATACGGGCCTCCTTCAAAATACCGAAGATCGGAAGGATCGCCGGCTGTTTCGTCCAGGAAGGCGTCATCCGCAGAAACGCGAAAGCCCGCGTCGTCAGGGACGGCATAGTCGTCTGGGACGGCAATCTGTCGGGGCTGAGGCACTTCAAGGAAGACGTCCGCGAGATAGCGTCCGGAAACGAGTGCGGCATCAGCTTCGCGGGCTTCCAGGATTTCAGGGATGGCGACGTGGTCGAAGTTTACGAGATCCTTTCCGAAAAAAAGACTCTGGCGATATAGCCGCCGAAGGAAAATTTTTCAGATTGCCAAGGAGCAAAGCAGCCTATGAAATTCTGGGCCGGTGTCGCGTTTTTTTCAATAAGGATCTATGGGGCGGCGAGCCTGAAAGACAGGAGGCATGTGGTCAGATCCCTCCTGGAAAGGGCGCGCAACCGGTTCAATGCTTCTGCGGCGGACCTAGGCCCTGACGCGTGGGACCGGGCTGATCTCGCCTTCGCGTGCGCAGGGTCGTCTCATCAGGAGATGACACAGCGGATCGATCAGCTTTTTTCATTTATGGAAAAGCGCGAGGAAGAGGGGGAGTTTGAAGTGATGAGCGCCTCCAGAGAGGTATTTTCCTATGGTGACATACAGAATAGAGCGTCTGAATAAGGAGTTCCTGCGCCTCATCGTCGGTATGCTGGGGAGCGAGATAAAGAACGACACGGCGCGGGAGGCCATACTGACGCACGTGGACTGCGCGCGCGACCTCGGCGCCGCTAAAGTGTACTTCACTGTCTTGGACGAGTCCAGGAAGGATGTTGTCGCGACAGCGCTGGACGCGGTGAAGGGGACGGTACGCGCCAGGCTGGGCC
The DNA here is from genome assembly GCA_031263445.1 of Synergistaceae bacterium. Classification (GTDB taxonomy): domain Bacteria; phylum Synergistota; class Synergistia; order Synergistales; family Synergistaceae; genus JAIRNC01. The sequence continues at coordinate 13,596 of JAISFV010000022.1, read as the reverse complement.
GGGAAATGCACATACGGCAGATTCCGGAACTGAGGTTCGTCTACGACGATTCGGAAAAGAAGGCACGGTCGATTGACGCCCTGATCGACAGGGTAATCCGGGGACAGGACGGCTGAGGCGAGGAGCCCATGATGAAAAACCACGCAGCGGATGTCGTCAGTGAGATATTGCGAGTCCTGTCAGCGAGCGACAGGTGGCTCGTCCTGATGCACGAAAAACCGGACGGCGACACGGCTGGTTGCGCGATCGCCCTTTCGTCCCTGGGCGTCCGGATAGGCAAGGACGTGATCCTCGGATGTCCCGAGCAATTCCCGCAGAAATACCTCTTCATGCTTCGCGGCATACAGCACAGGGTGCTGGACAGGATCCCCGATGACTTCAGCGGGGAAAGGTGCGTAGTGGTCTCTATGGACACGAGCAACCCTGAGCGCGCCGTGAGCGGCATAGAGGAGGCGCGGGAGCGCTGCACCGTGATCAACATCGACCATCACCCTGACAACACAGGATACGGGCATATAAACTGGGTGGTGCCGACAGCCTCCGCCACCGGTGAGATGGTGACGGAACTTCTGGCCGGCTCGGAGTGGGGTATATCGCCGGACGAGGCTAATGCCCTCTACGCCGCCATCGTCACGGACAACGGGAACTTCTGCTTTCCGTCCTCATCATCGCAGAGCCACGAGTGCGCCGTGATCCTCGTGGAGGCGGGCGCTGTGCCTGGCGACATCGCCGAGGAACTGGAGACGAACCTCTCCGTGAACTCCCTTAAGCTGTGGGGGAGGGTCTTTGAGAGAGCCACGGTGTTTTCGGATGGGTTCTGCGCCGTTTTCTGGATCGCGCGCTCCGATTTTCTGGAGACCTGCACGACAAGGCAGGACACGGAGAACCTGGTGAATTTCCTCCTCCGCATAAAGGGCGTAAAGCTCGCTGCCCTTTGCGGCGAGGGCGATGACGGCGTCCGCGTAAACCTGCGCTCGCGTTTTCCCATGAACGCGCGGGAGGTGGCCGCACGTTTCGGCGGCGGGGGACACGTGCTCGCGTCAGGATGCACGATCCGCGAACCGCTAAAGGACGCCCTGTCCGCTCTGATGGCTGAAATGGAGAGCCATGCATCCTCCTGCCTTCCTAGCAATAAATAAACCGGTCGGCATACGCAGCACGCAGTGCGTCGAGGAGATCCGCCGGGCGCTCCGCAGGGAGTGGCCTGGTACGAAGGTGGGTCACGGCGGGACGCTGGATTCCTCGGCGTCAGGACTCTTGGTCATGCTGATTTCCTCGGCTACCCGATTGAGCGATCTCGTGATGAGCATGCCGAAGGCGTATCGCGCCACCGTCCGCCTGGGGGTAGAGACCTCGACGTGCGACTTTGCCGGGGAAGCTGTTTTCTCCGCCGATTGGCGATCCCTGCGCGAGGCCGACATAGACAGGGCGTTATGTTCCTTCATGGGATGGAGGAACCAGCGCCCCCCCAAAGCCTCCGCCGTCCATGTCGCGGGGAGGAGGGCGCACGAGATATTTCGCGGCGGCGGGGAGCCTGAAATTCAGCCCAGGCCCGTATTCGCAGAGAGCCTGACCCGCGCTGACACCATTTCTGAAAGCGGCGAGTTCGTGCTCTTGGTACGGTGCGGCAAGGGTACTTACGTTCGCGGCATAGCCAGGGACATAGGCAGGCTTCTTGGCTGCGGCGCGCACATTGCGGCGCTTGAGCGCGAGAGCGTTGGCTGTTTCTCGATTAAAGACGCCGTGGAGTTCGGCAGGGCCGCAGGAACGCGCCAGGGCGGGCTGTCAAGTGCGATGACCCCTCTTTCGGCGCTGTCCCGTTTTCTGCCGACCTACTCCTTTTCGGAAGAGGACGCGCGCCGGCTGAAAAACGGCCTCGCCGTCCCGTTCGCGCGCGCCTCTCGGAAGGGTTTCGGCAAGTTTGCGCCCGTAGGCGTTATCGCCTGCGTGTCAGGGGAAGGGTTTTCCATAGGCCGCCTCAGAGAGCAGGGCGGCGAACATCTCGTGTTCCCTGAGGTAAATATATCTGAGAGCGCTGAATCAGGGACAGAGCAATGATAGCGGCTATCGGGGCTTTCGACGGCTTCCACTTGGGACACCGGGCGCTGCTCGAGCGGGCGGCGGCGAAAGCCCGCGAGAGGGGCTCGGACTGGGGCGTGATCACCTTCACGGATCACCCTGACATGTTTTTTGCCGAGCGCGCTTGCTCGGAGGTAAACGCGCCCGACGCGAAAAGGCCTTTCAAATCCCTGTTCGTGCCCACAGAGCAGCGCTTGCTGGAGAGGTTCTTCTCCATTCCGGAGGTCCGCAGGATCGAGTTCACGCAAGAGATCGCGAAGATGACGCCAGATGAGTTCCTGACCCGCATCGGGGACGATTTTGGCGTCAACGGGATCGTGGTCGGGGAGGATTTCCGCTTTGGCAGGAACCGCTCCGGTGACGCCGCGAGCCTTTCCGCGACGTGTTCCGTGAGGGGATGGTCGCTGGATGTGGTACCCATGCGCCTGTCGGCGGGCGGCAGACCGATATGCAGCACGGCTGTGCGCGATGCGGTCGCGAGGGGGGAGATGCGGCTGGCGTGGGAGTTTCTGGGGTATCCGTTCTTTACGAAGAGCTCCGTCGTCCACGGCTTCAACAGGGGCGCGTCTCTCGGCTTTCCTACCGCCAACGTCGAGACGCACCCGCGCAAGGCCGATGTAAGGCATGGCGTATACGCGACTTTGTCCTGTATCGGCGGCGCGTGGTACGCCGGCGCGTCAAACGTCGGCCTGAACCCGACTTTCAACGACGTCGTGTCCCCGCGCTTCGAGGTGAACCTCCTGGGCTACGGCGGGGATCTTTACGGCAGGGAGATTGCCGTCTTCATGTTAGACCATATACGCGACGAAATCCGTTTCGACAACGCCCGCGGCCTCGCGGCGCAAATCGCCAGAGACACTGAAGCCATAAGGGAACTCTCCGAAGAGGCCCTGTCCCGATATAAGCCCCTGTGGGAGAAATTCTCCCGATCAATGACCGACTGCGGCTGATAACCCGCAGGAAGGCCTCGGGTCGATGCCCGCCACCCCAAAAACTCCGCAAAGCACCGCGTCACCCCTTGTCCGGATGTTGGCTGCGGCCACGATTTTTCCCTTTATCCCCCGTGCTTTCGCAAATTATCGCCTGAGAAATGATAAAATGAGTTCTCAGCGCTAAATTAAAACGGGAGGAAAAACAGAATGTTCAGAATTTTATCCAAGGAGAGGATCGCTCCAAAGGAGTACGACTTCTGGGTTGACGCGCCGCGCATTGCCGCCAGGGCTATGCCGGGGCAGTTCGTGGTTTTGAGGCTTGGCGAGCGAGGCGAGCGCATCCCGCTTACAATAGCGGATTTTGACAGGGAGAAGGGGAGCATCCGCCTGATCTTCCAGGTCATCGGGAAGACGACTGCGGCTATGGCGTCGCTTGAGGCCGGCGACTCTATCCTCGACATTTCCGGCCCGCTGGGGACGCCGAGCGAGATCGGGCCCATAGGTACGGTGCTGGCTGTGGGCGGTGGGGTCGGTATCGCGGCGCTGTTCCCGATAATCAGGGGACTGAAGGAGGCCGGCAACAGGGTCATAACCGTGCTCGGCGGACGGACGTCTGAACTCGTGATAATGAAGGACGAGTGCTCGCGGTACTCGGACGAATTGATCGTGACGACGGACGACGGGTCGGAAGGCCGGAAGGGGCTGGTCACGGACGCCATGAAAATGGTCGTGGGGCGCGGAGAGAAAGTGGATCACTGTTGGGCGATCGGCCCTACTATAATGATGAAGTTCTGCGCGAAAACCGCAGTGGAGCTCGGGCTGCCCATATGGGTCTCGATGAACCCGGTCATGGTTGACGGGACGGGGATGTGCGGTTGCTGCCGCCTCACCGTGGAAGGGCAGATCAAGTTCGGATGCGTCGACGGGCCGGAGTTCGACGGCAGCAAGGTCAACTGGGACGAGTTTATGGGCAGGATGTCCCAGTACAAGGAAGAGGAGCGCGTGTCGACGGAGAAATACGCGGAAGGGCGTGATCTGTCATGGCTGTGAGCAAGCTGAAGACCCAGATAGCGGAGCAGCGTCCGGAAGAGCGCGTCCGGAACTTCAAGGAGGTCTGCCTCGGCTACACGCTCGAAGAGGGACGGGCCGAGGCCGCGCGCTGCCTCCAGTGCAAGGACGCGCCCTGCGTCCCGGGCTGTCCCGTGTCTATAGATATCCCCGGCTTTATACTCGCGGTCAGGGAGGGAGACATGCCCGAGGCCGCCGCGATAATGGCTAAATACACGAACCTGCCGGCGGTCTGCGGCAGGGTCTGCCCGCAGGAGACGCAGTGCGAGGGCGTCTGCCGCCTCGGCAAGGCGAAGGGTTTTGACCCAGTGGCGATCGGCAAGCTGGAGCGTCTCGTGGCGGACTGGAATTACGCGCGCGAGAGCGCGGGCAAGACGGAAGTCCCCGAGAAGAAGATAGGCCGCGTGGCGGTCGTAGGGTCTGGCCCCGCAGGGCTTACCGTGGCCGGTGACCTGGTAAAGACAGGCTTCGACGTAGTCATGTACGAGGCGCTCCACGCGCCAGGCGGCGTGCTGATGTACGGGATACCGGAGTTCAGGCTCCCTAAGTCGATCGTCGAGAAGGAGATCCGCGCCATCACCGACCTGGGCGTCAAATTCGAAGCAAACGCCGTGATAGGCAGGACGATCACGATGCAGGAGATCATGGACGAGTTCGACGCATGTTTTCTAGGCGTCGGCGCAGGCGCGCCGAACTTCCAGGGCGTCCCGGGGACCACCCTGAACGGCGTCTACTCCGCGAGCGAGTACCTGACCAGGATAAACCTCATGCACGCCTACGAGTTCCCGGAGTACGACACGCCCGTGAAGAGGTCTAAGAAGGTCGTCGTGATCGGCGGAGGCAACGTGGCGATGGACGCCGCCCGCTCCGCGAAGCGCCTCGGCGCGGACGTGACTATCGTCTACAGGCGGTCGCTCGCAGAATTGCCCGCACGGATAGAGGAATACCACCACGCCGTCGAGGAGGGGATAAATTTCCACTGGCTCACTAACCCGACTGAGTACGCCGACGACGGGACCGGTAAGCTGAAAGGCGTCAGTTGCATAAGGATGGAGCTGGGCGAGCCGGACGCTTCCGGCCGCAGACGCCCCGTCCCCGTCGAGGGCAGCGGTTTTTTCATCGAGGCGGACACGGCGATAGAGGCTATAGGGCAGGCGGCCAACAAAGTCCTTCTGGCCACGTTCCCTGAGCTGAAACTCAACAAGTGGGGCTATATAGAGGCCGATCCCAAGACTGGCGCCACGTCCGTGCCTGGCGTGTACGCCGGGGGCGACATAGTCACCGGAGCTGCCACGGTCATCCTCGCGATGGGCGCAGGCAAGGACGCCGCTGCGGCCATAGGCGAGTACGTGAGGAAAAAACACGGGGCCTGACGGTGATGATTTAAACCCTTGCGGAAATAAAAAACGAGAGGCAGGGAGTATAGGCCGCTCCGGCGAATCGCAACGGCCGCCCCGCCTCTTGTGTTTTTATTGCAAGAACCCGCCGAGTTCGTCGTAGGTCAGCAGGAACCGTTGGAGTCCGAGGTATGACGGCAGGAATTCGCCGCGCGGGAGCAGCACCTCGACGCCGTCGTGTTTGATGACCAGGTGTTCCAGCCATGTCCCGTCCGTGCGAGTGAGGTCACGCGGCATGTCGGGGTAGCGCCTGGCGATTTTCTGGCGGAGCAGCGCGAGCGCTCTGCCTCGGTTATGGTTCAGGATCTCGTCTGACGTGAGCAATTTTTTGCCCGGTATGTCTACGTTGAACGTCTTCACTATGTCCTCCGGGTGCGCCAGGAAAGTGCCGTTAAGCGCGCCGGTTTCCTCTATGCCCGCGTAATTTTCCCTCACCAGGAACGAGCTGTACCCGACGTTGATAGCGGCTTCGTTCCGCGTCCCATCCGAGTTCACGCTATCGGCGTGCTCCTTTCCCGTGTCGTGGGCCGTGAGCGCCCAATCGTAAATCGCCCTGTCCACTTCCGCGATCCCTGTCTTGGGGAACGTCAGGATGCAGGTGAACGTATCGCCGGCGTCCAGAATGGCGTCCGTCTCCCCGAATTCGCGCACGACGCCGGGCGTGCCGTCTCCGGCCTGTGCGGCTGTCTGCGCCGAAAGGCCCGAACCTATAAACAGAATGCCCAGCAGCATTGTCCAAAATATTTTACGCGTCATCCTCATACACCGCCTTTTATTGATAGATATAATGCTAATATTCAGCCAGTATTTTCAGTTTACCTCCTCATGCTACAAATGATAAATAAACCATCCCGCCGATAAATCAGCCATTTTACCTATCCCGTGCCGGCAACGTCAAAGCGTGCGCGTCCAGCCATACACAGGATGTTTTTAGGCGCGGATCTGTTAAAATTACCCGTGGCAATCCAGTTGCTTCCGCAGAGTGAGTATGTGCGGAAGTCATGAGCAGATATGCGCACGGCGTGTGGCAGGTTTTGCAGGGACTGGTTTACGGCGGCGCAGTTTGCCGCAAACAATGGGGGAAATCGGATGGCTGCTGACGGCGGCGGACATTTAGACGGATCGCGGGGCTCGCCCTTCGGCGAGATATTCGACCTGACGCTCCGGAGCGTCGGGGCTGTCCCGAGGAGCATGATGCGCGGGGTAGGGGCGTTCATGATGCTCAAGGGGAATGCCGTCCTAGAGGTGAACGGCGTCAGCTACGCCTTGCGCGCCGACGACATAGCGCTGGTCAACGACGGGGACATTTATTCCGTCTCCCCTGACGCGTCAGGCACTCCCAATATCGCGCTCGTACTGAAGGTATTCGGGACGTATCTGGAGCGCGAGTGTCCGGAGGTGCTAGATTTCCGCTACGATTGCAACTCCGCCGCGCAGGACTCACGGCACGTCGCGAGGAATAAGTTCTTCAACGCGAAGCGCTCGCTCGTCCGGATGATGCTGGCGCGCTACAAGCGCGACGACGGGTACGCGCTGGAGGCGAAGCGCGCGCTGATGGACTTGCTGCACGATATCTACATGAACTTCCGCGCGCTCCCGGCGAAGCCGGCCCCAGGGCGCGCGATGCGTGGCGAGGCGGGCGGCATCCTCGACGCGGTGACCTACATACACGAGAATTACCGCTACGGCGTCAGCCTCGCGGGCGCTGCCGTCTGCGCCCGTATGTCGCCGCATTATTTTTCCAGGCGTTTCAAGCAGAAGATGGGGTCGGGTTTCCTGGACTACCTGAACAAGATCCGGCTCGACGGCGCGGTGCGCGACCTGCTCAACACGGACGAGTCCATCCTGAAGATAGCCATGAACAACGGCTTCTCCGGCTCGAAGCCCTTCACTGCTCTCTTTAAGAAGACATACAAGCAGACACCTCAAAACTACAAGCAGACGGAGGCCGGGAGGAAGCGCGCAGGGAAGGATTCTCGGGGCGAAAAGCCGCAGGGCGGGGACGGGCTTTTCAGCGTTGGCGAGCGCGACGGGCTGGAGAGCCTGCTGCGGTACGTCGCGATTTACGACATCAGCCACGGCGATGGCACGGCCGGCGCGCACGAATCGATCACCGTACCGCTTGCGCCGCTCTTCGGGGAGATGCCCGGCGTGCCGGGCATCTCTCTCCCTGGGAAGATTTTCAAGATCGGGCGCCTGTCGGAAGCCGCCGACGGCGAGGTACAGGAGCAGCTCGCTGAGGCTCAGAAGAGGATACGCGGCGACTATATCTATTTCAGGGGGATATTCGGCGACGGCGTGGCGCGTCGGCCCGACGGGTCGTTCTTCAGGAAATACGATTACGCCCGTGCCTTCAACTTTTTCATGGAACTCGGTCTCACGCCTTTCGTCAGCATAGACCTCTCCCCGTCTGGCGCCGGCGGTCCGCCGCTGGGTGAGCAGGTATGCGAGTTTTTGGGCGTCATGCTGGAAAACCGCCCGGCCTCGCGTTGGAGGAGCGGCATCCGCGTCGAGGTCGTGCGGTCCTGCGGGGCGGAGGAAGACTGGGACGATGCCTGTCAGGCGTTCGTCGAGGGGTTCGGCGAAATCTACCGCGCCGCGAAAGCCCTTTCCCCTGACATCGGCGTCGGCTTCCACTCGGTCTCATCCAGCCATCCCGGCGAATGGGAGCGTTTTGCGGGAAAAATGTCCGCCTGCAAGGCCGCCGGCCTCATCCCTGACTTCATCTCGATCACAATAGACCCGTCGCTGGAGGAGGGCTACACGGCTGTGGGCGAGTCGTCATACGGGTCGTTCAAAAATTACGGTACACGGCAGGTGGAGGAGGCCATGCGCCTTTCCTGCGAAATCTGCGGCGTCTCCCCGGGCGGGGCCAAGGCGCCGCAGATTTACGTCACTGAGTGGAACACGCTTTCCGGACGCACGTCCATCGAGTCGTCCGCGTTCTTCCGCGCCGCGCTCATCGCCTCCGACCTCCTCTCCTTCGGCGGCAGCGTCTCCGCCGCCGCGTACTGGCTCAACAGCAAGTCCAAGGAGGCGATGACCGGGAAGCTCGACAACAGGGTGCTGGCGCTGTATTTCTATGGCCCGGTGAGGCGGCCGCCGTTCTACGCGCTCTATCTGGTCAACAAGCTGAGGGGGCGGGCCGCGCACCAGAGCGAGAGGCTCGTCGTCACGTCCGCCGGGCCAGGCGAGTACGCGGCGCTCGTCACGAACCCGTGCTACTTCGACCCGCTCTACTCCGTGGAGGAATCCTACGTCGCCATGGAGAGGAAGCGCGTGGAGGCAAGGATCACGGGCATCCCGAAGGGACTTTACCGGTTCAAGGTGATCGTTTTCGAGAAGAAACACAGCAGCGCGCTGGACCGCATCAGCAGGGTCGGCCTCATGGGCCTCGATGACGAGGACATGACGCTCTATCTGGAGGGCGCGATACTGCCGGAGTTCAACGTGTTCGAGGAGGAGATAGACTCTGCCTGCACACTGGCCCCTGAGCTGGGTTACAACGGCGTCGCGCTCTACCTGTTCAAAAAAATCGGATAAAAAACAACCCCCATTTATTTACCTTTGAACCTCCCATAAAAAATATACGTAATAATATGGTCAATTGACCGTAATTTTCTGATCGAAATTCAGGAATCTAATCCATAAAATATTGATATTCATTACGCTATGGCAAGTTTTTTAAGTTGTCAGCCTTAATACCCAAACATTCAAATATCAAAGGAGGCAGTACATTGAACTATCTCGAAGTGGCAAACAGCAACCTGATGTTCTTCATGTGCACGCTCGTCATCGCCTTTGTCTTGCTCCAGGCAGTCTTGTTCATCAAGGCCGCATGGAAACGAGGGGCCGAGATGGGCATCGAGCCTGCGGTCATGAAGAAGGCTATGACCAACGCCGGCCTGTTTTCCGTGATACCGTCCCTGCCGATCGTGGTGATGCTGGTGGTGCTCACCGTCAACCTGGGGCAGTATTTCCCGTGGCTCCGCCTTTCCGTCGTGGGTTCGGCCACATACGAGAATATGGCGGCTGACATCGTGGCGAAGGCATCCGGCCTCGCGGGCATCGCTGATCCTAGGTTCGACCTGCAGATCTTCACCATGGCGATGTGGGTAATGAGCATCGGCATTATCTGGGGCATCGTGTTCAACATATTCTTCATGAAATCGCTTGACAAATTTTCAAAAAAGGCAAAGGCGTCCAACAGCCACTTCATCCCGGTGCTCTCCGGCGCGCTCTTCATCGGTATGCTGGCGCTCATGTCCGCGCCTTACATAACGGACACGAAGAACACGACGGCCATCGTCTCGTTCATCTCCGCTGCCGTCGCCGTTATCCTGTGCGGGAAGGTCGCGAAGGCCTCAGGGGTGAAGGCGATCGACGAATTCTCGTTGCCCATCAGCCTGATAGTCGGCATGGCTTCGGCAATAGTCTACACGAACACTTTTTAGGCCATTATTTTACCGCATCTGAGGAGGGCGACAGTCAATGAACAACAGCGATATCGAAAGATCCAGGGCTTTTGACGACAAGATAAACAACCTCGGGCGGATCACGAGCATAATCTCCCTCGCGCTCATGGTCTCTGTCCCGCTGGTCATCACGATATTCAACAAGATACAGGTAAGCGCCGGCGAGATAATGGCATCCGCCAGCGGGCTGATAGCGATGTTCGCGCCGATGGCCATAGTCGAGAACATATCGTACTATCCGATCATCGGGGCGGGCGGCGTGTACCTGAGCTGCATTACAGGCAACATCATGAACATGAAGCTGCCGAGCGCCCTTTCCGGCATGAAGCTCGCGGGCGTCGAGCCGGGGAGTTCCGAGGGCGACATCATATCAATCATATGCGTTGGCGTGTCGTCGTTCGTGACGGTGACGATCCTGATGCTCTCCATGTTCATCATAGGGAAGTACATTACCCCGTATCTCTCCCAGCCGATATTGCAGCCGGCCTTCGCGAACATCATGCCGTCGCTTTTGGGGGCGCTCGTGACGCCGTTCGTCATAAAGAGCGTGAAGGTGTCCGTAGTGCCGTTCGCGCTCTCCATCGCGCTCTGCTTCGCGCTGGGCGGCGGGTATGTGCAGCGGTATCAGAGCTACTTCCTCCCGCTGATCATGGTTGCGTCGGTGTTTGCCGCCTACTGCATGTACAAGCGCGGGATGCTGGCCCTGAAGCCGGCACAGGGCGCGCCGAAGTGACGGAGGCGGGGAAGATGGCTGGCGCAGATGCGAAGAGGGAACTGGCAGGGCTGATAGAAGCCAAGGCGAGGGAATTCACGCGCGTGAGCGACGATATATGGGGGTATGCTGAGACGCGTTTCAGCCTCCCGAAGTCGGCTGACGCGCTCATATCGGTGCTCGAAAGCGAAGGGTTCCGGGCGGAGCGCGGCGCGGCGGGCATGGAAGACGCGTTCGTCGCTGTCTGCGGCCAGGGCGGTCCCGTGATAGGGTTGCTGGCGGAGTACGACGCGCTCTCGAACCTCAGCCAGGTCAGCGACTCCACGAAGATGGAGCCGCTCGAAAGGGGCGGCAACGGCCACGGCTGCGGGCATAACGCGCTCGGGACAGCATCGCTCGCGGCTGCTGTCGGGCTGAAGGACTTTTTGGCAAAAGAGGGGCTGGGCCGCGGCGCCACGATAAAGTTCTTCGGCTGCCCTGCGGAGGAGAGCGGTTCAGGGAAGGCGTTCATGGCTCGGGGCGGCGTGTTTGACGGCACGGACGTCATGCTCACGTGGCACCCGTGGACTGAGACGAAGATATGGGGCACGAGCTCGCTCGCCAATTACCAGGTATTCTTTCACTTCAAGGGGACGAGCGCGCACGCGGCGGCCTCGCCGGAGCTGGGGCGCAGCGCGCTGGACGCAGCGGAGCTGATGAGCGTCGGGGTCAACTACCTCCGCGAGCACATCGTGCAGGACGCTCGGATACACTATGCGTACACCAATGCGGGCGGGGAGTCGCCAAACGTCGTTCAGCCGAACGCGAGCGTTCTCTATTTCATCCGCGCCCCGAAGTCCAGCCAGGTACGGCCGATATTCGAGCGCGTCGTCGATATCGCGAAGGGCGCGGCACTCATGACAGGGACTATGGTGGAGGTGGAGTGGGACAGCGCCTGCTCCGAGTACATCGTAAACGACACGCTGGCGCGCGTGATGTACGAGAACATGAAGGAACTCGGCGATTTGAAGTACACAGCCCAGGAGATGGATTACGCGCGCGAATACGTGGGTACGCTGCCCGCCGGCGCGGCAGGAAACGTCGCCGCCCTCATCAAAAAGTGCTTCCCGGGCATCGGGCAGGACAAGGCTGACGCTATGGCGTCCGAGCCGGTGCAGGGCGAGCTGTTCCCATACGCGATGAGCGACGAGGCCATGAAGGGTTCGACGGACGTGGGCGACGCCAGTTGGATCGCGCCGACCGCGCAGGCGCTCGTGTCCTGTTTCCCGACGGGGACGGCCAGCCATTCGTGGCAGTGGGTGGCTTGCGGGAAGTCGTCGATAGCGCACAAGGGCCTGATCTACGCCGGCAAGGCGATGGCGATGACGGCGCTTGACGTAATCGACGATCCCAGTATAGCGGAGAAGGCGAAGCAGGAGCATCTAGAGAGGCTCGGCGGAGAGACATACAACTGCGCCATCCCAAAGGACGTGACGCCTCGCTGAGGAAGCGGACGCGCGTTTTTAAGGACGGCTGGATCCTATAGACAGGCGCGGCGTCCTGTGCTTCCGGGCAGAATTTTACGGCCTGGATTCGCGGGGCGCCGCCGCTGTTTTGAGCGTATAATAAGAACCGGTGTTTTTAAAATCTTCACCATCGGGCATCTGGCAATGAACATATATTTGCGGCCCGATTTGTGTAACGAGCTGATTAAATAACCTTTAGCCGCAGCGGGGGATGTGTTATGTTCGGGTATATCCTTGCAAACAGGGCAAAATACACAGCGCTGGCCGGGCAGCATCTGCTGCTTACGCTGGCCGCGCTCTCCCTGTGTTTTTTGATCGGGGTCGCGGTCGGGGCGCTCTGCTTCAAGAACCGCTATTTCGAGGCCATCGCCACGAGCGTTGCGGGTTCTCTGCGCGTAGTGCCGTCGATAGCGACCATGCTGATCCTCATGCCTGTGATGGGGACGGGTTTTTTGCCGGCGCTCACTGCGCTCGTTATCCTGGGGCTGCCGCCCGTGATAATCAACACGTCCCGCGCGCTGGGGGCCATCGACGCGGCGGTCTTGGAGGCGGCTGAGGCTTGCGGGATGAGCGAGCGCCGCGTGTTCTGGAGGATCCGTGTGCCGCTCGCCGCGCCGCTCGTGATCACCGGCCTCAGGATCTCCGGGCTGTCCATCGCCGCAGGCGCAATCTTGGCGGCGTATATCGGCGCGGGTGGCCTGGGCGAGCTGATACTTTCCGGCCTGTCGCAGTACAGGATGGACATCCTATGGGCCGGCGCGGTCACAACGATGGCGATATCCCTCTCGATAGAGGCCCTCTTTCAGCTCCTGTACGTTTTTTCGACAAGGTACAGGGCGCCCCGCAGTTTTTAGCCACGCAATTCCGGCGGCCCACCCGTTGAGAGGCTGGTGTGAGGATGGAGGGCTCATCGCAATAACTGCCCGCGCCGGAACGCAGGCGTGGCAGACGTCGCTCCTTCCGATGGGCGGCGGGACGCACTTCATCGCGTTGCCTGCCAAAGTCCGCGCGAAACAAAAGATCAAAGAGGGCGACGTTATTTCGGTCGCCTTTGAGATACGGCCGCGCTAGCGCATGGGGCGGTCATATTTGGCCTCCGAGATCTTATCGAACCGGCACAGGCAAGGGGTTTTGGATTGAGATTTATCACAGCCCGACGGCAAAGCGCCCTGCCAGCCTTGACAAGGCTGAAAAAAACTGTAAAATTAACAACCGTTGGACATTGGGGAATGGTGCAACGGCAGCACGCCTGACTCTGGATCAGGTAATCCTGGTTCGAATCCAGGTTCCCCAGCCAAGAGAGAGTGGTCCCTTCGTCTAGAGGCCTAGGACGCCGGGTTCTCAGCCCGGTAACAGGGGTTCGAATCCCCTAGGGACTGCCAATTGACCAGGAGAGAAGAAGGAATGACATACGGCAAAGCCGATCAA
>JAISFV010000163.1 GCA_031263445.1 Synergistaceae bacterium | reverse complement strand
GGTTGACTGGGAGAGCCTGGACAAAGGTATTTCAGGCGAGCGGGCGAGAACGGCGAAAAAGAGCATGTTCGAGCATCAGATAACCGCCGTGGAGCATACCCATAGAGGATTTGAGGCAACAGACAGAGGCAAGCTGATTATGGCCTGCGGAACGGGCAAGACATTCACGTCCCTGAAAATAGCCGAGCGCGAGACGGACGGACATGGGCTGGTCTTGTTCCTCGTGCCCTCCATAGCGCTGCTGGGGCAGACTTTGAGGGAGTGGATGAACGAGGCGGACTGTCCCATATATCCTATCTGCATCTGCTCCGATCCTGAGGTGAGCAGGCGAAGGTCGAGAAACGGCGGCGATGACGGCTTCAGCGTCGAGGACCTGGCGCTTCCCGCCTCTACGCGTGTCCCCGATATCATAAAGCAGTTCGAGACGGCGGGGAGAACGCGCAAAGCCGGAATGACCGTCGTATTTTCCACGTATCAGTCCATTGACGTGATCTCCCGCGTCCAAAAGGAGTTCAAGGACGCCTTCGACATCATCATCTGCGATGAGGCGCACCGCACGACCGGAGTGACCTTGAAGGATGATGAGGACAGCGCGTTCGTCAGGGTTCACGACAACGATTTTATTAAGGCAAAAAAACGCCTTTATATGACGGCGACCCCCAGGCTTTACAACGAAAATCACAAAGAGAAAGCCAGGCAGGCCGAGGCGTATCTGTGCTCGATGGACGACGAGGCTATATACGGGCCTGAGTTTTACCGCATAGGCTTCGGCGAGGCGGTGGATAAAAAGCTCCTGTCCGATTACAAGGTCCTGGTACTGACGATGAACGAGCGTCAGATACCGGAGGCGCTGCAAAACGCCATTGCCAGCAAGGATAAGGAGATAAACACGGACGACGCGAGCAAGCTCATAGGATGCATCAACGCGCTGTCTAAAAAAATGCTCGTCGACGCCGATTTGATAAGGGCGTCGGACCCGTCGCCAATGCGGCGGGCCGTGGCGTTCTGCCAGAACATCAAGGCGTCGAAGAAAATCACCGCTATCTTCAACGAGCACAAAGACGACTACTACAACAGCCTGAGCGCCGGGGAGCGGGAGGAAATGGTCGCCGTCAGCAGCGACTGCATCGACGGTACGATGGGGGCCGCGCGCCGCGATGGGAAATTGTCCTGGCTCAAGTCAGCCCCGGAGGACGGGAACGAGTGCAGGATTTTAACGAATGTCCGCTGCCTCTCCGAAGGTGTGGATGTGCCCAGCCTCGACGCGGTGATGTTCCTCTCCGCGCGCAATTCGCAGGTTGACGTGGTGCAGTCAGTGGGCCGCGTTATGCGGCTCGCTCCTGGCAAACAGTACGGCTACATCATCATTCCGGTCGTCATTCCCACCGATATTCCAGCCGATGAGGCTTTAAACGACAATGAGCGCTACAAGGTGGTCTGGACTGTTTTGAACGCGCTTCGCGCCCACGACGACCGTTTCAACGCGATGGTCACTAAACTGGAGCTCAACCGCAATAAACCATGCGGCGGCGGTTCCGTCATAGTGGGGACAATAGGCGCGCCATACGAGTACTATGATGACGGCGGCGGCGCCGGGGCGGAAGGAGCGGGGAGCGTAGGGGAACTCGGAGGGGCGGGATACGCTAGGCAATTGACGCTCGCCCTGCCGGAAATTCAGGATCTGCAAAACGCGATTTACGCCCGGATGGTGCAAAAGGTCGGAAGCAAACGATATTGGGAGCAGTGGGCGCGTGATGTGGCGAAAATCGCCCAGGGTTACATCGAGAGGATAGGCCGCCTCGTTTCCAAGGAGGGCGTACACGAAAAACACAAAAAAGCCTTCGGCGCTTTCTTAAACGGTTTGCGCAAGAACATCAACCCCTCCGTCCGGGATGACGAGGTTATTGAGATGCTGGCGCAGCACATGATAACGAAACCCGTCTTTGAAGCCCTGTTCGAGAATTACTCTTTTGTGCGGGAAAATCCGGTTTCAAGGGCGCTTCAAAGCATGGTCGACCTGCTTGAGGAACAGGCGCTGGAAAAGGACGCCGCTGTGCTGACGCGCTTCTATGAATCTGTCAAACTGCGGGTGTCTGGCATTGACAACGCGGAGGGGCGGCAGAAGGTCATCGTCGAGCTGTACGACAAGTTTTTCAAGACCGCGTTCCCCAAAACCGTCGAGAAGCTGGGCATCGTCTATACCCCGGTCGAGGTCGTCGACTTCATAAATAACTCGGTTGCCGCGGCGCTCAAAAGGGAGTTTGGCCGGGAACTTTCCGACGAGAATGTCCACGTCCTCGACCCGTTCACCGGGACGGGCACGTTTATCGCCCGGATGATACAGAGCGGCCTGATCGGCAAATCGGCGCTTCCGCGCAAATATGAGCGCGAGCTTCACGCCAACGAAATTGTGCTGCTGGCGTACTACATCGCCTCGATAAACATCGAGAACGCCTATCACGGCGTCATGGGAGAAGAGACGTTGTATCAGCCCTTTGACGGCATCTGCCTGACCGACACCTTCCAGTTGGGCGAGAGCGGCGACGGAAAGCTCCTCTTTTCCGATGTGCTGGCGCAAAACTCCGGCCGGGTGATTGCGCAGAAGGACGCCCCGATCCGGGTAATCATCGGCAACCCGCCGTACTC
>JAISFV010000125.1 GCA_031263445.1 Synergistaceae bacterium | reverse complement strand
GCCTACAGCGGCAGGGATCGCGTCGCCGAGGAGGTCTACCTGGGTCTGCTGGCGCTCCAGCACAGAGGGCAGGAGTCTGCGGGAGTCGCCTGGATCGATGATTTTGGCCGCGTGAACGTCGAAAAGGGTATGGGACTCGTCCACGAGGCGCTCGACCAGAACAGCCTTTCCAATGCGAAGGTGACGTCGGCCATCGGCCACGTCCGCTATTCGACCGCAGGCGGGTCTCTGTTGCAGAACGCGCAGCCGATCTGCGCCAACTACGCCCAAGGCCCTGTGGCTATAGCCCATAACGGCAACCTTACAAATTTGGCGGAGTTGCGTTCGGCGCTGGAGAGCAGGGGCGCGATATTCCAGTCCACGTCGGACACGGAGGCGATTCTGCACTTGGTGGCGCATCAGCCGGGCAAGCGGCCTTTGGACGCCCTGCTTTACGCCCTGGAGCGCGCGCGGGGGGCTTTCAGCCTCGTCGTCCTGCTGGAGGACGGAGTGGTCGCGGCGCGCGATCCGTGGGGTTTCCGGCCCCTTGTCCTGGGCAGACGGGACGACAACTATTACATATCTTCCGAGTCGTGCGCGTTCAGCCTCATCGGCGCTACGCTGGTGCGCGACATTGAGCCTGGCGAGGTGCTGATGATAAACGAAAAAGGGCTGACGTCGTATCGCCTTGGCGTGGAGGCGGAGCGCCGGTGGCTCTGCTCGTTCGAGTTCGTATACTTCGCGCGCCCGGACAGCGTCATCGAGGGCAGGTCTGTCTACAGGGCGCGGCAGGAGATGGGGCGCAGGCTTGCGCGAGAGGCGTCCGTTGAGGAGTGTTCCTTCGGGGATGACCCGCACACCGCTGATTTTGTGGCGTACCTGCCGGACAGCGGCACGACTGCGGCCATCGGTTACGCGGAGGAGTCCGGCATCCCGTTCGAGGCCGCCGTGGTGAGGAACAGGTATGTGGGCAGGACCTTCATACAGCCGACCCAGCGGGTGCGCGAGCTAGGGGTGCGGGTAAAACTGAGCCCCAGCCAGGAGCTTTTCGAGGACAGCAGCGCCATACTCGTCGACGACTCGCTCGTCCGCGGCACGACGGCTGGCCTGGTCGTCGCGATGGTGAGGGAGTGCCGTGTCCGAGGGCTGCACCTGCGCATCTCGTCCCCGCCCGTCAAATATCCGTGCTATTACGGGATAGACACCCCGTCGAGGGGCGATCTCACCGCCGCTGAGCACTCGCTCGCTGAGATAGCCGCGTCCATCGGCGCAGATTCGCTGCGATACCTTTCAAAGGACGGGCTGATTGGCGCGATCGGGCTGCCGGGCGACAGTCTGTGTACGGCGTGTTTCGACGGCCGCTACCTCGAAGATCCTGTTGGAATGGTTTCTTCCTGCTGCAGCGTATGCGGCAGCATATCCTGAAAATACGATAAAAGCGGCCCTGCTCCTTTTGGGAGCGCGGCCGCTTTGTGTGCTTAAAATTTATTGGCCAGGCCGGAGACGAGAAACCGCCCGTCAGATGCCAAGCGCGTCGGACGGCGACTTGTAGTCTACGCCGAACGTCTCGGCTACGGCTTTTACAGTGATAGCTCCCTTGTAGACAGACAGCCCGCGCATGATCGCGGTTCTCTGGGCGCAAGCGTCCACGACGCCCTTGTTCGCCAAGGTGACGCCGTATTTGACCGTAGCGTTCGACAGCGCCGTGGTCGCTGTCCTGCCGTAGGCGCCCGGCATGTTCGCCACGCAGTAGTGTACGACCCCCTCCTCCGTGAATACGGGGTCGTCATGCGTCGTGGCGACTGATGTCTCGGCTATGCCGCCCTGGTCGATGGCCACGTCCACGAATACCGACCCTGGCCGCATGGAGCGCAGATGTTCCCTGGTAACGAGCTTCGGCGCCTTCGCTCCGCCCGGCAGCAGGACGGCCCCTATCACCATGTCCGACCGCTCGATCTCCGCCGCGATGGACGTGGCGTCGCTGTAAAGCGGCACGCAGTTCGCCGGCATGACCTCGGCCAGGTACGCGAGGCGTTGCTGGCTCACGTCTGTGATCGTGACGCGAGATCCGATGCCCGCCGCTATCTTGGCTGCGTTGATCCCGACGGTGCCGCCCCCGATGACGAGGACGTTCGCAGGGGCGACGCCAGGCACGCCCATCGGCAAGACGCCGCTGCCGCCGTGGCTCTTCCCGAGATAGTAGGCGCCCATGATCACGGACATGCGCCCGGCCACCTCGCTCATCGGCTGGAGGAGAGGCAGGCCCCAGTCCTCCCTGACGAGCTCGTAGGCGACGCAGCTCGCACCGGATTTGACGCAGGCCTCGGTCAGTTCACGGTTTGCGGCGAAGTGGAAGTAGGTGTAGATGATCTGTGAATTACGCATACGCCCGTATTCCGCAGCCAGAGGCTCCTTCACCTTCACTATCATGTCCGCCGTCTCCCAGACCTTATCGGGGTCGTCGAGGATCTTGGCCCCCGCCGCCCTGTACTCCGCGTCCGGGAACCCGGAGTGAAGCCCGGCGTCGTGCTCGACGAAGACCTCGTGGCCTGAGTGTACGTAAGTAGCGACGGAAGCGGGCGTCAGCCCCACCCGGTACTCGCGGTTCTTGATTTCCTTCGGGCATCCAACTTTCATCAGGAAATACCTCCTTGAATTTTTATTGAAAGACAAGAGTGCATAGGAAACTATATCGCGTAATGTTTTAATGTCAATATCCGCGGACA
>JAISFV010000034.1 GCA_031263445.1 Synergistaceae bacterium | reverse complement strand
AAGATCGTCCCGTCAATGTAAGCGAAAAAAGACGAGGCCAGCGTCTCTAATATCTCGCCGCCGGGGCAGTAAAGACACTCCCATATATCCGCCTGCCCGGCGCACTGCATTATCCCAGTCAGATAGTTGATGCTCTTTACAGTGGGGTTGTGCCTTGACTCCGAGGTCGGCAGGAGGGCGATCCCTTTGCGGTATTTCTCGTCAGCCGGCAGTTCCGCCTTGTTGAAAATAACGAAATACCTCGGGTTGGGGAACATGCCGAGGTCGTTCGTGTCACCCCCGGTTATGAACGACTTGACGAGGCAAGTGCCGCCGCCGGGGCAGTCGCTCCTTTTGAGGCCGTCGGTTATCACCTGCTTGATCCGTTCCACTGTGTCGCCCACGGCTATGCCGATGCCTAGCGCGCTTTCCTCAAGGCGTCTCATGTGCTCTTCCATAGCGAAAGGCTTCCCGCCGAAACCCCTCAAGCTGTCGAAAACCCCGACCCCACGCGCTATTGCGAGATCAGTCACGGGCAGGGCGCACTTTTCCGTCGGACGATATGAGCCTTCGATATAACAAATAGACACCGCTCCGCAACCCCTTTGCACTTTTAAGGAAAATCTGATTTTTTCTCAGAGGCTTAAAGACTGAAGATTCAAACCTCCTCTGAACCCGCACGTCCAAACGCGTCGCTTCGGCTGTTTGATCAGCGCTTCCTTAATTTAAGATTTTTAGAGTATACAACATTTTTTGCAGTTTCGACAATCGAAAAAGGTGATAGAATCGGTAAAACGATGAAGGGATCGTCAAGACGGGGGTGACGGCATGTCCTTCAGGGTGCTTGTGCTATTTCCAGGCGAGGCTGCGACGCGCATAGGGCTTTTCACGGACGACACAGACTCGATGCGCCGCGAGATACGCCATGACAAGGACGAGCTGTCCGGCTTCAGAACCATCACGGGACAGTGGGGACACAGGCTGAGGGCCATAGAAGAATCCTTGGCGGCATTCGGGCAGGCTGGAGACAGCCCGATAGACGCGGTCGTCTCGCCGGTATGCCCGTCGTTGAAGCTGCCGGGAGGGATTTACGCAGTGAACCCAGGTTTTCTCGAAAGGGCGAAGAGGAGCGCGCCTCACGAGTGCCCGCTCGACTTGGGGCCGGTCCTGGCGGAGGCGCTGGCCCGCCCGAGAAACGCCGTCGCGCTCGCCGTGACGTCCTCCATTTCGAGCGACGAGCTAGAGCCGTTTTCGACGGTGACGGGTCTGCCAGAACTGTCGTTCGGCAGGGCGACTGAGACGCTCAACATACAGGCCGCGCTCCGCAGGTTCGCCGGGGAGGCCGGTCTGCGCGTATCCGGGGCCTCCGTGATCGTGGCCGATCTCGGGGAGAACTTTTTGATTTGCTCGTGCAGCGGGGGGCGGGTGCTCGACCTCTCCGACTCAAACGAGCGAGGGCCGTTCTCGCTGTCTAAGAGCGGGTCGATCCCGGCGACCCGGCTGGTGTCCATGGCATACAGCGGCATGTGGTCGATCGGCGACCTCGCCAATAACGTCAACGTCCGCGGCGGGCTCGAGAGCTATACCGGGAGCGATGACCTCAACGACGTGATAGAGCGGTACGAAGACGGGGACGCGTTCGCCGGCATAGTGGCCAGGAACCTCGCGTATCAGACGGCCCAGGAGATATCGGCGCAGGCCACAGTGCTCCAGGGCAAGGTGGACGCGGTGATCCTGACAGGGATATGCGCGGAGAACGCGCTCTTCATCGAACTCGTCATGGAGCGCATCCGCTGGATCCCAGGGAAGAAAGCTGTATATCCGGGCGAGGACGACTTGAGGTCGATGGCTTACTTTGCGGTGAGCGTCCTCTCGGGAGGCGGGGAGGCCATAACCTTGGAGTAATCCCCTTACGCCAGTTTGCAATATTTATCGTTTCAGCGCGCTGATCCCAGCAGGGTTTGAATCTTCGCCCTCTAGGCATCTGACAATAAACCAGCCTTTAACTCGGGGGACTTTTCGCTGGATTTAAGGAGGATCGTAAATATGGATACCGGAAGCAAAAGCTACAAGGCGCTGCTCGACAGGCGTCCGCTCAACGTGCAGGCGCTGTACGGGAATGAGCCGCTGTGCCTCGTGAGCGGGCGCGACATAGCATCGGCGGCAAAAGAGGCCGGCGCGATAGTCTTGGCCGGGAACGCGAGAAACGCGCTCGTCATAAAGGGGCTTTTGAAGGCGGCGAAGGAGATGGACTCGCCCGTACTGATCGAGCTGGCTAAGTCAGAGAATACTTACTGCGGGGCTACCTATGACAACATCCCGGATTATGCCATGAAATACTCGGCGGAGCTAGGCCACGGGGTGGTTTTCGCGCTCCACGCCGACCACTACGCGATAAAAGGGGCTGACGACCTCCGCAAGGGCGTCGGGCACCTGACGCGCATTTTGGCGAACGGCTTCACTTCCGTGGCTATAGACGCGTCTCACCTCGACGACTACGCGAACCTCGCCGCGACGCGCGACCTGGGTACGTGGCTCCCGTCGTCGCTCGGCCTCGAGGTGGAGGTCGGCGAGATAAAGGGCGCCGGCGAGCTCACTACCGTCGAAGAGGCGCTTTATTTCATCGGCGGGCTCAACTCGTGGGGGGTATTCCCAGACTACCTCGCCATCTCCAACGGCAGCCTGCACGGGACGTATGACACCGCAGCGGGCGTTAGCGAGGGCATAGACCTGGCGAGGACGAAGGAGATAGCCGACGCCATAGCGCCTTACGGCGTCTCTATCGCGCAGCACGGGATATCGGGGACGCCGTTCGACAAGGTCTCCAGGTTCTCCGGATACGGCATAAACAAGGGCAACGTCGCGACCCTCTTCCAGAACGTCGTCTTCGGCATAAAGATGGATCCTGATACCGGCAACGCCGTAACGGAAGGCGGGTCTTACATAAAAGAGAGCAGCCGCGGCATATCGGACGGGCTTTGGCGTGAGATAACGGCGGACGCGGACGGAAAGGGCTGGAGCCGCAAGAGCGGCGACTACAAGAAGCTGAACCTCCCGTTCCACGAGAGGATACTGGCCGAACCGGATCACATCGTCGGGCGCATCGTGGATGAGATAGCCGACTGGGGCAGGAGGTTCATCAAGGCATTCGGCACCGAAGGGGTTTCGGAGAAGGTGCTGGAGCTAGCGCTGCGCAGACCCGACCACAACGCCTCGCCCGAACGCGTCATAAGGAGCCCGAGGGTAAAGTACGGGCCAGAGCAGGCGCCGAACAGGTCGAAGGAAATCGCCGGGAATTTCGACGATTGAGAGGGGCGCGATCCCATGGCGCCCGCCCTAGCCGGCTAGGCCATCTCTGTCTGAAAGGAAATGAATTAAAACATGCCGACCACGCCCGCTTCTCCTAAGATGACGAATACCTCGGATATCAAGATGCTAGGGGTTGCCGAGGTTTTTAAGGGCATCTTCGTAGTGAACGCCCTTGTAAAGAAGACGGATAAAAACGGGCGCCCGTACTGGGAAATAACAGTATCGGACAGGCACGGGAACCTGAACGCCAAGATCTGGTCCGACGCTGGATGGTGGGACAGGTCTACGCCTGAGCTCGAGACCAAGCCAGACATGCTCGCGGAGTCCGGCATAAAAGGCCTCAAGGGCAAGGTCGTGGGCGTCACGGGGAAAGTGGCCGATTTCAGGGGGCAGACGCAGTACAACTTCAACGCCATAACGCTGCTGAACCAGGAAAAGTGTCCCCCGACGCAGTACATTGCTAACTCTGAGATACCTCTCCCCGTGCTTGCCGAGAGACTCGAGTCGATGATCGGCTCGTGCCGCCCGGAGATCCGGGATTTTTTAAAGTCGGTATTCGCGGGAGAGGTCGGGTCAGCCTTCCGAGACGCCCCGGCCGCTGTCTTAAACCACCATGCCTACGCCCACGGCCTCCTCGAACACAGCCTCGCCGTGACGGATTCCGCGAAGGCGATGGCGGAGACTTACGCGGATATCTACCCGTCTCTGGATATAGACGTCGTCGTGGCCGGGGCCTTACTGCACGACATAGGGAAGATATATTCGTACTCCATGTCCCCGATCCCGGAAATTACGCTGCCCGGGGCCGTGCTGGAGCATATCGCCCTCGGCTACGCCGCCTTCGACAGATTGGCCAGTGACGCGAACCTGCCCCAGAATCTGAGGCTGGAGATAGGCCATATCCTGCTGAGCCACCACGGCCAGAAGGAGTTCGGATCGCCCGTCCTGCCGGCGACGCTGGAAGCGCTCATAGTCTCTGCCGCCGACGAGCTCGACTTCAGGCTGTTCTGCTGGAAGGACGCGGTGAAGGACCTGCAGCCCGGGCAGAATATCTCCGCCTTCCACTTTGCCGCGCAGAGGCGGTTCTGGAGGACACCGGCAAGCAGCCCGAATGAAGCAGCGGCAGGGAACTGAGGGCGCAGCGTCCCGCACGGAGCGTCGGCCGGACTGCTTCACCGTTACGGCAGACCAGGCCGGCCGACGGCTGGACAGGGTGCTGCGCGGGCTTTATCCCGGCGTGCCGCTGTCGGCCATCATGAAGGCGATACGGCACGGCGAGGTGCGGGTCGACGGGGGCAGAAGCGAGGGGGCGGCGAGGCTCACGGCCGGGTGCGCCGTGACGACCCCTTGGGCCGCCGAGCGCAAGAGGCCCGCGCAAAGCACCGTAAGCGTGACGTCCGCTCTAAAAAAAACGACGGCCGCTCCGAAACTCCGGACAGTCCTAAAGACGGACGCCCTCTGGTTCGTAGACAAGCCGCCCGGCCTCCTGAGCCAGCCTGACAGGCGCGGGGGGGATTCTGTCGTCACGAGGGCGTGGGACGAGCTCGACTGGCGCCGTGACGATTTCAGGCCGGCGCTCGTGGGCCGTCTTGACAGGAACGTGTCAGGCGTGATGATGATCGCCCTGGACGCGCCGACGCTCCGCCTGCTCTGGAGCTTTATGTCAGAAGGCCTCGTCAAGAAAATTTACAGGGCCGTCGTCTACGGACGCCCGGATCCCGCCGAAGGGGAGATAGACATAACGCTCCGCAAGGACAAGCTGTCCAACATGGTGACGGCTGGAGAAGGACAGGAAGCGCTCACGCGCTACAGGGTGCTGGACGTCGGGGCAGTTTTCTCACTGGTCGAACTCGAGTTGGTCACGGGCCGCCCGCATCAGGCGAGGGTCCACATGTCTGCGATAGGCCACCCCATAGCCGGTGATTCGAAGTACGGCCCCAAGCGGCGCTGTTTCACTCAGACGCGGGTGAAAAACAGGGTATTCCTCCACGCCTATTCCCTAGGGCTTCCCGACCATCCGAGCCTCCCTTCGGATCTCAGGGGCGTCACGGTCGTATCGCGTCTGCCGGAAGCGTTCAGGGATTTTCTCGCGTAGGGCGCAGGGAGGCTGGTATCGCAAGATCAGCCTTTTCCAAATGGCGCTAGGCTGAGGTCAACGGTTTTTTTCGGTTTCAGAACGGCAGGAACCGCACCCGTCACACGCACAGCCGCCCTTTTTTACCCCCCGTGCCTTGTGGAACACTGTGACGGCTACGAGAGTTACAGCAAAGGCGGCCACCAAAAAATCAACGACGCCCATGAATCCACCCCCAAAGGAAACCGCCTCCACGATGGTGAGGCAGTGCAAACTTATGCAAACAGCGATTAATTCATCAAAACGAATTTTGCCGTTTCGGGCAGGCACAGCAAAGGTCTAAATCCTTACTCTTCAGGCATCTGATTAATAAACCGGCTTTTACTTATACTGTCTAAAAATTACTCCTGCACGAATATCTTACGGGCGAGCCCCTGATTTATTACCAGCCTGCTCTCCCTCACCTTTAACACCGTGTTGCCCATACTGTCCGACATCGGCGTGACCGTTTGCCCCGCCAGTATGCCCAGATCCTCGAGGTGTTTTTTTACCCTTTCCTCCGCCCTTACCTTCGCCACAGTTACTTCACTCCCTATGGGAACAGCCACCAACGGTAACATTTTTCACCTCCGCACGCTTTCTTTTCGTTGTTTATAGTATTGCGGCGCGCATAATTTGTCAAGTGTTGCAAACTTATCCATGTTTCGGGAATTCGCGTTGAATCTTTTTAGTTTTTACAATACAATCCCATAGAGAGATCTCATCAGAAAAAGCGAGGTGACAACGACAGTGCGCAGATATTTTTGGAAAACACTCGCGGCAGCGTCCCTTTCGCTCCTAGCCTTGGCCATTTCATGCAGCGCCGCGTCCGCAAACGTTTCGGAGAGGGCGGTGAGAAACGCCTGGGCGGATGTCTGCCGGATTGCGGGGATAACGCCGCTGCCGCTCTCGATAGAGGAAAGCGATTCGCCGAACGCATGGGTCACAGCCGGGAAATCGGTGACCGTGACCCGGGCGCTGATGAAAATCCTTGCGAGGGAGGAAGAAATCTTCGGCGTACTCTCCCATGAAGCCGGCCACGCTGTCCTGAAGCACTATTCGGGCAGGGTCAGCAACGCTACGGGCGTAGGGATAGCCAGTATTCTCCTGGGCAAGGTCTTGGGAGACAACACTGTTGGCAAAGCGGCTGTGGGCATGGCGGCTGAACTCGCAACCGCCGGTTTCAGCAGGGAACAGGAGGTCGAGGCCGACGACTTCGCTGTTGACCTCGCGTTCAAGGGAGACAGGGACCCGACTGGCCTGTACACGTCGCTGGAGCGCCTGGCGCTCTTCGGCGGCAAGACAGAGCCATCCGGCTTCAACTCGCACCCGCCGGACGGGCGGAGGCTGAGGCACATAAAGGAACGGATACTGGACAGGGATCCGGATATCGTCATCCCGGAGGTAAAAAAAAGCGAAACTCCCCTCTCAGGCGACGCGGGCAAATAATCGGCGCTGACACGGCTGTCCAGCTAGCGAATCAGCCCAGGACAGGTGTTTTTTAAATCCTCGCCCCTCTGGCATCTGACGATAAATACGCATTTTGGACCCGGCTCACGGAGTGAGCAGCGGGCTGGGAAGTTCGGGCTGGCAGTCTGGGACGACTCAGCAGTTAAGCTGATGATTTTCAACGGGGGCTTGACAGGAAAGGAAAGACAGCTAAAATTGAAATGATTTTAAAATAGATCGGGTGGTTTAGATATGCAAAAAAGAGTGGGAGGTTTTTTATCATGAAGACAAACGACAACCTGATGGCCGGCTTCGCGGGCGAGTCTCAGGCGAACCGCAAGTACACCGCTTTCGCGGCTGTAGCGGAGCAGGAGGGGCACAAGGATATAGCGAGGCTGTTTTTGGCAGCCGCTGACGCTGAAAACATCCACGCGACGGCAGAGCTGAAACTCGCGGGCAAGATAGGCGACACGAAGGCCAATCTCGCTGCGGCAGTCGATGGCGAGACCTACGAATACAAGACGATGTATCCGGATTTCGAGAAGGCTGCGGAGAGCGAGGATCAGAAGCAGGCCCTCCGCATTTTCGGGCTTGCCAAGGCGGCGGAGGAGGTTCACGCGAAGCTGTACAAGGAGGCACTGAGCGGCATAGGCAGCGACACGGGTGCCGCGTACTACCTCTGCCCTGTCTGCGGCTACATCGAAAAGGGCAGCGCCCCTGATATTTGCCCCATCTGCAAAGCCAAGGGTTCCTCGTTTAAAAAATACTGACGCGGAAGCGCCGGTCTGTTGACCTAGACGGCATTTTGCCGTTTAGGAGAGGGTTCCCTAGGTTTAAACATTCGCCATTCAGGCACCTGGCTAGGAAGCGGCCCAGCGGGCCGCTTCCTCATATCCCGAGCTCTCTCTTGTCGCCCTGTCCTATATAGCTGGTGATGCAGAGCGACTTTTCGTTTTTCAGGTCTATGAAAGTCGGGACGCCGCCGTTAGTATCCTTCTTGCTCTTCGGATCAACCAGCATCACGACGGGCCGGACGAGATCCCTGCCCCCGCCCGAGATGACTACCCCTACCCGCCCGTCGGACAGCGACACGATGGAGCCAGGCGGATAGAGCCCGAGGCTGACCAGCATGGCCCGCGCTACCTTCGGGTCGAAGTGGGTGCCGACGTCGTTCAGGATCAGCGTCACCGCGTCACGTGACGGCATCGCGTTCTTGTAGACGCGCCGCGCCGTGAGCGCGTCGAACACGTCGGCCACCGCCGCGATCCGCGCGACCTCCGGGATCTCCTTGCCCTTGCGCTTGTTTGGGTATCCCTTGCCGCCCCACTTTTCATGATGCCCCCCTATTATACCCAGTATGTCATGATCCTTTACGCCTGACTTCACGGCGAGACTGACCCCGATCTCCGGGTGCCGCCGCATCTGAGCAAATTCGTCCTTGGAGAGCGGGGCCGGCTTGTTGAGGATATCGAGGGGTATCTTGGCCTTGCCGAGGTCATGCATGAGCCCGCCCAGGACCATCTTTTGGAGGTATTGCTCGTCGCCCGGGTGGAGCTTGTTGGCCAGGTAGCCAGTGAGGACGGCCACGTTGAATGAGTGGACGAACGTATACTCGTCCGCAGCCTTGACCTGCCCCAGCGAGAGCGTCACGGACGGGTTGCGCAGCAGATCCTCCGTCAGCGAAGAGCCCATGTTCGTCATGGCGTCCACCATCTCCGGCCTTATGTCGTCCTCGGCCCGGATATTGTTGAAAACGTTGTCCACGTGCTTTACTACGTCCCTGGCCTTCTGCTTGTCTATGAGCAGGTCGTCGTCGGAGTATACTTTTTGCAGTATTTCTTCTATGTCGTCTTCGGAGAGCTGTTGCGGGGGGTTTATGTAGACGTATTCGATGCCGCAGTCCCTCATTTTTTTGATGAGCAGACCAATAGATGCCTCGAAAAGGCTTATATCGACGCCGACCGGGAGCATCACGACGCCGTCAGGCGCAACCACTTCCCTCGCTACCACGCCATCGCAGGAATCCAGCATATCTATTGGGACCTTTATCATTTTAGAGAGAGACATCGCATCCTCCAAACGCCCGAATACCCAGTGCCGCTTATCCAGCCAGCACCTATAGTCATCTATCAGAATACTCCGCAAACTCGATAAAATCAAGTATCATATTGTGTTTCACGTAAACGGCACACCTGCCTTCTTAAATTATAAAATATCGCTTTGCCAATAACCGGCATTTTCTTAATCAGCATGTCCTAAATGCCTGTCCTTGAGACATCTCTGGCATAATCATGAAGCCATTTTCAATTTTTTTAAAAAGGAATAGGTGATTCTTTCATAATATCAGGATGTACAATAGGCTAATTCGAGGATATACTCAGAAAAACACTGCGGTGGATCAGGTATGAGAGTATGACCTGGAAATCCTGCCACCCCAGGAGACGAGGAAAATTAAATGAATCGGGCAAAACACATTCGTTCATTCTTGGCACGAGTGCCTCACGCGCTAGGCGAAGCGATTGGCGCGATATATCAGATGAAACAGGAGAAGGTTTGGCTCAGGCGGGCGCGACGGTTCCAGGTTCCCTTGGCGGCGATCCTGCTGGTGTCCGTTCTCGCGGCCAGGCCCGCGTCTGCGGCGCCTTTCAGCCTTACAGGGCCTGAAAAGGATTACCTGGCCTCCATTCGCGGGAAGCCTCTCGTCCTCGCGTACTCTTTTGACTTGCTCTATTCGGACGACGGGAAGGCGGGGCAGGGTATGCTCGTACCCATAGTCGGATTCATGCGCAAAGAGCTCGGCATCGAGACAGAGTTGCGCAAAGTCGCCTGGAGAGACGCCTTCGCAGCCGTCGATGACCAGTCGGCCGACTTGTTCGGGTTCGTCTCCCTCTCGGAGGAGAAGAGGCGGAAATATATCACGAGCGTCCCAGTATTCCGCAACAGCGCGCAGATCGTCAGCACGGTCGGACGCCCCATCGGGAACGAACTCGCCCTCAGCGGCAAAAGAGTCGGCCTCCTGACCGAGAATATCATGAGGGACGGGCTGGCCTCATACCTATACCCCAACGGGAAGGCCGTGCATTTCGACTCCATGCCGGCGCTATTGGACGCCCTCCGAAGCGGGGATGTCGACTGCGTCCTGGCGTTCAACAACACCGAGATCGAGATCATAAACTTTCCAGGCGTGAGGCACGAGTTCGCCGACCAGAATTTCAACGCGGAGCAGTACCTCATTACGATGAACGAGGGCTTGGCCCCGCTCATCGACATACTGAACCGCTTCTTGGACTCGCCCTCCGGACCCGCCTTGAAAGAATCCATCGAAGAGGCCAGAAGAGACGCGATACTGGACGCGGCCAGAAGGCGACACGCCCTGGATATAGCGTCCGTCAGGGAGCGTTACCAGGAGATCAGGATGATCGACGGCGGCGACATGTATCCGCTGAGCTTTGTCGAAAGAGGCGGGCGCAAGGGGTTCATGCTCGAAATAAACGGCGTTTTTGAAGACCTGACGGGGATACCGATCATCATTCAGGATATCGGCAGCTCCGGCGCGAGCCCCTCATCCACTGCGGATCAGATCCGATCAGGGCGCACTCATTTCGCGCTGGACGCGTACACGCACGAGCTCACGCGCGATCACGGCCTGACGTACTCGCTGCCTATATGGGGCGACAACATCAGAGCTTACGCGTACAGGGACACGAAGAAGGACATCGAGGAAGCCGTCGTCGGCACGACGCTGAACGGCCTCACGTACATCGACTGGGATGACGCGCCTGAGAGGCGCCACAACAAGATCTACAGTTCACGCGCGGCCCTGCTGGACGCCCTCAGAAACGGCCAGGTTGACGTGGCGTTCATGAGCGAGATGACGTTCAATTATCAATATACGATCCTGAAAGACTACGACCTGCGCGAATTCGACGACACGCAGGCACTGGTCTGGGTGAAGGTGATGTGCGGTACGCAAAACGAGGTGCTGAACAAGCTGTATAACGAGGCAGTGATGTTGCACCAGGCGCTTTACCCAAACTCGCTCAGCGGGTGGAGGCACCTTTCCGACCGCTATAAATCGGACTACATCAGGTTCCGCGAGTCTCGCAGGAGCATATTGCAGGCAGTCGCGATCCTCGGCGCCGTCATGCTGACAATGGTGCTCTACTCCTTCAACCGCCTGTCCAGGTATGACAGGCAGATATCCCGGCTGATAATGAAACAGCAGACGTTTGACCTGATATGGGGCAACCTCAAGACCGGGAGGATCATCAGCAAAGGCGACAACCCCATATTCAGGAACTGGGGGTTCGAGCTGAAAGGCAGGGAAAACAGCATCGACGAAATGTCCAAGGTGATCGGCAGGGACTTGCGTTCGGAATACATTGCCGAGATGGGATACATGAAGGACAAAGGCATCGACATGACGGTGTCCCAGAAAACGCTGATATCCCCGAAGAGCGGCCAGAGGCTACACTATAGGCGTTACCTCCACTACCTGAGCGATAACGAGTTTATGGAGTGCTTACAGGACGCGACGGACGAAATAGACCGCCTCAACACGCTCAGCTCCGCGGTCTCGACGGATTTTCTCTCGAAGCTGCTCACGAGGCAGGCGATGAACGACAAGCTCCTCCAGAAGTGCGGGGATCTCGCGGACGGCACGGGGCAGGCGTTCGTCGTCATGATAGACATAGATGACTTCAAGAAGGTGAACGACTCTTACGGGCATGACGCCGGCGACGAGGTGCTGAAGAACGTCGCGTCGATAATCAAGGACACCGTGGACACGGACGGGGCGACCGCACGCTGGGGCGGCGAGGAGTTCCTGGTGATGCTGGACTGCCCTGGCATCGAAGCCGCGAAAGAGCGCGTCTGGGCGATAGTCAGGGCCGTGGAGGCCTCCGCAGTGCGCATAAAAGGCACGGAGAAGGTCATAAAAGTTACCGTGTCAGCCGGGATGGCCGAGCTGCACCCCGGGAAACACTACAACGCCTCCGTGCGCTTTTCCGACGACGCCATGTACGAAGCCAAACGCAGCGGTAAAAATACCGTCCGGGTATGGAACGACCATTTAAAGCAGGGCGTATAGATTTACGCCCGGATAATGGACGCGTTTGCAAATTAAATGGTAAAATATTGGGCATAATAAATTGAACTAATGAACTAAAATTAAGGAGGAGTTCTATTGGCTGAGGCTGTTTACTTGGTTTTGTCGAACGGCCAGGTATTCGAGGGGACGCCGTTCGGCGCTCCAAGCGAATCAGGTGAGGCTGTCGGGGAGGTCGTCTTCACGACCGGGATGACGGGCTACCTTGAGACGCTGACCGATCCGAGCTACCACGGCCAGATTGTGGTTCAGACGTTCCCCATGATCGGCAATTACGGCGTGATACCGGCTGACTTCGAGAGCGCTTGCGCCCAGCCGAAGGGCTACGTGGTGAGGGAGTGGTGCCGCAGCCCGTCAAACTTCAGGAGCGAGGGCGACCTGGGTTCGTTCCTGGCCGCAAGCGGCATACCAGGGATCTGCGGCGTGGATACCCGCGCGCTGACCAGGGTCATCCGCGAGTCGGGCACGATGAACGGCTTAATAACGAGAAACCCGCAAGAGGCAGACCTCGAAGCGCTCAAGGGCTTTCACATCCGCGACGCGGTGGCGAGCGTATCCGCCAAGGAAGTCGCCGTATTCTCCGGGCGGGACACCGTCAGGGTCGTCGTCCTATGGGACTTCGGCGCGAAGGAGAATATCATAAGGTCGCTCGTCGCGCGCGGCTGCCGCGTGATAAGGGCGCCGCACAGATCGAGCGCCGTCGACATACTCTCCTATAAGCCGGACGGCGTAATGCTGACCAACGGCCCAGGGGATCCCCTGGACAACCCCGGCATCGTGAAGGAGCTGAAAAAGCTCATGGACTGCCGCGTCCCGACGCTCGGCATATGCCTCGGACACCAGTTGCTCGCGCTCGCGATGGGAGGCGCCACCGAGAAGCTAAAGTACGGCCATAGGGGGGCGAACCAGCCCGTCCGCGACCAGAGGACCGGGCGCGTCTCGATAACGACTCAGAACCACGGCTACGCTGTGGTTCCCCGGAGCCTCGACCGCGATATTGCCGAGATCCGGTATGTCAACGCGAACGACGGAACCTGTGAAGGCATAGATTACAGATCGATACCCGCATTCACCGTGCAGTTCCACCCGGAGGCCGCAGCCGGGCCGAGGGACACGGCGTTCCTCTTCGACCGCTTCATGCGCCTGATGGACGGGGGGGCCGGCGCAAATGCCGCTTGACCCGAACATACGCAGGGTGCTGGTGATTGGCTCCGGGCCGATAGTGATCGGCCAGGCAGCCGAATTCGACTACGCCGGCACCCAGGCCTGCCGCGCCCTGAAGGAGGACGGGCTCGAGATAGTGCTGGTGAACTCGAACCCTGCAACGATAATGACCGACTCTGCTACGGCGGACGCCATCTACATCGAGCCGCTCACGGTCACGGTGCTTAAAAGGATAATAGAGAAGGAGAGGCCGGACAGCCTCCTGCCGACCCTGGGCGGGCAGGTCGGCCTTACGCTGGCGATGAAGCTGGCCAAGGAGGGATTCTTGGAGCGAAACGGCGTGCGGCTCCTGGGGGCAAGGCCGGAAACGATCGACCGTGCCGAGGACCGGAGGCTCTTCAAGGAGACCATGATGAAGATCGGCCAGCCCGTCATACCGTCGAAGGTCGTGGAGGACGTAGAGGCCGCCGCCGCCTTCGCGGACGAGACAGGCTACCCGGTGATCGTGCGGCCCGCCTTCACGCTCGGGGGGACAGGGGGCGGCATGGCGCAGGACGAGGGAAGCCTACGGAAGATTGCGCGCGACGGGCTGCGCCTGTCACCGATAACACAGATACTGGTGGAGAAGTCCGTGGCGGGCTGGAAGGAGATCGAGTTCGAGGTCATGCGCGACGCGGCGGCGAACGTCATAGCGGTATGCAGCATGGAGAACTTCGATCCAGTGGGCATCCACACCGGTGACAGCATCGTGGTGGCGCCGGCCCTCACGCTGGCCGACATGGAGTACCAGATGCTCCGCACCGCCGCGCTCGACATCATCACTGAGATGGAGATAGAGGGCGGCTGCAACTGCCAGTTCGCGCTAGACCCCGACAGCTTCGAGTACGCCGTCATAGAGGTGAACCCCAGGGTGTCGCGCTCCTCAGCGCTCGCGTCAAAGGCGACAGGGTACCCGATAGCGAAAGTGGCCGCGAGGATCGCCGTCGGCTACACGCTCGACGAGATACCGAACGCGGTCACGGGAAAGACGTGCGCCTGTTTCGAGCCGACGCTGGACTACGTCGCCCTCAAGTTCCCGCGCTGGCCGTTCGACAAATTTTCGGGCGCGCCGCGCATGATCGGCACCCAGATGAAGGCCACCGGCGAGGTCATGTCGCTCGCCACGAGCTTCGAGGCCGCTCTCATGAAGGCCGTCCGAGGGGCTGAGATACACCAGCAGACGCTTTTCCTCTCAAAGCTGGAAAATTGCCCTGACGAAGAGCTGCTATGCTCTATCGGGACCGCGACGGACGAGAGGCTGTTCCAGATCTTCGAGGCGCTCCGCAGGGGCGTCTCATGCGAGGAAATCCATGAGATAACGAAGATTGACCTGTGGTATCTGGACAAGCTACGCGGCCTGGCGGAGTACGAGGCCAGGCTGCGGGCGGACGGCCTCTCTGACGCCGCGTACAGGGAGGGCAAGCGCCTGGGCTACCCGGACGCCGTTCTCGAAAAGATCTCGGGCCGCGCCGTAAAACGCCACCTGCCCGCCTCATACAAGATGGTGGACACGTGCGCCGGGGAGTTCGCCGCCGTCACGCCGTACTTCTACGCGACGCACGACGGGAGCAGCGAGGCGGAAGAGGTCATAGCCAGGGACAAGGGCAGGGGAACCGTAGTGGTCTTAGGCTCAGGGCCTATCCGCATAGGCCAGGGCATAGAGTTCGACTACTCGAGCGTCCACTGCGTCAGCGTCCTGAAGCGGCTCGGCTACGAGGTCGTGATGATAAACAACAACCCCGAGACCGTCTCCACCGATTTCGACACGGCCGACCGCCTCTACTTCGAGCCGCTCGCGCCGGAGGACGTCCGTGACATCCTCGAACTGGAGCGCCCTGTCGGTGTCGTCGTCGCCTACGGGGGGCAGACGGCCATAAAGCTGGCTGGGTTTCTCCACAAAAACGGGTATGACATCATCGGCGCCCCGTTCGACAGCATCGACCTAGCGGAGGACAGGGAGCGCTTCGACTCAATGCTCGGGGAACTGAGCATACTCCGGCCGGCTGGCGGGACGGTGCGGACAAAGGACGAAGCCATGGCCGTGGCCAACCGTCTGGAGTACCCCGTGCTGGTGCGCCCTTCCTACGTACTGGGCGGGCAGAACATGACCATCGCCTTCTCGGACGACGACCTGGGCGAGTACATGGACATGATCCTCTCGGAGGGAATCGAAGCCCCCGTTTTGATCGACAAGTACCTGAGAGGAATAGAGATCGAGGTGGACGCCGTTTGCGACGGGCGGGACATATTGATACCAGGCATAATGGAACACGTCGAGAGGACAGGCATCCACTCCGGGGACTCCATCGCCGTGTACCCTGCGCTAAACATCGAGGACGGCCTGATCGCGCGGGTCGTGGATCACACCGCCAAGATGGCGCGGGCCATGAACATGAAGGGGCTTATAAACGTCCAGTACATCGTGCACGAGGGCGAATTGTACGTGATAGAGGTAAACCCCAGGGCCTCTCGCACCGTCCCGTATATCAGCAAGGTGACAGGGGTGCCGCTCGTCGAGCTGGCTACCCGCGCCATGCTCGGAGAGCGGCTGGCTGGCATGGGGTACGGGACGGGGCTATACGGGCTAGTCCCGTACACCGCCGTGAAGGTTCCCGTGTTCTCGTTCGAGAAGCTATTGGGCGTCGATGCCCAGCTCGGCCCCGAGATGAAGTCCACAGGCGAGGTCCTGGGCATAGGCAAGACGCTCGAAGAAGCGATGTATAAGGGGCTGGCCGCAGCGGGCTATAAGCTGGAGCGGGGCGGCGGCGTCCTGTTTACCGTCCGCGACGACGACAAGCCGGAGATAGTCGAGGTCGCCAAGAAATACGCCGCGCTGGGCTTCACGATCTACGCGACGAGGGGGACGGCTTTGGCGCTCTCACGCGCCGGGCTCCAGCCCATAGTCATACACAAGATCAGCGAGGCCTGCGACAACGCCATGACGCTGCTCGAAAGCGGCAAGGCCAGGTACGTGGTCTCGACGTCGAAGCGCGGGCGGGATCCGGCCAGAGAGAGCGCGCAGATCCGGGCGCTCGCCACGAGGCTGGGGATCCCGTGCCTCACGTCCATAGACACGGCCAGGGCAGTGGCGGAGAGCCTGAAGAGCCGCTACAGCGAGGAGAACATAGAGCTGGTGAACATCAACGACATGCGCACGGCCAAGAAGACCCTCCGCTTCTGCAAGATGCACAGTTGCGGCAAGGACGACCTCTACTTCGACTGCCTGGGCGGGACAGGCCAGAGCATCAGCTCGCCTGAGTCCCTCTCCATCATGCTGGGCGACCGCCACTTCGGCGTGGGCGGGCACGGCGTCGTCATGATCTGCGGCTCCGATCTCGCGGACGCCAGGATGAGGCTCTTCAACACGGACGGCAGCGAGGGGCTGATGAGTGCCTCCGCCGTGGCCTGTGTCGGAAAGTACCTCTACGAAAAGGGCCTCGCGGAAAACCCAGGGGCGATCACGGTGGAGACGCAGAGCGGCGTGAGGCGGCTCGAACTCCACACGCGATACGGGGTGGCGGTTTCGGGCAGGGTGAATCTCGGCACGCCGAACTTCGACCCGCGGTCGATACCTGTGAACCTCCCCGGCGAAAAGATTTTGGGCCGCGTCGTCGACATCGGCCCGGAAATTTTTTCCATCACCTGCGTTTCCATGGGCAGCCCTCACTGCGTCCTGTTCTGCGACAACCTGGAAAAAACGCCCGTCGGGACGATCGGATCCCTGATAGAGAGGGCGCCCATATTCCCAAACAGGGCGAACGTAGAGTTCGTGCAGGTGCTGGACGAAAACACGCTCAGGATGAGGATATGGGAGCGCGGGGACGGCGAGACGCCGGCATCTGGCAGCGGCGCCTGCGCGGCCGTCGTGGCAGCCGTCGAGAACGGTTTTTGCGCGCGGCGGCTACCGGTGCGCGTGATCCAGAACGGCGGCGAGATGACAGTAGATTACTCCAGCAGCGAGGTCATCCTCGACTGCAGGGTTCACAAGGTATTCGAGGGCGAAGTGGAGATATGAGCGGGCCGCATGTCCGACGACGTTAGCGATGTAAAGAGCCGCATCGACATAGCGGAGCTGATAGGCGACTACGTCCAACTGCGGAGGGCCGGCGGCTCGCTGAAGGGACTCTGCCCGTTCCACAGCGAAAAGACGCCCTCTTTCATAGTGTCCCAGGACCGCCAGACGTTTCACTGCTTCGGCTGCGGCAAGGGCGGAGACGCCTTCACGTTCCTCATGGAAATAGAGGGGCTGTCCTTCCGCGAGGCGCTGGATCAGCTCGCAAGGCGGGCGGGGGTGCAGCTCTCCAAGGCAGCCCCGCGCGGCGCGGAGAAGCGGAAAGAGACAGGCCCTGTCTTAGAGGCGGCGGAGGTGTTTTTCGAAAAATCCCTCCTGGGCAGCGGAGGGGAGGCGCCACGCCTCTACCTCGAAAGGAGAGGCCTCGGCAAGGAGGAGCAGACGCGCTTCGGTCTCGGCTGGAGCCCGCAGTCCTGGGACGCGCTCCTCTCGCACATGAGGGCGGCGGGATACCCTGACGCGGACATAATCGGTGCCGGGCTGGCCGGACAGGGTGAAAAGGGCCTCTACGACAGGTTCCGAGGCAGGGTGATCTTCCCGGTGCGCGACGAGATGGGGCATATCAGGGGCTTCGGCGGGAGGCTGATAGACGGCCAGGGCGCGAAGTACGTGAACAGCCCGGAGGGCAGCCTGTTTAACAAGCGCAAGTTGCTCTACCTCATGTATGCCGCGAAAAAGACGATCCGCGAGCGGGGCAGGGCCATCCTGACCGAGGGATACATGGACGCCATCAGGTGCCATTTGTCCGGCTTCACCGAAGCGGTGGCGTCCCTGGGTACGTCGCTCACCGAGGAACAGGCCGCTCTCATAAAGCGCTTCACAGACCTCTGCTACATCGCTTACGACTCCGACGGCGCGGGGCAGGATGCCTCTGTCAGAGGCATGTACGTCCTGGCGCGCAAGGGCGTCGATGTCAGGGTCGTCTCGCTGTCGCATGGCAAGGATCCGGACGACCTGCTCTCCGGCGAAGGAGGGGCGGCCCTTTTCGAGTCGCTGTTGAAAAACGCGCTGCCGCTGCCGCTCTATCACGTCTTCATCCGACGGAAGGACATGAGGACGCCTGGCGCAGGCAGGGCGGCCAAGGAGGACGTGCTGAACGGGCTGGCGTCGCTCGAAGCGCTTGATGTACAGCCCTATATGCCGAAGATAGCCGAGGGCTTCGGCGCCCTGCAGCATCAACTGGAGAAGGAGATCGAGCTTCGCAGGAGGAAGGGCGCGGGATCGAAATCAGCAATTTACGCAGAAGGCACCGGGGACGGTGCCAGCGTATATATAGACAGCGGCACCAATAACGAGGGAAGGGGCAGGTCAAAGGCCGCCGATCTTGAGTGTGCCGTATGCAGCATCCTCTGGCATGACGCAGGACTGCGTTCGCGCCTGAGCCAGGGGGACGTGGTTCCATTCCTGGCCGACGAGGCTGTCGCCGGGGTAGTGTCGGCGCTTCTGTCCGGCGAGTCGCCGGAAGAACTCGAGCGCCGGTGGAGGTCGCTCGGCGAGACCAACTGCCCGGGACGGCTGGCCAGGGGCGACGCCGTACTGGCGGAAGGCGGCATCGGAGCGGATCACGCCCCTAAGATGATAGAGGAGATCCGGATGATGGCCCTCAAGCGGCGCTACGACGAGCTGACGGGAAAATGCCTCAAAGGAGAGGCGACAAATGGCGAGATAGCGGAAAAGGACGGTCTCGCGAAAAAAATCAAGGGAAACATAGGAGCGTGAGCGTATGATTCCCCAGGGGAGGGAGGATTACATGGAAGAGGACGAAAAGGACAAGGCAAGCGTTACGGATCAGGAACCTGACCAGGAACAGGAAACGTCAGCCGCCTCATCAGGGCAGGAGATGCCGGCCGAGGAGATGATGGACTACATAGACAGCATAAGGGATCTCCTCCACACTGGCAGGGAGAAGGGCTTCGTCACCTACGAGGACATCGAGAAGAGGCTGCCCAAGGAGATCCTGTCCGCCGAGATACTCGACAATATCTACCTCAATATAATGGAACTCGGCATAGACGTAGTTGACGAGCCGAAGGCCAAGGACGACATGGAGGAGGACGTGCTTCCGCTCGTCACGAACGCTGACGACACTACGCCCTTGGAAGAGCTGCCCCTGTCGGACCCGGTCCGGATGTACCTCCGCGAGATAGGCAAGATATCCCTCCTCACCGCCGACGAGGAAGTCGCGCTGGCGAAGGGCGTGGAGGCGGGGGATCCCGTGGCGAAGACCCACCTCGTGGACGCCAACCTGCGCCTCGTCGTTAGCATCGCCAAGAAGTACATCGGGCGGGGGATGCTCTTCCTGGATCTCATACAGGAGGGCAACCTCGGGCTCATCAGGGCCGTGGAGAAATTCGACTACCAGAAGGGCTTCAAGTTCAGCACTTACGCCACATGGTGGATCAGGCAGGCGATCACCCGCGCCATAGCGGACCAGG
Organism: Synergistaceae bacterium; assembly: GCA_031263445.1. GTDB lineage: Bacteria > Synergistota > Synergistia > Synergistales > Synergistaceae > JAIRNC01. The sequence continues at coordinate 13,617 of JAISFV010000034.1, read as the reverse complement.
CGCGGACGATAAGGATACCTGTGCACATGGTCGAGACGATCAACAAGCTGATCCGCATATCGCGCCAGCTCGTCCAGCGCCTCGGCAGGGAGCCGACCGCTGACGAGATAGCCGCCGAGATGGAGATATCGTCCGACCGGGTGGAGGAGATTCAGCGCATAGCGCAGGAACCAGTCTCCCTCGAAACGCCGATCGGCGAGGAAGAGGACAGCCAGTTGGGCGATTTCCTCGAGGACAAGGACATGCCGAACCCGGAAGAAGTCGCGGCGAGCATGATCCTCCGCGAGCAGTTGGAGGAGATGCTGGAGGACCTGAGCGAGCGGGAGCGAGAAGTGCTGAGGCTGCGCTTCGGCTTGGAGGACGGGCACGCGCACACGCTAGAGGACGTGGGCAAGCGTTTTGGCGTAACGAGGGAGCGCATCAGGCAAATCGAGGCCAAGGCCCTCCGCAAACTGCGCCACCCCAGCCGCAGCAGAAGGCTGAAGGATTTTCTGGACTAGCGCCGGCCGATGCGCATCGACAAATTCCTGAAACTCTCCCGCCTGGTCAAGAGGAGGGCGGCGGCGAAGGAGATGACCGAGGTGGGGGCCGTGCGTCTGAACGGGAGGGCGGCGAAGCCCTCCTCAGTCGTCCAGAGCGGGGACAGCATAGAGGTAGCCTATCCGAGGCGGGTGCTATCAGCCAGCGTCCTCACGACGGACGAGCGCGAGATAAAACGCGGCGCCCCGTGCGCGGCAGTCACGGCGGAGAGAAGGCTCGCCCCTGACGAAAACCCCTGGGGCATGGAACCGACGGTCAAATGACCTCTGCCGCGACGGGCATCTCCGTCTGCCTCATTTCGCTTAGGAGGACATTTAATCAGCGATTCCTTAAAAAAATATGGCCATTAATTGCATGAAACGGCTCAATAGTCACACAGAGAGGTTATGGACTATAAATTCTTTGACGTAAAAGGAAGGAGTGTTTTTGCGGTATGAGCGAAATAGTAGGGGTACACGCGCGCGAAATACTGGATTCAAGAGGCAACCCGACGGTCGAGGTCGAGGTGTGGCTCGACAACGGGATATTCGAGCGCGCGAGCGTACCGAGCGGGGCGTCCACCGGAACCTTCGAGGCCGTTGAACTGCGCGACGGCGGAAGCCGCTACGCCGGCAAGGGCGTCAGCCGCGCTGTCGATAACGTAAACTCGGTCATAGAGCCTGAGCTCGTCGGCTACGACCCTGCCGACCAGGAAGAGCTGGACAGACGGCTCATTGAGCTAGACGGCACCGAGAACAAGGGCAAGCTGGGAGCGAACGCCATCCTGGGCGTCTCCATGGCCGCCGCCCGAGCCGCCGCGCGTGACCACAACCTGCCGCTATGGGCTTATATAGGGGGGCTCGGCCCGTATTCGCTACCAACGCCGCTCATGAACGTCGTAAACGGCGGGGCGCACGCGGACAACAACCTCGACATCCAGGAGTTCATGCTCGTCCCCCACGGGGCAGCGTCCTTCGCGGAGGCACTCAGGATGGGGGCGGAGACGTACCATGCCCTCAAAAAGGTATTGCAGAAGTCGAACCACTCGACAGGCGTGGGCGACGAGGGCGGGTTCGCGCCGAACTTCAAGGCGAACTCCGAGGCGCTTACGTTTTTGGTAAACGCCATCGCGGAGGCCGGCTATGAGCCCGGCGGGCAGATAAGCCTCGCCATGGACGCGGCCGCGAGCGAGTTCTACAAGGACGGCGTTTACAGCCTGGCTGGCGAGGGCCGCAAGCTGAAGGCGGACGAGCTCGCGGATTACTATGAGGAGCTGTGCGGGAAGTACCCAATAGTGAGCATAGAGGACGGCATGTCCGAGGAGGACTGGGACGGGTGGGCGCTCCTCACGAAGAAACTCGGCGGGAAGATCCAGCTCGTGGGGGATGATATCTTCGTTACGAACCCTGTCCGCTTCGAGCGCGGCATCACGTCGGGCATCGCAAACGCCATACTCGTCAAGCTGAACCAGATCGGGACGCTCACCGAGACCCTGAAGGTCATATCGATGGCTCGCGCGGCGGGTTACGGCGCGGTCATCTCGCACCGCTCGGGCGAGACGGAGGACGCGTTCATCTCAGACCTCGCGGTCGCGACGGACGCAGGCCAGATAAAGACCGGCGCGCTCGCGCGGACGGACAGGGTGGCAAAGTACAACGAACTTCTCCGCATAGAGGAAGCCCTTGGAGACTCGGCAAGGTACGCCGGGCTGGGCAGCGTCAAGGTAAAAGGTTAAGGGGGCTGACGCGGACATGAAAAAGACAGTATCGACGGCTGACGCGCCGGCGGCTGTAGGCCCGTACAGCCAGGCCGTCTGGGCGGGGGATTTCCTCTACTGCTCCGGCCAGCTCGGACTGGATCCGGCCACGGGCGCTCTGGCCGGGCCGGACACGGCCTCTCAGGCGGAACGGTCACTTTTGAACGTGAAGGCGATCCTTGAATCGCAAGGGCTGGATATGTCGGACGTCGTCAAGTCGCTCATATTTTTGACGGACATGTCCGACTTCAAGACGGTGAACGAGGTTTACGCGAAATTTTTCAGCTCGTCGCCGCCCGCCCGCTCATGCGTCGCCGTGAAGGCCCTCCCGCTGGGAGGGAGCGTCGAGATAGAGGCAATAGCCCACAGGTGATACATAATGGATCGCTGATTAAATGACCTTTGGACGCAACGGGCGTCTTCATCCGCTCCGTGTCGTCCCGGGGAACGTTTAATCAGCGATTCCATAATTCCGATTCTAAATCAGGCATGTACCTGCCGAGGGCGCCTGGGCGCCTGAGCCGCCATTTTAAAATTTTCATGTGAGCCTGTAAAATATCCATAAAATCATGTTAAAATATTTCACGTTTGCGTAAAGGCCGCGACGCCTTTTAAATCAATTTGGGCAGAATGTCCGCTAGGAGGGTTTTTTTTGTTGCATCCGCAGGATTTGGCAGGGCTTTTTGAGGGAGCGCTGCCGGCTTATGCCGCCGAGGGCGGCGCCGCGCAGCAACAGGGCAGTTGGTTAAGCATTCTTCCTTTTGTACTGATCATGCTCGGTTTCTTTTTCTTCACATCGCGCTCCCAGAAGAAAAAACAGAAGGAACACGAGAAGATGCTGTCATCGATATCCCCGGGCGACACGGTAATCAGCGCCGGCGGCTTCTTCGGGCGCGTCACTGGCATACTTGAGGACTCCTTTGTCATTGAGATCGCGGACGGCGTGAAGGCCCGGATACTCAAGACATCCGTCACGGCACGGCGGGACGTCTCCGGGAACAAGCAAAAGCCGCTCAGGCCCAGGAAGAAGAAGAGACGCCCGGCGGCTGACCGCCCGGAAGGCGCTGAACTCGCCGCCAAAAACGGCGAAGAGAGCGGCACAGAGGCCGCGCCGGACGCGGAGGACAAGCGTCCCCCTGAAGAAGTGACCATAGACGAAAGCGAAGCCCTGATCGATACCCCTGTCGACCCGGGCGAAGCTGACAAGGCGTAACTCCGGGAGGCGCATGCAATGCTTAGAAGGGATAAATTAAGACTGGGTTTGATAGCGGTCGTGCTGATCTTGGCGCTTTTAGCCGTGTTCCCCATTGAGGGGCGCGTAAAGCTCGGGCTCGACCTCAAGGGCGGCGCGCATATAATTCTCCTGGCAAAGGGGACGGACCAGACCCCTGTGACATCGGACGGGATAGACAGCCTGATGGCGGTTTTGCGCAACAGGATTGACCAATACGGCATAGTCGAGCCGCAAATTCAGCGCGAGGGCAGCGACAGGGTAGCGATCGACCTGCCGGGCGTAGAGGATCCTGACGCGGCGCTGGAGCTCCTTGGCCGCACTGCGGTGCTGGAGTTCAGGCAGGTCGCAGAGGCCGGGCCCTCGATGCCGCCGCCTGTGGATCGCAAAAATTACAGAAGCGACGAGGACTACAACCGCGCGCTGCAGAACATCGCCAGCCTCAACGCGCAGTCGGTTCTGAGGATTCAGGAGTTCGAGGAGAAGGCGAAGTCGGACGATTCCGTCATGACGGCCAGGGGCGAGAACGGCGAGGTATACCTGCTGGGTGATCTGTACGTGACGGGAAAGGATCTGACGGACGCGTGGCCGACGCGGGACGAGCTGCAAAAGCCGGCTGTCTCGCTGCGGTTCAACAGCGCCGGCGCCAGGGCGTTCGAGGACGCCACGGCGATCAACATAGACAAGCAAATCGCCATCGTGCTGGACGGCGTCGTCATCTCCGCCCCGGTGGTCCGCGCCAGGATAAGCGGCGGGGAGGCTCAGATTTCGGGGAACTTCACATATGACGAGGCTATCCGGCTGTCCGTGATGCTCCGCGCCGGCAACCTGCCCTTCGAGGTCGAGGTTCTGGAGAATCGTTCCGTAGGGCCTACCCTGGGAGAGGACTCCATTCGCTCAGGCATTCGTTCCGGCCTGATAGGGGCAGCGCTGGTGGTCGTGTTCATGCTCGTCTATTATGGATCTTTGGGCATAGCGGCCGACATCGCCATGACAATTTCCATGCTCATGCTGGTCGCCATCATGATCATGCTGAAGACGACCCTCACCCTGCCTGGCATCGGGGGCATCATCCTGACGATAGGCATGGCCGTCGACGGCAACATCCTCATCTACGAACGGATGAGGGAGGAGTTCCGCTCAGGGAAGACGATAATGGCTGCGCTAGACTCCGGGTTCCGCAAGGCTCTCGTCGTAATACTCGACTCCAACGTCACCACGCTCATCGCGGCCGCCGTCCTCTTCTACTTTGGCTCAGGCCCCGTCCGCGGCTTCGCGGTCACGCTGAGCCTAGGCGTCCTTACATCGATGTTCGGCAACATCATCGTGACGCGCGCGCTCCTGCAGATCATGCTGCGGGTGCGGAAGAACATAGCCCTTTAACGGGCTTTGCGGAGGAGATTTTAAGACATGGCTACTTTCAACGTTTCGAAAATCAACCTGCCATTCATGAAATACCGCATGGCCGCCATCGCCATAAGCGCGGCCCTCATGTTGTCGAGCCTGGCGCTGCTTGCCGTGAAGGGCCTCAACTACAGCGTTGACTTCACCGGCGGCGTGTCGGTGCAGATCGAGTTCGACAACCCGGTCGACGTCGCCGATATCAGGAACACCCTCTCGGAGAGCGGACAGGGACAGGCCACGATACAGGCCTACGACGATAAAAACGTGCTGGTGCGCTACCAGGACTCGGACGATGCCCTGCGCAGGCAAATTGTGGCCTCGCTTGAGGAAGAACACGGAAAGCTCACCGTCAGACAGGTGGACGACGTGGGTCCGGTCGTAGGCGGGGAACTGCGCAAGCAGGCCTTTATCGCAGTGCTGGTCTCCATAGCGGCCATACTGATCTACATGGCTGTGCGCTTCCAGTTCCGCTTCGGCGTCGTCGCCGTGCTGGCGCTCGTCCATGACGCCGTGATCATGCTAGGCGCCTACAGCCTCACGGGGAGGGAGATATCCACGTCGTTCATAGCGGCGGTCCTCACCGTCATCGGCTACTCCCTGAATGACTCCATAGTCGTCCTCGACCGCGTCCGCGAGAACTGGCCGCAGTTGCGCTCAGTTGGCATACTCGACCTCATAAACACCTCGGTCAACCAGACGCTGTCGCGCACCATCAATACATCGCTCACGACGCTGCTGCCCGTGCTGGCGATGTTCTTCTTCGGCGGGGAGGTCATCTCCAACCTCGCTTTCGCGTTCCTGGTGGGGATCGGCGTCGGCACCTACAGCTCCATCTACGTAGCGAGCTCTCTGTTGGCCGAGTGGTTTTTGAGAAAACCGCTCAAGCAGTAGGGTTCTCCTAGCGGCAAAAAAATTAGAACAGGCATTATTCCGATCCTGAGTCATAATGAACCGTAATTTGATTCAGGATCGGAGCGGCGCAACGGCATGTCGCGCCCGACGGGCAGGGGTTTATCCTGGCTGCTGCCGGTTCCGCGATATGTCTTGGCAATATCTGGAGGCCGCCATACCTCCTGCTCGCTCTCTGGAAACCCAAACGTATGCGGGATGTCGTTTTCCGACTTCATGGACTATATCCACAATAACATAATGATGCCCATAAACGCGATAGGAATCTGCCTCTTAGCCTCGCCAACCGGGCCTGGACGGAGAGATTGCGGAAGGAAACCACAAACGGCGGCCTCATCCGGTCCAGTATGCAGCCGCTATGGGCGTTGACCGTCAAGATATTCGCCCCTGCCTCTATAGCCGTGATATTAGTTTACAGAATCTAGAAAACCCTGACAGCACGAGGCCAGTCACATGCCTGGCCTCAGCGTAGCCAGGCGTTACGCCCTTTTTCCCATCCTGCCGGAGGTAAAAGACGCTGATGTGGCGATCGTCGTCCACATCGCCTATAATCAAGGAAAACTAACGGAAAGCTGGTGGCTATAAGGGCATGAGCGCCGATTATTACGCAATTTTGGGCTTGGCGAACGACGCCTCGCCTGAGTCCGTCAGGGAGGCATACGAACGAAAGATATCGGGGGCTGACGCCGTTTCGGCCGAGAGCCAGGAGCGTGAGGCGGAACTTAAAAAACTTCACGCCGCTTATGCCGTCCTGAGCGACGAGACCCGCCGGTTCGCGTATGACATAAACGGATACGATGCGGAGTTCGCTGATATCGGGCTAAGTCCCACGCATGTAGACGCCGTCTCCGAAAGCCGGCCATATCCGTCCGACTGGCTTTCCGAAGAGGAGTCACCTAGATCCCTGAACTACGCGATCCTTGCGGTCAAATTCGCCGCAGTATGGGCAGCGGTTATTTATTATGGCTGGCAATTCGTGCTCGTTGTCGGTCGTTTTGATTTGCCGGCTCTTTTCCACTTCTCGGTCTGGTTTGCAATCTTTTACGCGCAGACCGCGCTGGTTAGATATATTAGCGGAAATCCCGATCAAGGCCGAAGCGTATGGGAAAAAACGTTAAAAGTTTTGCTTGTATGTCTGCCGCTCTTTGTGCTGTTCAATATCACGAGTACGTTCTGCTATTTTCAAGGCTCCGTGCAATTGTGGGGTTTAGCTTTGCTTGTCATTATACCAAGTTTCTCGCTACCGTCTCCAGCCGAAACGATGGCTGGAAGCGATATATTGGTCAAGGTTTCAGCTTTGATGTTCTACCTGCATTGCCGCATTCTGTTTTTCGATCCGGGCGACGCTAGGGGTATATGGAAGCGCATCGTGCAATTCTGCGGGCTGGATTTCAATCCTGGCGATTTAAGCGGCATGGCCGCTCCCGAAAAAAGCTCCTTTACCCTGCGACACTGCCGCAGACCGGCCCTGCTTATCCTCTCTGGCGTTTTTTTGTTTGCGGTGTTTGATTTAGTCTATTACACGCTTCTGGATAACCCCAACATGCGGAAGCTGGAGTCGTTGTCCATAGAGACTTATAATGATGGCTACGATAAAATTCGCTATCTGAACCGCTCTTACCGATTCAGCGTGTTTGGGAATTTTTCGGACGGAAAGATAAAACGGCTGGACGAATCGATTTTCGGCACAAAAATATCATCGAGCAATCCGTCCGTCGCGTACATATCAGACGGGAGCATATATACAGTATCCGCCGGGACAACCATCATTACGGCTACAAACAGGGGCAGATCCGTTTCGCTGAACTTCGATGTCCACTCCGGCTACGATGATTATCGTCTGCACAGGGATAACCCGAGGAAACGGAGATTCGTCGGGACGCCGGCGGACGACATAATCAGAGGAAGCCAGGGCAGTAACACGTTAGAGGGAGGAGACGGCAACGACACGTATTTATGGGAAATTGGCGATGGGAACGACACGATAGTCGACCACTCCGGTGATATAGTCGTCCGATTCGGGAAGGGCATTGACCCGGCCGCTATACGCATATCGCGCTTTGGCGATGACCTGCGTATTTTGGCAAGCCGCAACCCTAACCGCGGGATCACGATCCAGAGCTGGCTCGCTAACCAGACGTGGCGATCAATGAATAGCTACATAGAATTTGAGTACGACGGCACAAGATGGTACAGCGTCGATATATCGATGATTCTGGCAGGCAGGAAGAAACCTTTCCGCAGGCCCCCTATGACAGAGGACGCCTCTTTGACGGCAGAGGGTAAGAATGCGTTCGTGTGGAAGACCGGCATCTGGAATCAAACAATCGAGGACCCGCCACCCTACGACGTGATCAAAATAGAAGAAGGGGCGGACCCGACGACGTTTCGTCTAGCCATCGACCGCTCAGATCTGGTAATCAGGCCAAACGGCCTGATTAGCGGGAAACTTACGCTGAAAAATTTTTGCCGCTATGAGTCGATGCTGAAGTGGGAAAACATTTATATCGTGTTCACGGACGGCACGAAGTGGAATTATTACGATATGTTCGCTATAGCGCGCGGCCTAAAAAAACCGTTCAGTCGTTTTTCGAATTAGGAAACCTGATTTATAGTCAGGAACCCGAATGGCGACGATGCAAACCATCCCGCTCACGCGAGCGGTTGCTTTACGTTCGGCAACAGCCCGGGGCATCTCCAGTTTCATTGATATCGGCCAGCGTTTTCCTATTTCTTCGAGTCATTCTTGAGGGTCTGCATCAGGCCCTCTTCCACGCCAGCCAGGCGCATGTCGTACAGGAGCGAGTAGTTTGTCATGTCCAGGTGTACCGGGGTGACGGAGACGTAGCCGTCCGCGACGGCGGTGACATCCGTGCCGTCTTCGTGTTCCTCCACGGCCTCCCCCGCTATCCAGTAACAGTCCCTGCCGTTAGGATCCTTTACGCAGGTGAATTTGTCCTTGTAGGCCCTCTTCCCCCTGCCAGTGAGCATGAAGCCCTTGATGTCCCGTATCAGCAGGTTGGGGACGTTTACATTCAGCAGCACGCCCTCGGGGAGACCCGCCTTTATGACGTATTCCAGTATCACCGTAGCGGCTATGGCGGCTGTCATGTTGTGTCCGAACGTGTCACCCGGCACCGTGCAGAGCGACACGGCTATGGCCGGCCGGCCCAGCATCAGCCCTTCCATCGCAGCGCACACGGTGCCGGAGTACGTGATGTCGTCTCCCAGGTTCGGCCCGTTGTTTATCCCTGAGACGACGAAGTCGGCCTGCGGCATGAGCGCGTCAAGGCCGACGCTCACGCAGTCGGTCGGCGTGCCGTCGCATGAATAGGCGGCGACCCCGCCAGGGAACATGCCCGGGCCAAGCGGCTTCACTCGGACAGGGCGTTCGACCGTCAAGGAATGGCCCGCGCCGCTGCGCTCGCGGTCCGGGGCGACTACGGCCTCGAGCCACCCTCTGTCAGCCAGGAGCTTTGATATCATCTGAATGCCCTGCGAGGTCACTCCATCGTCGTTTGTGAGAAGTATTTTCATTGAGCTGGTTACCCCCCTAATAATAAACTAACGGCCTGGCAAGGAGCTTCGCCACATTGTAGACGATCGGACTCATTATCATCGGAAGTATGTTGGTGAATACCAAGACCAGTATTATGATCATCCCATACTGTTCGAGGAAGAAGTATGCCCTCATCATAGATGGCGGGAGCATGACGCCCAGTATCTTGGAGCCGTCGAGCGGCGGGATCGGGATCAGGTTGAATACGCCCAGGCCCACGTTTATGTAAAGCAGTGTTATCATAAAGAGGCCCATAGCACCCCTAATGGCAAATGGCGCGACGCTGGCTACGATGCCGCAGACGAAGGCCGTCAGAAAATTCCCGGCCGCGCCGGCTACGCTGACGAGCGCGATGTCCCTGCGCGGGTTTTTAAAGTACCTCGAATTTATCGGGACCGGCTTCGCCCAGCCGAACCCCACGAAGAGCAACATGATGGCGCCGACCAGGTCGAGATGGGCCAGCGGGTTGAGGGAGAGACGGCCCTGATAAGCCGCCGTCCTGTCCCCGAGCTTATACGCTACCCACCCGTGGCAGAACTCATGGAACGAGATCGCCCAGAGTATTGCCGGGAGCCTGAGCAGGAAGCGGATAATCCCGTCCGGGGAGGCGAAATCGGACATAAAGAATCCCATTTTATTCACACCTTTCTGTCAAAGGTACAGCCGCGTCGCCGGTCATCAGCAGACAGCACTGTCTCACGCCCCGCAGCAATCGACAATCCACTCCAGCGTGGCGGGGTCGGATCGCGAAAGCTCCACGGCCGTTATCGCCGGCAGCTCGTAGGGGTGGTTTGCCCTGACGCACTCCATCGCAGGCCGCAGGGAACGGGCCGTCGCCTTGCACGACATGTGCCACTCCGGTTCGTCATGTATCCCGCCCTTCCAGAGATAACGGCTCTCGACCGCCCAGATGTTAACGCAGGCCGCAAGGCGATTTTCAACAAGCAGCGCCGCGAGACGCTGCGCGTCCTCGCGCGTGGCGCAGCAGACGGAAAACTCGTGAACGGTCGCCATCGCCATAAGCTTCATGCCCAGTTCGCGGGATGCGGCCTCCCACCTGTCTATGTCGCCGTCATTTGCGAGGACGGCGTTGGATTTCGCCATCTTTTCGTCGCGGCGGGCCATGAAACACTCGCGGCGGGCGATCTCCTCCGCCCCCCATCCCCTGGCGGCGTTCCGCAGGATCCGCTGCGCGTCGGGCGCGCTGACGTAGACGATATAGTCCGCCCAGTCAAAAGCGCCTGACTCGAACAGGAGGGGTATCTCCAGAACGACCAGCCCCCGCAGCGATGCCGCAGCGCGGCAGATATCGGCAACCGTACCTGGATGTATCAGCGAGTTCATAAAGCGGTACTCCTCTTCGTCGCTGAATGCCCGCCTCGATATCTCCCGGAAGTCCGCCGTCCCATCCCTGAGTATGCCGTCCCCCCATCGCCCGACGGCCCTTTCCAGCACCTCCGGTTTTGACCATTGCGATTTTGCCGCGCTGTCCGCGTCGATGACGCCGGCCCCGAGCGAAGCCCATATGTTTACGAGATGGCTCTTACCAGCTCCAACGTCTCCCGTTACCGCCACTGTGAGCATTGCCCCCGACCGCCTTCCTCCTGTCGTCCACCGTCACGTTGTCCTGCGGCAGCTCGAAGATGAACCGCGAAAACGGCAGACGCTGGAAGTTCCCAAACAGGAGCCTGCTCATCACGCCAGAGATGTAAAGCCGTTCGCGCGCCCTCGTCATGCCGACGTAACAGAGCCTGCGCTCCTCCTCGATCCCGTCTGGCAGCTCTATGGACCGAGCCCCCGGGAAAACGCCGTCTTCGAAGCCCACGAGGAAGACCACCGGGAATTCCAGCCCCTTCGCGGCGTGCATGGTAAGGAGGCCCACGCTGTCCCCGTCATCCCGGGATACCTCCTGGTCCGTGAAGAGCGCCGCTTCGGCCAAAGCATTGCCGATATCGCCCTCCGGCATTGCGGACATGATCTCGCGGATGTTTTCCGACCTCTCCTCCCAGTCCTCCGGGAACTCGCTGCGGAGATATTCCTCATAGTTGCAATTATACAGGATAAAATTTATCGCGCCCTCCATCGTCCCGGCGCGCAAGACCCCGAGCATCCCGTCCGCGAGCGCGGAAGCCCCCGAGCGGGCCTTACCCTTTCCGGGCGGGTTATCGCGCATCTCCTTCCAGAGGCTTTCCGGATCGCCCGCCGCCGCCTTGAGGTATGCCGCGAGGCCATCCGCGCTCTTTTTGCCCAGCCCCCTCGGCGGCACGTTGGCGATCCGCTCTAGCGATACAGCGTCCCTCGGGTTCACTGCGAGACGCAGCATGGAGATGACGTCCTTGACCTCGCGCCGCTCGTAAAAAGACACGCCGCGGACTATCCTGTACGGGATGGCTTTCTCCAGCAAGGATTGCTCGTAGGCGCGGGAGAGCGCGTTCATCCTGTATAGGATCGCCATCTCGCCGTAGCGGTATCCGTCCCCGACGAGGCGCTCTATCTCGCCCGTTATGAAATTTGTCTCCTCCTCGTCGTTCCGCGCTAGGAGCAGGTGAACCTTATGGCCCGGCTCGGAGGCCGTCCACAGGTTTTTTTCGTGCCTGCGGGCGTTGTTACTTATCACGAAGTTGGCGGCACTCAGTATATTCCCGGTTGACCTGTAGTTCTGATCCAGCACGGTGACCCTGGCGCCCGGGAAATCCTCTTCGAAGCGCAGTATGAGCGACATGTCAGCCCCGCGCCAGCCGTATATCGACTGGTCTGGGTCCCCTACGGCCATCAGGCGGCCAGACGGGACGGAGAGGAGGCGCAGCAATTGGTACTGCTGGGTGTTTACGTCCTGGTACTCGTCCACCAGGATCCACCCGACCATTGCCCTCTCGCGCTCCAGCGTGTCTCTGTCAGTCGTGAGCATGTGGAGCGGGATCATTATCATGTCGTCGAAATCGAGCGCGCCCTGACGCATGAGTTCGCTGCCATATCTTTCGTAAAGGCCCCTCCAGCGCTCGCCGATGTCAGGTTCGAGCGAGGCCGGGTCGCGGCTGGCCCTGGCCTTCGATATGACGTCCATGCAGTATCCGGCGTCACTGCCCTTCGCGTCGTACCCCAGCTCGCCTGCGATGCGCTTGACGAGGTTCTGGCAGTCCCTGCGGTCAAAAATTACGAACGGCAGCGGATAGCCCATCTCGCGCAAGAGGCTCGTGTTGCGGTACAGGAACCGCAAGCCCCAGGAGTGGAACGTGGAGACCTGCATCCCGCGCAGGTCGTTGCCCACCTGCGAGCGGACACGCTCAAGCATCTCGCGGGCCGCCTTGTTCGTGAAGGTGAGGGCGACTATCTTGTCCGGCCTTACGGATTTTTTGTTTACGAGATGGGCGATTTTAGCGGCAAGCACCCTGGTCTTGCCGCTCCCCGCGCCAGCCAGGACGAGCTGCGGTCCGCAGCACCACTCGACCGCCTCGGTCTGCCTCGGATTGAGCGCGCCCTGCCTTCTTGTGTCAGCCATTTTTTGTCTGCGGCCCGCGCCAGAAAAATGGGGGAAGGGGCCGCGGCCTCCTTCCCCCACAGCGCGGCGGCCTGTCCGTCACTCCTGGGGTTCCAGGAGGCCGTAAGCGCCGTCGTTGCGCTTGTAGACGACGTTAAATTCTCCCGTCTCGCCGTTGCGGAACGCGAAGAAGTTATGCCCGAGCAGATCCATCTGCCTGGTGGCCTCAGCCGGGAGCATCACCGTCACGGGGAAGCGCTTCCTCTTCACTATGTCCCTGGGGGAGACGTCATCCTGATCCCTGTTGTCCCCGAAGGTATCGACAGGCAGTCCGAACGAGATCTCAGGGATCTTTATGTGGGAACGGTCCTTTAGATAATCCTTGTGGCGCTTCACCTGCCGCTCGATGTTCTTGAGCGCTTTGTCGAACGCCTTGCGCATATCCGGGGAGTAATCCTCCCCGCGCATGACCAGGCCATTTACGTTCGCCGTGATCTCGACGATCTTCATGCCTCGCTTGTAATCGAGCACTACCTGAATGTCCGAGATCTTGTTGAAAAATTTCTCGATCTTGGACAGTTTCTTTTCCATAAAATCCTTTTGCTCTTCGGAAGCCTCGGCGTTGCGAGTGACGAAACGAACATCCATAGCCACCCCTCCTTGTGTGTTTTTCGGCGCTGTCGCATATCGTAATCCGATTGTAACATCACATCCGACTGCCCGCAACGCATACGATGCCTAGAAACCGCTGTTTATTGTAC
>JAISFV010000189.1 GCA_031263445.1 Synergistaceae bacterium | reverse complement strand
AGCCGCAATGTGAAAGTGTGAAACGAGAGCCATATAGAATCATCAGATAACATTACGATAGTCGGCGAGTTTGAGTCGCAATCTTAAGTTGGCTTGAGCCAATGGGCTTTCAGCAGGCTTTAGCCTGAAAGCGACTTTCAGTCGCTTAAGAACCTACCAGCTTTAGCTGGTAGTGTTCAGAAATTTGGAGGGACTGTAAATGTCTTTTAAAAAAATTTTTGCGCTAACCCTAGTAATTTTTTTTATCTCAACGCTTTTTACTGGAGTATCTCATGCCGCGTCTGAGCAACCAGAAAAAAAATTGCTCGACAGACCTCTTATCATCGGCCATAAGGCGTCAGCGTGCGAATCATATTTCTTTGCCGCTGAGAAACTGGGGCTTTTTGCCAAAAACGGGCTCGATGTGGAGTTTTTGCGGGTTGACACCGCGACGGCCAGGGAAGGAATCGTGTCAGGAAAGATCGACATAACAGACGGAGTCCTTCAGCAATGGCTGAAACCGATCGAGATGGGCATGGATATCAAATTTACGCTCGGCCTGCACCAAGGTTGCATGAGTACAGTTGTAAAAGCCGATTCCCCTTATAAGGACATCAAGGATCTTAAAGGGAAGACCATAGGCGTATCCGCGCCTCTCGGCGGTGGACCGCAAAACTACCTGTACCGGTATATATTGCACGAAGGCCTCGATCCCGCGAAGGATTACAACTGGGTCGCAATCGACAGTGGCTCATTGATGCTCGCGCTGGACACCGATAAAGTTGACGCCGTGATCGGCGGGGACACAAGCACATACCCAAGAATCAAGACCGGTAATTATCGCTACATAACGCTGATGGCAACGGATGAGTACCTTAAGGACGAAACGTGCTGCCTACTTGCTTTCAGCCCTGTATTCATCAAGGAACATAAAGATATAGCGCGGATCGTCACGAAGATCCTTTATGAAGCTTCAAAGTGGGTGAACACTCACAAAGAGGAAGCCGTGCAGTATGAGTTCGAAAAGGGATATATCAACGGCACCTTAGAGGACAACCTTTCCGTCATAACTCCCTATGACTTCAATCCTGGCGTAAAAATCGGCGTTGAATCGTTCAAACGCTCTTTCGTGGATTATCAGGCAGTAGGGATTATCGACAAGAATGTAAAACTCGAGACGGTGCTGGACAGGGCTTTCGTGATTTTCGACGATCCTGAAATCCAATGAAGCCAAGATAAAGCCACAGGCGTCGCGCCATAGTATCATTTGGTTTCAAATTAGCATAAATATCTCATTGGCTCTCTTACTGGATGTATGGCACAGGAGGGGTGGGACATGGTAAAGGTGGATATTATCTCTGGCTTTTTGGGCGCAGGCAAGACTACGTTCCTGAAAAAATGCCTAGCCGGCTATGCCGACCGCAAAGTCGTCATTATCGAAAACGAGTTCGGGGACATCGGGATCGATGGCGAGATACTCAAACGGGAAGGTTATCAGATGGTCGAAATATCCACCGGGTGCATCTGTTGTCTCATGCAGGGCGATTTCCTGGCCGCGCTGGGGAGGGTCATCGATGAAAATAAACCTGACATCATCCTTATAGAGCCGACCGGGATAAGCATATTGAGCGACATCGTAAAGCTGTTGCGGCGCGAGCCGTTCAGGGATTCGTGCGAGCTTCGCTCCTTGGTCACCGTGGTGGATTGCGAGAATTACCTCGAACAGAGCGAGTCGTTCGGGGAATTCTTCAAAGACCAGATCACGAACGCGACACAATTGCTTCTTTCAAAGATTCAAAACGTCACTCCAGAAATTGTGGAAGAAGTGGCGGTCTCCGTAAGGCAATTGAACCCCAGAGCTCCGGTCGTCGCAAAAAACTGGGACGACTTGAGCGTAAACGAATTGCTCGGTTTCGTGAGCGGCGACACCGTCATCGATTGTGGCCTTGAGTATGCGGAACCTAACAGGCGCAGGTGCAGGGAGAAACACTTCGCGACTTTCGCGGTGGAGCTGCCAGGTTCCCACCCCATAGCCAAGGTGAAGCAGAACCTCGACAGGATGAAGGGGGGGGAATATGGAAACGCCCTGCGCGGAAAGGGCTTTGTCAGCAGTGCGGACGGGAGCTATGCCTTCAGCTTCACAAACGGCAGTTACGAGATACATCCAGTCGATTACGAACCGAGCGGGCGGGTTTGCTTTATCGGCGTCGGCTTTGACAAATCGGCGCTAGAGTCGCTGTGGAAGAGCGACATGCCTGCCCTTATCGCTTCAGGTGCCGCAGAGGACGACGATCTCCATGCTTAAGGAAGTCGTCCTGGACAGCGCCCTGGATGTCGCCAAAATGCTGCCTGGGGCGTTTGCCGTCATCTTGCTCTCCGATGTCATCATGGCAAGGCTGAGGTCCGTCAAAATCAGCGGCTCAGCAGCGGGGGTGGTGACCGGATCCCTGCTGGGGATCATTCCGCAGTGCGGCATCCCCGTCGGCTTCGCGAAGCTGTATGCCGATGGTGCTATCGGGCTGGCCGTCATCATCTCCGTTTTCCTGTCCTCGTCGGACGAAGCGGTGATCATAGCCGTCGGGAATTATGACTTCCCGTTCGTCCTGAAATTCTTGGCTGTCAAGATCGCTGTGGCGCTGACAATCGGGGGGGCATGCTCGTTCTTTGCGCCAGCGCGGCTTGGCCGGGAGATGGGAGATTCAAGGCCGTTCATGCCCAAGACTGCACCACGCCGCGTAAAAGATCTCATCGCGAAGGCCGCCAGGGGCACCGTCGTCATCGCGGCGTATGTGTTTGTCATCGAATTGGCGCTCGGTCTGCTTATAGAATCCGTGGGAGAAAGTGCAATTACGGCGCTCTTGAGTTCTAGCGGCCTTTTTATCCAGCCGGTCGTCGCAGCTTTGATTGGAGCCATCCCAAACTGCGCCTCCTCGATTTTTCTTATGAAGGCCTACGGCAAGGGGATTCTCAGCTTCAGCGCCCTGATATCGGGACTTTGTGCCAACTCCGGCTACGGAATATTGGTCATATTTCGCTCCCTCCCTCTGAGCCGGAGCCTGAAATTCACGGCGCTTTTGATATCCCTCAGCGTCGCTTCGGGAGAGCTTTTGACGTTGCCTGCGCTCTTGATGGCCGACTGACCAATCCGCAATCGGCGGGATTTTCAAGGCGCGGAGCGAAGGTACGTGGATGTAACAAGGATTCAAGGAGACTGTTTTGTCGTTTACGCGAATTAATCGGCCTTTTTTAAATCTTTGTTCTTTGGGCCGCTTACAGTAAACTAGAGCTTTTGAATAATAAGGAGGGTTAAGATAATGAAGAGGAAGATAAGAGAATTTGCAATGTTTACTTTCGTCGCCCTGCTTGCGATGTTTCTGAATACTGCGGTTTCTTTCGCCGCCCCAGTGAAAAAATTGCTCGACAGGCCCGTGCGGTTAGGGCATTACGCCTCCTCGTGCGAATCGTACTTTTTCGCCGCCGAAATGCTCGGCCTGTATGAAAAGTATGGGATCGACATCGAATTTATACGCGTAGACAATACCAATGGCAGGGAGAGTCTCGCTTCTGGCAAGATCGACGTCTCCGACGGCGTCCTGCAATCATGGCTCAAACCTATGGAGCAGGGTTTTGACGTGAAGTTTACCTTAGGCCTGCATCAGGGATGCATGAGCGCGGTAGTGCGTGCGGACTCGCCGTACAAGACCTTCGAGGATCTGAAGGGCAAGACGATAGGCATCGCCGGTACATTAGGAGGCGGGCAGCAAAATTATCTTTTCCGAACGATACTGCACTCTGGCTCAGGGCTTGACCCTAGGAAGGATTTTGAATGGCTCGCGTTGGATATCGGTGCCGCAGCCTTGGCGCTGGATGCCGACAGGGTACAGGCGCTCGCCGGCGGGGACGCGACTCTATATCCTGGCATTGAAAGCGGGAAACATCGCTACCTTTCCGTCATGGCGACCGATGATTACAACAAAGACGAACTCTGCTGCCTTTTGGCCTTCAACCCGACATTTATAAAGGAACACCCTGATGTTGCCCATGCGCTCACAGAGATCCTGTACGAGGCGTCGGAGTACACGAACACCCATAAGGAGGAGGTCGTGCGGTACGAACACGGAAAAGGGTACATAAACGGCACGCTGGAGGCAAATATCACCGTAATCGCGCCGTATCGCTTCGAGCCGAGCGTAGCCGTCGGACTGGAGTCGTTCAAACGCTCGTTCCTGGATTATCAGGAGCTAAGCATCATAGACAAGGGAGTCGATATGCAAAAAATTATCGATAGGTCTTTCGTGATCTACGATGACATCGACAAGCCCAAATGAGGGGATGGTAGAAAGGGCATCGCAATGAAAGATTCGATGACTCCCAAAGAAAGGAAAAAAGCCATCGCCGAAGGCCGCCCGTATGACAGACTCCCGCATGGGTTTGCGATTGGGGACGCTGCGTCGCGGGTGACGGGGATAAGCGTGACGGAATTCCATAACGACGCGGGGAAACGGGTAGAAGCGACCGTCGCCGCCTACAAGGAGTATGGACTGGATGGCGTGGGCGTCGCGGTGCCCCTTCAAGAGATCATGGGAGTGGAGATGGCCTACCCGGAAGACAGCACGCCCTATGTCAGTAAACACGTCGATTTCGGAACGGAAGAATCAATCGAACGGGTAGGAATTGACGATCTGAAGGACCAGCCTGAGATGCGGTTGTTCTGGCAGGTGCTGGACGGCCTGTTCGAGGCTGTCGGGGACGAAGCGCCAGTGTCGGTGGGTTTCAGCGGGCCCTTCTCTGTGGCTGGCCGCGTTTGGGGTACACCCATGCTGATGCGAGGCATACTTCGCAGACCAGACCACGTTCACCGTCTTTTAGAAAAGATCTTGAATATCGAGATCGAGATAGTGGAGTCGCTTAAGGGATACGACGTCGGTACCGGAATCGCGGATCCAGTGGCGTCGGGTACGCTCATAAGCCCGACACACTTTCGCGAGTTCGCGAAACCGTACGAGACGAGGCTTTTTGACGCAATGGCGCGCGTCACGGAGCGAAAACCTAGACACCACATCTGCGGGGATACGAGCAGGATCATAAACGACATGGTAGAAACAGGTGCTGGCACGGTGAGCGTGGATGACATGATGGATCTCAATTACGTCATAGAGCAGGTCGGAGCGAGGGCGATAGTCGCCGGTAACGTAAGCCCAACTAAATCCATGTTGCTGGGGACTCCCGAAATCATAAGGGAGGATTTGCGGAATAACATGAAAAAGGGCGCAAAGGCACCAGGCGGGTTCATAGTTTCATTCGGCTGCGGGCTGCCTATTAACACTCCGATAAAGAATCTTCACTCGCTTTTCGACTCGTTCCGCGAGTTTAGCAAGTACCCCTTTGACCCCGAAGCCCTGTAGATGAACGACAATTTGGAATCGGAGTCACAAATGAAGCAGATTGACAGATTAAGGAGGTTTAGTGCACGATGAAACTGTCAAAAAGCAAAGCGCTTTATGGAGTAATCGGTGCCTTGGTAGCGGCTGCGGCGACGATACCGCTTGCCATCTACCATTTCGTTGAAATGGCTGGCATGAAGGGTATGCACAGGATGCCAATGGCAATGACAATGGATTGTGAAAGGGCTTGCATGATGGAGGCTGTCGTCGGAGCGGCGATTGTGGTTATCTCTATTGCGTCGCTGTTCCTCAAGAATGCAAAACTGAGCGCAGCCAGTTCGGCGATGCTGCTTGTCAGCGGCATCGCGGCGATAGCAGTGCCGCACGCCATAGGGTTGTGCAAATCCGAGGAAATGGCTTGCCGTTATATAACCGCGCCGACGCTAGCGATTTTAGGTTCCGCGATCATCGTGTTATCGCTTGTAAGGCTTACAGCAGATGTCATTGTAATCCGCAGGGCATCCGGGGCGGTATGAGCGACGGCAGGATCTCAACTGCAAAAATCGCGCTTAACAACATACGGCACAGGCGATTTCGCTCCGCCTGTATTGTGTCGCTGATCGCGGTCACCACGTTTCTCATAACCGGCGGCACATTGCTAGGTTTCAGCCTGCGGAACGGCGTTGAGGGCATCGACTCTCGCCTTGGGGCAGACGCGATGATTGTACCGATGTCAGCGGGCGATAGTTTCGAGGGGGCGCTTTTAAGCGGTTCCCCCTCGATATTCTAACTATTTAAACCCTTGCAGTGTCCGTCTCCCCAAGTGGCTGAATGTCGTTTGCGCGAGACAAAACGAACTTTACCATGCAGAGTCAGCGGCGCTCAGAGATCTTGGGAAAGGATGTAAACGTGGTCTGTAGTTTCCTTGTTGATGCACTGATGCCCCACGAAACGGACTGACCTTTCCTTCGAAAGGGCCAGCAGCATATTGATGTAACTTCCGGGCGCACACTCGATGCGCTCGCTCCGAAGGAAGCGGAAATCTTCCAGCAGGCGCGAACACCTGGGGCAGACGTGAATCAGGCTTGAATCGAGGCAATCCGTAAGATTCCAGAGCAACCGCGCGGTATACTCCCCCGCGAACGCCCTGTATTTATCCTCGCCTAAGACCCCGACCAACCCGAAAGGGTCGACGAGCGAGACAATGCCTACTCCGCATTGAAGGGCCTTTTTCACGTAGTCCGTGAGTCCGAGCAGAATTCCCTCCAGCGCGCAACGGATTTCGTCCTCGTTCTTCACGAGCCACCTGAGGAACTGCGACAGATCTGATACGGAAGCGAGCAGGGAATACGGTGGCTGAATCTTGAGCATGATGTTCCGGCCCTGTATGGATCTAAGGCACTCGATGACGCTCTGGATTTGCTCGTGCTCGTCCATTCTCGGAATATGCTTCAACTCTTCGATTTTGTGATATTGGCAACGG
This sequence comes from Synergistaceae bacterium, assembly GCA_031263445.1. Lineage (GTDB taxonomy): Bacteria > Synergistota > Synergistia > Synergistales > Synergistaceae > JAIRNC01. The sequence goes on along the minus strand of JAISFV010000189.1, from coordinate 8,850 downwards.
GGAGCGGGTAGCCCGTCTACCTCGCTGCGTGCCTCGGCACCCAACACCAGCATCTCCGTGTACAACTCCACAGGGAATTTCAAAATCTCGCTCCCCTCCGCCAGTCTGACGTATTCAGCGGCCTCAATCATCGTTCGGGCGCTTCTGTTTTTTCCCATGATGCGCGTAACGGCGGCGTAGTGACCATCGCCGGTTTCCAATGTCTCGCATCTGTAATCGTCGCGCGCGGTCATCGAACCATATCTAAACTGTTCACTGTTCCGGGAACGCGAGACATTTTGCGAATATCCTCTCGTAATTCGGGGAAACGCTCAGCTCTACGTAACGTATGCGTTTCCTCAATTCCTCCATCTCTTTTCGGCATGGGAGCGACAGGAGAGCGATGTACGCGCCCGCCTTCGAAGAGTTGCCGAGGTATTCGATTTTGCCGGAGAGGGCGCGAGGCAGGATGCCGCAGCCGACGAGGCTTTCAACCGGGAGGTGGGCACCAAACTGCCCCGCCACCAGCACTTTGTCCAAGCTCTCCATGTCTATCCTTGCGACATCCAGCAGCGCTTGAAAACCAGATAGGATTGCGCCCTTGGCGAGTTGAACCTGGCGCACGTCGTTTTGTGTTATGAGAACATCGTCCTGTCCATGCCGATATACACGGACGGCCGGTTTGCCGTCATAAAGGCAGCACAGCGCGGCCCTCGGGTCGTCAGAGGGAAGGTCTTTCACGTTCAGTATACGCCCGTTCTTGCGTACCAGCCCAACCTTCAACATTTCCCTCACCGCCCCGAGGATCCCGCTCCCGCAAATGCCGACAGGCCGGACGTCCCCGATCACTTTACATCGCGCAGGGGTTCCGTCCAGGGTCAATGCTATATCCTCTATGGCGCCCTTCGCCGCCCGCATCCCGAACGAGATGTTCATGCCCTCCAGCGCGGGACCCGCCGCGCACGAGCAGGATATGAGCCTGCCGTTGTCCGCGAGGACTATCTCTCCGTTCGTCCCGATGTCGATAAAGAGGACGCGCTCTCCCCAGTCGCCCTTCGCCATGCCCGATACGCATACGCCGGCCACAATGTCCGCACCGATATATGACGACACGGACGGCAAGCAGAGGATTTTAGCCCCGGGCGCAAGCTCGATGCCGATATCGGCCGCCCATATTTCTTTAGTTCGAGTGAATACCGGGGAAAAAGGAGACGTCCCGATAGAAGCCGGGTCGACACCAAGCAGCAGGTGAAGCATCGTCGAGTTCGCGGCCACGGTGACTTGATAAATACACCGCCGGTCGATCCCCCGCTCCTCGCATAATTTATCCGTCATATCCGAGAAGGATTCCAATATGGTCCTCTGTAGCTCGGATAACCCTTCACGCCCGTGTTCCTGGGCGTATGTGATGCGGGAGAGGACGTCCAGCCCGTATTGCTTCTGAGGGTTGATGGCTGATTGCACGGCCAGCTCGGATCCGTCAGACATATCGATCAGCGATGCGACGACAGTCGTGGTTCCTATATCCAGGGAGATCCCGTAGATTTCGCCGGTAGTGTCGCCGTTTTCGACTCCGATGAGATCTGCCCCGTCGTAGACAAACGTGCAGAGTCCCACTGACGGCCTAAATCCCCGCAGGGCTTGAAAGGTTGGTTCTTTGCCCTGCGTCGCCTCCATGATCAGATCCTCAAAAGAGGAGAAATCGTCCAAGGCGGGTTTCCATATCTCCCCCAAGCGTTTGTTTATCGAGGGCTCGAACTGAAAGTCCGGGACGTAGCCGTCCGAGAGTATCCGATGCTCCGCCTTTTCATCCGGAACCCTGACCGTCACGTCGCCATCCGGGATAGCTGAGCACGCCAATCTGTAGCCAGACTCCAACTCGCGATCCGACAGTGGGGTTTTCCCAGCCGCGCCGCCATCGGAAAGGCTACCTTGAATTAGCAGCACACGACATTTCCCGCAAATCCCCTTGCCCCCGCAGGGTGCTTCGACCATGACCCCTGCTTGGGCGAGCGATTCGAGCAACGTTTTGCCGGGGTTCGCCTGAACAGCGATGCCCATTCCTTCAATTGTGATCGTGTCCATCGTCAACTTTTCGAGCCGATCCTTTCAACAGTCCGGAGCATCGCCCTCACGTTGGCAATGGGTGACGCGTTGCCCATCCCACACGCAGGGGAAAGTATGTCCACCCCCTGGTTCAGGCAGAATTTTGCGAGGCTGGCGATTTTTTCTGGGCTTTCGAACTCCAACGCGTATGTGCTGACATTCCCCATAACCGCCTTGCCAGGCAGGTTTTCCTTTGCTTCACGGATATTCACTACGGCGTCGAAGCTGACGGCGTCGCATGTGACGTTCGACAACGGCCCGAATACGCTGTGCATTTTGCCGCAGATATGGACGATGACGCCGGCGTCCGGAAAAACCGACTTGACTCCGTGCGCTATTTTGTTGAGCGCGGGGACGGCGTATTCGGAAAAGGACGCCGGGCCGAGTATTTCCCCTGTCCCGCTAGGGTCAGATATGGCTATCACGTCCGCGCCGGACCTCAATTGCTCGATGGCAAACCATAACAGTTGGTCTGTGACAAAATTCACCATGCGGTGCGCATCCGCTTTTTTTTTGTTGATCTCCTTGTAAAAGATCATGGGTTCGATCAACGAAGTGCACGTGCTTATCGGGCCAGTGACGTTGCCGATGAGCGGGATCTCTCGCCACTCGTCCTTAGCGCGGATCATGCGCATCGCCTCCAAGACGACGCCTACCCTACCCGAGCGCGTCAGCGGCTTCAATTTTTCCCAGTCGGCAACCGACTCTATGGCATATTTCGTCACGCGCGGCTCGAACACGTCCGTCCCCAAGTCGACCTCGGCGCCCATAACCTCCGCCTCGACCGTCATGCAGAAGGGAAGCCCATAGTTCTCAAAACACCCTGCGCCGCTTGCGGCACAGGCCAGGCTTGCCATGAGCGCTGGATCGATATGTGCCTCCGGCGTAAAGATACCCGCTTCCTCCATAATGTCGTGCGTGACGAGGTTCATCATGCCCCCTGGGCAAACGCAGGGCGGCCTGTCGACGGTCTCCCCCCGCAAAACTTTGAGTAATCTCTCGCTTTTAGTAAACGTCAAAATCTCCCCTCCTACAGGTAATAACTCAGGTCGTCCGTTTTCTTTGCAAAGTTGAGGATTTCGAGGATTATTGTGCGCAGGTGCAAGAATTCCGGATAATTCCGGGCACGTGGCCGCGCGAAACCGATTTCGATGATCTTTTCGACCTTGCTTGGCCTGGGACTCATGACGACTACTCGGTCGCTCAAGTAGATCGCTTCGTCGACGTCATGCGTGACCAGCATCATCGTAGTGCCTTTGTCCTGCCAAATCCGCAACAATTCCTCCTGCATCTGCATCCTCGTGAAAGCGTCGAGCGCCCCAAACGGCTCGTCGAGGAGCAGTACCTTAGGATGATTTGCCAGGGACCGCGCGAGAGATGCCCTCTGCGCCATTCCGCCGGACAGGTGGTGCGGGTACGACTTTTCAAAGCCGCCAAGTCCGACGAGGTTGATATATCGCTGGACTATCTCCTTGTTTTTTTTATAGATATTTCTCGCTTTCAACCCCGTTGCGACATTGTCGTAAACGGTCAGCCAGGGGTATAGCGTAGGATCCTGAAACACCATCCCGCGCTCGTAATGAGTGCCCTCTATCGCCTGGCCGTCGAGCTGTATGTTGCCGTCTGTCGCCGTGTCGAGGCCAGCCACGAGGCGCAGGAGGGTGGATTTTCCGCAGCCGCTGGGGCCCACGAAGGAAACGAATTCGCCCGAATCGACATTCAGCGTCATGTTACAGAGGGCCATGACCTCCCTCTCCGTGTTAGGGTTGAAGATTTTGCAGACGTTGTTAATTGATATTGCACCAGAAGATTCTCTCGTTTCCTGCATTTTTGTCCCCCCAATTTACATCGAGATGGAACTGGCGGATAGTGTAGCACGTTTTATTCATATTATCCATATGTGTTATAGATAATAGAGCCACGGACAAGAAAAATAAGACCTGGGCAACGGCATTTACTTTTGAGCAAGTAAGAGTCAAAGGGAAACCATACACGGAAGCGGGAAAACCGAACATAAAGCGTACCATGTCATCAGCGCACGAATTGCGGAAAATCAGATGACGTCAGGACAGTTGAAAGTCGAGGACAAAACGAACGAAGTAACAGCCATGCCAGAACTTCTGGACATGCTCGAAGTAGAAGGAATGCCGATCTTGGACGCAAGCGACTCGGAGACAGAAAAAAGATGAACAAAGCCGCTCTCAACCAGGGCGTATTGTTTAAGATCGTTTTTGATCAAAAGTAAATGCCGTTGTCCTGCGAATCCCGCGACAAAATCCCCCTTGACAAGCATCCATGTCCGCCATAAAATACAGTTGCGTGAGTGTTCAACTGTTTGTTTGTGAGGGATTGAGAGGATGAGAAAGACAGGCTACGAAATCGAGACATGTGACTGCAACGTAATAAACGAGGAAATAATCGCCCAGGTGCGCACGAAGATGCCAGACGACGAGATTTTGCTCAACCTCGCCGACCTGTACAAGGTGTTCAGCGACTCGACGCGCGTGAAAATACTCTGCGCCTTGCAGTATTCCGAGATGTGTGTGTGCGACATAGCGTCGCTGCTGGGCATGACTAAATCGGCGATTTCTCACCAGCTCCGCACGCTCCGCCAGACGCGGCTCGTCAAATACCGCAGGGACGGCAAGGTGGTCTATTATTCGCTGGACGACGAGCATGTGGGGAATATCTTCGAGCAGGGGATGCTGCACGTCCGCGAAAGGTGATATTTTTTTTGTCCTGATAAGTGAACATATCGTCAACTGTTCAAATAGCAATCGGTAAATTATTGAGGAGGAAAAGCGCGATGGCAACAAAACAATATATTCTCGAAGGACTCTGCTGCCCGAACTGCGCCGTAAAAATCGAGCGCGGTGTCGGCGCTATCGCGGGCGTCAGCTCTGCCGCCGTGGATTTTGCCAATCAGCGGCTCACTGTGGAAATCGGCGACCGGGACAAGATCGACAGCATAGTCACGGAAGCGGGGTCGGTCGTCCAGAGGGCGGAACCATCCATAACGATGAGCGAAATAGCATCTGACGCCCTGAGTACAAGGAGCCTGTGGCTCTATGGGCTGGACTGCGCGGACTGCGCGGCGAAGATCGAGCGCCGCATAGCAGGGCTGGATGGCGTCGACGCCGCGTCGGTGGACGTCATGGCGCAGAAGCTGACGATCACTGCGAGCGACAGAACGCTCCTCCCGTCCCTGCTGCGTCAGGCGGCCCGCATCGCGTCCGAGACCGAGGAGGGCATAGATGTGTCCTTTGCCGAAAGGTCCGCCGCCGCAAGCGTGGGGCGGGGAAAAACGGCTTGGCTAGCGCGGATCCGAATGGCGGCGGGCGTCGCCCTCTTCGCGGCGGGAGTGATTTTCGACTTAGAACCGCGCGCCGAACTGGCCGTATTCCTCGCGAGCTACCTGCTCATCGGCGGAGAGGTCGTATCTGCCGCGCTAAAGAACATCTCGCGCGGGCAGGTGATGGATGAAAATTTCCTGATGAGCATCGCGACCGTCGGCGCGTTCGCCATCGGCGAATACCCAGAGGGCGTGGCCGTTATGCTCTTCTACCAGGTGGGCGAGGCGTTTCAGCGATACGCGGTCGGCCGCAGCAGGAAATCGATAACGTCGCTCATGGACATCCGCCCTGACTCCGCGAACCTGAAGACGGACGACGGGACCCTGAAGGTATCGCCCGAAGAGGTGGGCGCGGGGGAAGTCATAATCGTGAGGCCGGGCGAAAAAATCCCGCTCGACGGCGTGATACTGGAAGGGCGCTCGACGCTCGACACGTCGGCGCTCACGGGCGAATCCCTGCCCCGCGACGTCGAGCCTGGCGCAGAAGTCCTCTCCGGCTCTATCAACAAGGGCGGGCTTTTGACGGTCAGGGTCACGAAGGAGTTCGGCGAGTCCACCGTCTCCAAGATACTCAACCTCGTTCAGAACGCGAGCGGTGCCAAAGCGCCCGTTGAAAACTTCATCACCAAGTTCGCGCGGTACTATACGCCGGCGGTCGTCGCGGCGGCGGTCGCGCTCGCACTGATCCCCCCGATGATCCTGCCGGGCGCGGCGTTGTCCGACTGGCTTAAGCGCGCGCTCGTGTTCCTGGTGGTATCCTGCCCCTGCGCGCTCGTCATCTCGATCCCGCTCAGCTTTTTCGGCGGCATCGGCGGCGCTTCCCGCAAAGGCATACTCGTAAAGGGGAGCAATTTCCTGGAAGCGCTCAACAGCGTGGATACCGTCGTATTTGACAAGACGGGTACGCTGACGAAGGGCGTCTTCGCCGTCACCGACATCGTGCCGGCGGACGGGTTCTCACGCGACGGCCTCCTGTCGCTCGCGGCCCACGCGGAGGCGGGGTCGAACCACCCGATCGCCGCGTCGATCCTGAATGCATGGGGGAGACCGGTCTCAGGCGAAAGCGTATCCGATTACGAGGAAATCGCCGGGCATGGCGTGCGCGTCCGCGCGGACGGCAGGGAGGTCATAGCCGGCAACGCGAAAATGCTGGACTCATCGGGGATTGCCCACGAGCTGTCCGACGCGCTCGGAACCATCGTATATGTCGCAGTCGACGGCACCTTCGCGGGGTACGTCGTCATTTCCGACGAGATAAAGCCGGACGGCGCGTCCGCCATCAAGCGCCTCAAAGCGATAGGAGTCAAAAAGACCGTCATGCTCACCGGCGACTCGCGCGCCGTAGGCGAGAAAATCGGCAGCGAGCTGGGGTTCGATTCGATATACTCGGAACTCCTGCCGCACCAGAAAGTGGAAAAGCTCGAAGAGATGGAAAGGGCGAAAACGGGCAAAGGCAACCTCCTGTTCGTCGGTGACGGGATCAACGACGCCCCCGTCCTCGCGCGCGCCGACGTGGGCATTGCGATGGGCGGCTTAGGCGCCGACGCTGCGATCGAGGCGGCCGACGTGGTGCTGATGACGGACGAGCCGTCGAAGATCGCGGACGCCATCCTGATAGCGAAAAAGACGCGGCGCATCGTCTGGCAGAACATCGTATTCGCCTTGGCTGTGAAGGCTGTCGTCCTCACGTTCGGCGCGATGGGCATGGCGACGATGTGGGAGGCCGTGTTCGGCGACGTGGGCGTTGCCGTGATAGCTGTCCTGAACGCGATGCGGGCTATGAAGGTCTGATGCCGATCTGAAACTATGGGCCGCTTTACGGCGTTGGTACGCGGTTCGACCAGGACCCGCTCCTGTTTTTCACGATGCGCGGTATTGATTTTTCCGTCCTCATCAAAAAATCCGTCGATGAGAAGATAGGGAACATGCTCAAAAACGCCGGCATAGGGGATCTGTTCGGGGTATAAGCGTTTCCCTCTAAAGCTCCCGCGAAAATGAACCGATATTACGTATAACAAAACGTTGTAGGAGACGTTCATAGATTATCGGGGGCCTTTTGTCGTGGAGAGGCCCCTGATACTTTTTGGCAAGCCTGGCCATGCAAGCCTTTCACGTGTAGCTATGGACCGTTAAATTGGACATTGACATTTTTAGCGAGCTGTAATATATTTCCCTAAACAATTGAAAACACTCGTGAGGGAGTAGTTTGCGCGATATGCGTGGCAAGTCAACATGCTGGCCGATTTAGGTCTGGCTTGTCTTAAAGAACGAGACTCATGTATAACCGATGGCTGTACATGGGTTTGCCAAAAAAACAAACTCAAGTATGGTCAAGGCTATGCTTGAGTTTTTTCTTTTGTAATTTGCATATGCATAAAGGAGCGCGACTATGGATCCCCTAATCACAGCCCTTTTATTCTCGGTCGGCGCGGTAGTCCTCGCGGAAATGGGAGACAAGACGCAACTTTTGGCGATGGCTTTCGCCACAAAATACAAAGCCGGAAAAGTAATGATCGGTGTGTTTATCGCCACAATCCTCAATCATGCTTTAGCGGTCGCCGCCGGAAACTTCGTAACCCGCTTTGATTCCGTTCAAGTCGGGATTCAGGCGCTCGCGTCCCTCTCGTTTATCTTCTTTGGATTGTGGACGATACGAGGCGACAAACTGGAAGGCGAAGAAAACAAGATTACAAAGTACGGCGCAGTCGTGACTGTCGCAATCGCTTTCTTCATCGCCGAAATGGGGGACAAAACGCAACTGGCGACAATCGCGCTGGCAGCTAAATTTCCGGCCGCGCCGCTCGGGATTCTCGCAGGGACGACAACGGGTATGTTAATTGCGGACGGGATAGGAATAATCATTGGTATCATCTTGCGCAAGAAAATCCCCGAAAGAACGGTTAAGACCGTTTCGGCAGGCGCGTTCGTCATATTCGGATTTATCGGCACGTATCAGGTGCTATCCGGCGATTTGAAGTTTTCGCTGCCGCTGATCATGCTCGTGCTTGCGGCTGTCGCTGTGATTACCGCGACGAGCGCTTATATGATTATCAGAAATGAACGGAAGGCGACAACTGCCGGCGGCGAGGACACAGAATAAATAACATCTCCGCACGGCTCCGGCGCTCCCTCCAATTTTGCCCTATAGGCACAAAACGGGTAAAAGGGCTATGATTACGAGGCAATTTTGGCGTATAATCAATGCTGTAATTACATCTAAGCGAAGGAGAAGGCAAAGGCAGTCAGAAAGGCGCCAGACGAATGACAGCGGCAGAGCAAACTGCCCGGAGCGGTATCGGGAAAGCCCGTTCCAAGAGAACGGCTGATTTATCAGGGGGTTCAATCCACATGAATAAAAAAACGCGCATAGCTTTTCTTTCTCTTTTCGTAATGCTTCTGTCCACAAAGGTCTG
>JAISFV010000188.1 GCA_031263445.1 Synergistaceae bacterium | reverse complement strand
ACCGGAGACCTGCGCATTACGAGTGCGCTGCTCTACCAACTGAGCTACACCGGCAACCTTGCCGCCAAATGCCGAACATTCCGTATTCTACATGGTTTTTCGCGTTCGTCAACCCCGTTTTCGTCCGTTTTCCCCGAAGGGCCTGTAAACGGCAGCGCGTGACCTGGGGCGGGATATTTTATCCAGGACGGCCCTGATCAGCGTTTCCCGATCTCGAGCGCGTCGTTCGGCTCGACGAAAAATATCCTGTCGTTTATCCAAATCATGCCCCACTCGTTCCTTACTATCTCCTGCTCGTCGTCAGAGATGGCCAGCTTGTTGTCGGCGTTGACGCCGCTGCCCCGGTTCGTAACGGTCCCCTGGCGCAGTTTGAACGCCTTGTCCCCGAGGAGCAGATAGATGTCCCTCCCCAGCCCCAGCATTACTTCCTTTTCGCCGTCACCGTCCATGTCAGCGAGGTAAAAGAAATCGACCCTCGCGTCGTCGTTCCAAATCCTATATGACACGATTTCTTTGGGGATCTTGCGGGCCAGGCGCTCCCTGTCGTCAGGGTTCAGCTCGCCGCCGAATACCGAGGCGTTGCGCGCGTTAAGCACAAAGTCCTCCGACGTTATTTCGCGTTTAAGCATCCCGGGCGAGTCCGAGCGTCCGTCCCACGACTCCTTCTCTTTCCTTACAAAGGCTATCGCGGCCGAGATATCGTTCCGGAGTTTTTCTGCCTGAGAAGCGTCCGTGAACGGGCCTAGCCGCGCCTGAAGCTCCGCGCCGCTCCCAGCGCTCAGCCCCTCAAGCGCGCGGATGCCGTAGATACCCAGATAGCGCGCCATATACCTCCAGTCAAAATTGCTGACGTCCTTGCTCTCCTGAATGGATTCCCTGAGCCATTCCAGGCGCTCATGAACGACAATTCTCCTGACGTCGCAGACGGGGGACGCGAGCAGTATGAGCGCTATGCCGACAGCCGGGAAGGCGATCCTGTTCACTTTCCCGTAAAAAAGCGGCCACTCCTTCCAGCGCCTCACCAGGAAAAACGCCCAGGCCAGGCTCCACAGGCCGAACGCGACGGCCAGGACCATGCTGAGCGCTCTGTCCACAGTCCAGCTGTACTGCCCGACCCGGAGCCCTATAGTGTATACGAGCAGCGGGCAAAACACAGGGAGCGTGACGAGCGCGGCTTTGACAAGGTTATTCACAGGGCGGAAGAACGGTTCTCGGGGCTGCCCGTCGTCTTTCACGCCGCCACGCCACCCGGCGAAGGCGTAAAGCCCTGAAGCCAGGAATATGCTGAGGACGATTCTGCTGCTGATACCCCTGTCCCAGAGCCTGGCGACCCCCAGAGGCAACACCGCGACGAAGGTCAGCGTGAAGACCGACAAAAAAGGGAGGAGGCAGGAGAAGAGCGCGAGGACGTACCGATCGAGGACTTCGATCAGCTTTTTGGCGCCCGCCGCCCAGTAGAACGCGGCACCCCACACGGCGCATGCCCCGCAGACCGCGACGACGGAGTTCTTGGCTATCAACTTAAAAATATCGTAAATAACGCTGCCGATTATCCTGGAAAGCCCCGCGCCGATGCCGAACACGCCTAAAAGGAGCAACAGGAACAGTCCGGCCAGTATGGCGGCGAAGAAGGCGCGGGAGAAGTGCCGGAACGAGATCCGCCATTCGGGGAACGCGCCGTCGCCGTCGATCCACGAGACGAAATTCGGCAGCAGCAACAAAATTCCGATACATGCCACCGCGGAGAGTGCCATGTCTGCCTGCCAGTACACGTATGGGTTTCTGAAAAGAACCTGTGCGCTGTCCAGCAGCATCAGGAGCGCTCCCCACGGGATCATAACCGTGGCCGCGCGTTTCGACGCCTCGCCCGCCATATAAAACGGCAGCGGCAACAGGGAAACCGTAATGTACCAGTGCCACTGCGCGGGCGATTTCATCATTAAATAGACGACGACGCCCTGCGCTATGCCCACGCATACGGTCATGGCCATCCTCATGGCGCGGCGGTCACCTGAAAGCGTCCTGATCGCCCTGGCTATTCCTCCGCTCTTGTCAGGTTCGCCGCGTGATTCGTCTGACATATGGGATCACTCCTTAGATTTGATCCTAACGCGTTTCATGAAGACATGTTTGCCGTCTGGGCGCGCCAAGGCCTCTGATTAAAATCGTTGCCGAATTATAGCATGGACAATTCTGTACGAGGGTCATATTATAATGGAACGGACAATAAACTGGTCGCGTGGGTCATATTATAATGGGCGGACACTAAACTGATCGGGGATACCGAGGCATGAAAAAAAACGACACAAGGAAAAAGCCTTACGCGCTGATATTGGCCGGAGGCAGCGGGACGCGCCTGTGGCCGCTGTCGAGGGAGGAGATGCCGAAGCAATTCCTGGCGCTGTGCGGGGACTCGCGGACGCTGCTGCAGCGGACGGCCCTGCGCGCGCTCTCCTTCACGGACAGGGACAGGGTGCGCGTCGTGGCCTCCGGGAAGTGGAAGGCGCTCGTGTCCCACCAACTGCTCGCCGTCGGGATGAACGGCGGCTTCATAATCGAGGAGCCGGAGGGCAGGAACACCGCGCCGGCGATAGCCCTCGGCATGGCCGAACTGCTCGCCTCCGGCGCTTCACCGGACGACATAGCCATCGTCTGCCCGAGCGACCATCTGATAAAGTCAGAGGAAAACTTTGCCAGCGCCGTGGAGACGGCTACGGGCGCCGCAAACGCCGGGAACATCGTCACGTTCGGCATAAAGCCGACGGGCCCTGACACGGGTTTTGGCTACATAAAGACCGCGCGGGCAGGGAATCCGTGGCTCACGGCCCGCGAGTTCGTGGAAAAGCCGGACATGGAGAGGGCTGTGAGTTTCGTGGAGTCCAGAGACTATTACTGGAACGGGGGCATTTTCTGCTTCCGCTTGTCCGACATGCAGAGGGCATTCGAGGCGCACTTCCCTGAGGGCGCGGCGATCGTAGGCGCAGACCGCGGAGGCGTCGTGCCTAATTTCCTGGCGGCCCCAAAACAGTCGATCGACTACGCCGTAATGGAAAAAGCGGCCAATATCGTCTGCGTACCCCTAGACGCCGGGTGGTCAGACGTCGGCTCGTGGGACTCCGTGTACGACAATTCCCCAAAGGACGGGAGGAACAACGCCGTCAACGGCAACGTATATCTGAGCGGCGGCGGGGATAACCTGATAATTGGCTGCGAAAGGCTGGTCTGCGGGATCGACCTCGACTCCATGATAGTGGTCGATACGCCAGACGCGCTCTTCATATCCCATAAGGGTTCGTCACAAAAACTGCGTGGCGTCGTGCGGGAACTCTCCGCGTCCGGGCGGGGCGAGGTGGCGGAGTCCCCGACGAGCGCCCGACCGTGGGGGACATACCAGGTGCTATCGAAGGGTGACAGGCAGAAGATCAAAAAAATAGAGGTCGCGCCAGGCAAGCGCCTCTCCCTACAGTACCACGTACACCGGTCGGAACACTGGATAGTCGTCAGGGGCACTGCGCTCGTCACGATCCGGGATCACGGCGAGGGCGCGACGGGGAAGGAGATGTTCGTCCATGAAGGCGAGAGCGTCTTTGTCCCCAAGGGGAAGCTCCACAGGCTCGAAAACCCTGGCAAGATACCGCTCGAAATAATCGAAGTACAGATCGGCGAATATGTGGGCGAGGACGATATCGAGAGGGTAGAGGACGATTTCATGCGGGCGCGGCGGGAAAGCTGATTTACTGTCATGGGGCAGAAGGGTGAGAATTTAAACCCTCGCGGCGCGCGAAGACCGCTTAAAATCTTTTAGGTTAGGTTCAGGCTCCTGATTACAAATTCCGAATCGGCGGGAACCGCTTTGAGCGACTCCCGCCGATTGATTCAATTTCATATGCTTATGCCAATCCGATTTCAATCAGGCGTCAGTGGTACGTTTCGTGGCGCATAAGCACTGTCCCGAAATCTTTTAACTTTAGTCCCCGGATTTCAAATCGGTATTACTTATTTTGCTACTTTAGGTTTCCTGCCAGGCCTTTTTTTAACCGGAGCGTCTTCGGAAGACGAACTCTCCAGCGCCTCAAGGCCGACTTTCGCTATCGCCATGTCTTCCTCCACCGAACCGCCGCTCACTCCGATAGCGCCGATAACGTCGCCGTTGCGCCTCACCGGGAAGCCGCCGCCGAAGACGATGATATCGCCGCAACTGCTCTCCTGTATCCCATACAGCTCGGCGCCCGGCGTCGAGCGCGGAGCGAAGGAATCCGTCGTCAAGAACGACAGGGCGCTCGTCTCCGCTTTCTTCTGCGAGATGCGGATGGAAATGAGCATCGCCTTGTCCATTCGCTGCTGGACGATAACGTGACCTCCCGCGTCGACTACAGTAACTACGACTGGCACTCGCATCGACTTCGCCTTGTTGACGCTCGCGTCAACGGCTGCCAAGGCTTGATCCATGGTTATTACATCAACCATTTTTGGAGCCTCCCCTTTCCAGAATCAGAGTGATTTTGCGGTGCAATTTCCATAGAATTGCCTGAATCGGTGATGGCATTATAGCACTATTGTAATGTCCGCGTCACCCAATTCCAGAAATTATTTTAACAGCATTCTTTAATTTGCGGCTTCCCTGCTCGGGTGAAAGATCTGGTAGAGGTTTTCCTGCGACAGGTCGACGCCGTAGAACCGCTTGTAATAGTCCTTCACCTCTTTTTCCATGTCGATGTCCTTGAACATCTCCGGCTGGTTCTTGGTGGCGAGCCACTTCAGGACGAGCGGGGTGTCGGACGCCGGCGGGTACCAGCGGTACATGCCCAACGGGAATTTATAGACCTGTCCCTTTTTCACGGCGCTCACGTTTTTCCAGTCATGCCCCTCGATCGTGTTGTTCAGGAGATCCTCCGCGAGTCTCGGGCTGAAATTGGTTATGAAGATTACTTCGGGGTCCCACTTGTAAATCTGCTCCATATTGATCTCCGGGTAGCCCTTGAGGTCATGCGCCACGTTGACCGCCCCTGTCGATTCCAGCCAGTACTCCCCGAATGCGTCGCTGCCAGACGTCACTATGACGTTGTCGTCGTACTCGAACAGAACCAGCGCGCGCGGACGCTTGACGCCCTGCGCATTTGCGATGGCCGAGGTGATCTCCCTGTGCACGTCGCGCCCGTAATTCACGATCCCGGACGCCCTGTCCCCCTGTTGCAGCACTTCGCCCAGTAGGCTGACCCAGCTTTCGAGCGTCGCTATCGTGTCACTGCCCTTGTGGGTCGTGGAAAACGCGACGGCAGGGATGCCGGCTTTGGCGAACGTGTCCTTGTTGTCCACCGGGTTGTCCGCGTTGTAGAACACTACGTCCGGCTTCAGCTTGAGAAGCTCCTCTATGTTGAGGTTGCCGTTCCTCAAAAAACCTGTGCTGACGTTCACTATGCCAGGCATGACCACAGCCAGCATCGAGTTCCTGGCGGCGCTCATGGACGTTTCGCCGATGCCGACCAGTTTCTCCGCAGATCCCTCGAAGAGGCAGTACACTGACGGGAGCGGCCATATCGACGCGATAGCGATGCGGTCTATCTTGTCGGGGAGCGATACCGTGACCCCCGCGTGATCCACCACTGTCCGTGCCGCCGCCAGTGAGGGCGCTTCAGCCGCGGCTATCATAACCGCCGACAGCACGGCGGCAATCGCAAACGCCGCTATTTTACTGAACCATGTGCGAAAATTTCCCTTCGATTTCATACCAGCAACCTCCATTTTTTTAATTTCGACAGCAGAGACGGCGGCTTTCCCCTAAGCCCTCTGCGTCACGGAAAGGGGGATGACGCTCTTTATCACGCGATCCTCGAATGAGACGTCGTGGATCAGCACGCGCACGTCAAAGGCGTCGCACATGTTGCCCTCGCTCACGATCTTCTCCGTAGGGCCGTGGAAACTGTCGCCTGAATGGGTCAGTATCAGGGCAATGTCGGATATCTTGAGAGCGTGAGCCGGGTAGTGCGTGTTGACGATGGCGGCTATGCCTGACTCCTTCGAGAGCTTCGATATGGTCTCCAGCACGATGAGCTGATTTTTGAAGTCGAGGTTCGACTCCGGCTCGTCCAGTACCAGCAGCTCAGGCTTGGCGCTCAACGCCCTCGCTATCAGCACCATCTGCAATTCCCCGCCGCTCAGCTCGTTGCATTTTTTATTGCGGAGGCGCGAGATGCCCACCTGCTCCATCGAGGCGAGCGCGACCTTCCTGTCCGAGGCCGTAGGCTGGGCGAAGGTGCGCAGGTGCGCCGTGCGCCCCATCAGCACCATCTCCTCTGCCGTGAATGACAGATAGCTGTTTTTCGACTGCGGGACGTAGGCTATCTTTTTCCAGATCTCGTCGTGCCTCATCGACTGGAACTCCCTGCCGTCGATATACGTCGCGCCCGAGTCCCACTTCAAAAAACCCATCATGCAGCGCAAGAGCGTCGTCTTCCCCACGCCGTTCGGCCCAAGCACGGACAGTACCTGCCCGGATGAGACGGAAAAGCTGATTCCGCTCAAGACTCTGTGATCCTTGAAGCTGAAACAGCCGTTTTCCACGGAGAAGATCACAGCCTGGCACCCCCCGTCTTTCTCAGGAGCAGTATGAAAAAGGGCGCGCCTATGATAGCCGTGAGCACCGAAACGGGAATCTCCGCCGCCGTAGCGCCGCGCGCGAGCGTGTCTATCAGCACGAGCAGCGCGCCGCCCAGGCAGATGCTCGCCGGTATCACGCGCCTGTTGTCGCCCCCGTATATCATGCGCGACATGTGCGGCACAAGCAATCCTATCCAGCCGACCTGCCCGCAGAGGGATATCCCGGCCGCTGTCACCATCGTGGACGCAGCCATGACGGCGAGGCGCGTGTTTTTCACGTTTATGCCCAACGACTTCGCCTCGTCCTCCTGCAGGGAGAGGACATTCAAGCGCCAGCGGAGCGAGAAGAGCAGCGCCACACCTGACAAGATGAACGGCGCGCCGCGCAGGAGGCTTTTAAAGTTTGCTTTGGCCATGCTGCCGAGGAGCCAGTACGTTATGGTGGGCAGCGTGTCCTCAGGGTTCGCCAGATACTGGACGAGCGAGAGGAATGCCTGGAAGATCGCCGAGACCACGATCCCGGCCAGGACGACCATGACGATGGAGTTGTTGCCGCCCTGCCTGCTGATCGAGGTCGTTATCAAGAGCGCCGAGAAACCGCACACCATCGCGCTGACCTGCACGGCCAGCATATCCGCGTGGAAGAGGAGCGCGACAGCCGCGCCGAACGACGCGCCGGTGGCCACGCCAAGCGTGTCAGGGGTCGCCAGAGGGTTAGAGAAGAGCGCCTGAAAGGACGCTCCGGCCACAGACAGCCCCCCTCCCACGAGCAGGGCCAGGATGATGCGCGGCAGGCGGATGCCCCATATGACCGACATGGTGAGCGGATCCAGCTCCTCGCCGGACAGCGGTGAAAGCAGGGCGCGCACCGTTTCAGGGACGCTGACGCCGTAACGGCCGATCCCGATGCACACCAGCGCGGTCAAGACTGGCGCCAGGGCGATAGCCGCGTCAGTCACGCGGATGCCGCCCCAAAGATCAGCCCCCGCCTCCGGTTTAGAGCTGAGAAGCTTCACGCGCAGGGTGGAAAATTTTATAAAGGTCATCATTCGTGAGCTTCACCTTGTAGAATCTCTCGTAATAGTCCCTCACCTCTTTCTCGATGTCCATGTCCTCGAAAAGGTCCGGGTGGGTCTTCTGCGCAAGCCACTTTAGGGCGAGCGGCGTGTCGGACGACGGCGGGAACCAGCGGTACATTCCTAGGGGGAACTTGTACACCTTGCCGTTTTTGACGGCGCTCACGCCGCGCCAGTCGTGACCTTCCACTTTGTTTTGCAGGAGGTCTTCAGGAAGAGCCGGGCTGAAGTTCGTGATGAAGATTATGTCGGGATCCCACTTGTAAATCTGCTCCATGTTGATCTCCGGCATACCGCTCAAACTGGACGCCACGTTTGTCCCGCCGCTCGCCTCGATCCAGTACTGGCCGAAGAAATTGCTGCCTGACGTCGTGATGAAACCGTCCTTGTACTCAAAGAGTATCAGCACCTTGGGCCTTTTCATGCCGGGGTTCGAGGCGAATACCTTCTGTATGTTGTCGTAAGCCTCGTGTCCGTAATCGGCGATGCCGGCGGCCTCGTCCTGCCGCTGCAGCACCTCGCCCAGGAGCTTCACCCAGTTCTCGAACGTCTCGACGCAGTTGAAGTCCCACTTAAAGGTCGAGAAGGCGACTGCGGGGATGCCCGCAGCCTTGAGCTGTTCGTACTCCGCGTCCGTCTCTCCGTCCGACGCCGGCGCGTAGAACACGACGTCCGGCCTGAGCTTCAGCAGCTCCTCGATGTTGATGTCGTTGCCTTTGGTAAAGGCCGTGCTGGCCTTCAGTATGTCGGGGGCGACCCTAGCCAGCATGGAGTTTTGTGCCGCGCTCATCGAGGCCGGGTGAATGCCCACCAGCTTCTTGGCGGAGCCCTCAAACAGGCAGTAGACCGACGGGAGCGGCCAGATGGAGGAAATGACGACGCGGTTGATCTCGTTCGGGAGCAAGACCTTCCGCCCCACGCTGTCGGTTATCTCGCGCTTCGCTTCATTCGTCGCGGCGTGTGACTCCGTTGCCCCGGTGAAGAACCCTCCCGCAGGGGCGAATCCCATAAACGCGACGGAACAGGCGAAGATCAGAAGGGTGAAAACTGTCCTTTTGAAGCTGGCTTTCATAGATTATCATGCCTTTCCTCATAGAATTTGGCGATAAAAACCAAAACTGCGCTAAACTGTTTAAAAAATTTTTACCCTTTAGTCCTCTGGCTATAAACCGGCCTTCTTAAACGGCAGCTCTTGTGCGCCGCTAGACCCGCTCTCAACGCCCGACGGGAATCGAGCCGGTGTCAAGGAATTTCGGCGAGACGTTCCCGCGCGAAAGGCTATTTTCGTACCACTCGTTGAAACTGCCGCCGATGAAATCTACCTTATAGGCGCTGCCCAGCTTGCTGGAGACTGCGTATTGGGTGTGGTGCAGGAAACGCTTGCCAGGGTCATCCAGCAGCGGGTAGAGGAACGGATCCGCTATTACGGCGTCGTAGCGGTCGCTGTTGATAGCGCCTTTTATTGCGCGCTCGTCGGGGAGGTCCGTGTCGCCTGGGGCGGCCAGCCCGGCTTCCAGCCCGAAAATCGCCCCGACCGTGACGTCCGTCTCTCCGTATTCGGCGCCCAGCGCGTTGCGGATACAGTCAGACTGCACT
Source organism: Synergistaceae bacterium (assembly GCA_031263445.1). Lineage (GTDB taxonomy): Bacteria > Synergistota > Synergistia > Synergistales > Synergistaceae > JAIRNC01. The sequence continues at coordinate 11,659 of JAISFV010000188.1, read as the reverse complement.
TGCTCGCCCACTATGAGCCATCTGGTACCGCCGCCGCTTGCGGACTCTCCCTTAATTGCGCGGGGCTTCCCGTCCGCCATGATCTGCCGCAGGAGGCCGATGTAGGAGGCGGCACATTTCCGGCCTATGGGAAGGCTGGCGAGCCAGGGCTGCCCGTAACGCTCCTCCATGTAGCGGGCTATCAGAAAACCCGCCCTGGAGACCGCGAGGTTGACTTGCGCTTTGGGCGCGTCCCTGAGCGCGCTCAGGCCGTAATCCATGGAGAGGGTCGAGATGATTTCGAGGCCGTTTTCGGAGAGCAGTGATTTCAGGTCTGCGAAATTTTCGCTCTGCCCGAAGTCCATCGGGTTCACGCCGACGATGTTCACCGTACCCGGGCGGGTCTCGCCCTTCTCCGCGAAGCGCTCCAAAAGCGCGCGCACGGCCAGGAATACCCCTCGGTCATAGTACTCGGTCCCAGTCGTGTCGATGCCGAGGCTCACGACCCCGCTCCGCGCTTCTAGCTCGCGCGCTATGCCGTTCAGGTCGCAGCCGGCAACCATCGGCGCGGGGCTGCCTATGAGCGCGAAAATGTCCGGCTTGAGGTCTGCCCCGGCCATCAGCATCTTGGAGACGAGCTTTTCGTCGTCCCCCATTATCAGGTCTATCTCCCGCAGACCGGAGCAGTAGATCGCGGACGAGGAGCCGTACCACCGCGGTTCGTCGAAGCCTGTGTAGTTCCCGGTGCAGCCCGACGCGTCGTGCATCGCCGAGACAGCGTTCAGGTCAAAGAAGACCGAAGCGGCGCCGGAGTAGTCGGGGGAAAAGGGCGCGAGCCATATAGACAGCCTGGCCATCCCTTACACCACCAAACCGTAGCTGTCTATGACAGCCTTGAGATCCGCCTCGCGGCTCACGGCGTCGATTATCCGCCCCATCAGCGTCTCCACCCCGCGATAGCCGTACATCCCGCCGTCGTCGATCATGTCGAGCAGATATTTCGACCCGGTCAGGTACGCGCCGTCCAGGCCGATCGCCAGGCTCTCCTCCAGCCTGTCCGCGAAGCGCACGGAGTTGTGGTGCTCGGGTTGTATGACCTCCACTGACGGCGCGTTCTCGTGCAGCCACTCGAAGTTCTCCCCGTCGATCTCCGGGCATTCGCCCGTCACCACGCGCTCGACGCGGAAACCGTATTCGATCAGCGCGCGGGCGAGTTCGAACGGCTTTACGACCGCCGAATTGTCCACGATGACGGGTATGTCGCCTGCGGCGCTCCGCGCCTCCGCTATCTTTGCCTTGGCCATGTCCTCGGCCGGCCCCAAAACAAGCGTCGCTGAACCAGAGATGCCCAGCGCGCCGCTCAGAGCTTCGTAGTTTTGGGCGATCTTCTCCAATCTATAACTCACCGGGAGGAAGGCATAGGGGATGCCTAGCGCCGCCTCCATCTGACGCGCGGCCTGCAAGCCGCCTGGCCCGATCACGAGGTTCAGCCCGCTGCGGGCCATCGCCTGGAAGTCGTCAAAGCGTCTGTATTGCGATATGTGCCGCGTTTCGTAGCCAAGTCCGCCCAGGAAGCCGTGCAGGTCGCTTTCCGGGGCTATAGCCTCGAAGTTGCCGACGCAGTTGACGGCCTTCTCGCGCTTCCCGGCCGCGTCCGCTCCGAGGAGGCTGTAGATCCTCTTTTGCAGCGTCACACCCGGCGGCGAGTCCGAATCGAGCGATATGGGGTTCATGTGGCAGTCCCTGAAGAGGACGCCAGGGTGCGCCTCCGACAGGCGTGACATCAGTGCCTCGTGATCCGTTCCGATCAGGTCGTCCAGGCAGCTCACGAAGATCAGCGCCACCTTGGGCTTCCAAGGGGAAAGGGCGCGGAACAGCTCGTCCACCGCGTCCACGATCAGCGAGTCGTAACCGGCGATTATGTCGCTCTGGTCGACGTACAGGAAGGAAAGCCTGTTTTTAAGGCCGTGCTGCATGGCCCCGATCGCGGCGTGCCGGCCGCAGGCCGACGGGCAGACGAACAGTTGGTAGCTCTCGGGCACCAACATGCCGATCTGGACTATCCCCCAGTCCCCGTGGGCGGGTGACGAGTAGTGGAGCGTGTTTTCAAAGCAGAATTTCGGTTTGCAAAGCTGCGGCATGGTTCATATCACCTCCAACATTTTTGCCGCAAGGTCGTTGTACTCGCGCGCCATCGCGCTCTCCGGAAACGCCTCGACCACTGTCATGCCCATCTCCTCCGCCCTCTGCACGGCGGCGTCGCGGGGGATTTTCTTGATCAATGCCGATCCGGTCTCGTCCGCGAGTTTCCGAACGCAACTCTCCTCGCCCGCAATGTCCTTGGAGTTGAGGATAAGACCGGAAAATGCGGCGTACCTGCGCTCCCCGAAGCTCTCTATCGCGCGGATGATGTTCGTGGCCGCGTACATCGCCATCATCTCGCCTGACGTGACGATAAAGACGTTGTCTGCGTACCCCTCCCTGATCGGCATGGCGAAACCGCCGCAGACTACGTCCCCCAGCACGTCATAGAAGACTATATCGGGGTTGAAGCGCTGAAACGTGTTAAGTTCTTCTAACTTCTTAAAGGCCGTGATAATTCCCCTGCCCGCGCATCCTATCCCAGGCGGGGGGCCTCCGGCCTCGACACAGATGACGCCGCCGTACCCCACGAAGGTGATGTCCTCCATGGAGACAGCGCCCTTTTTGCTCCGTATCTGATCCAGGACGGTCGGGATCTTCTCCCCTCGCAGCAGCGTCTTCGTCGAGTCGGACTTCGGGTCGCAGCCGATCTGCATGACCTTCAGCCCCATACCGGCCATGGCGGCCGACAAATTAGACGTCGTCGTGGACTTTCCGATGCCGCCCTTTCCGTAAATCGCTATTTTTTTCAAACTAAACTTTCCCCCCGTAAAGATTCCTCACTCAAGGATTCGCAGAACAGAACTTTTTCACGTGACATCCGCCGTACCCGCGTGACAGCGGAAGCCTGTCAGGACTGTCCCCCTTTCACATACGCCGCTTCCGTGCGCGGCGATTCTTTCAGAAAAAGCGATGGCCTTACGGCGTGATATGTTCGCACCTACAAACATGAATGTCAAGCCTCCTTTTCCTGACTTTCTTTTAGTTGCATATAAGTTGCATTTACATGCCAGTCAGCTTATTACACTTGACAAAAAACTATATTTGGAAGAGTATTATGCATACATTCCACGTAAGCTACAACCTAAACGGGTTACAATTATCACAATTACGCGATGTTCGCTTCCGGGGGTGGTTCATGACTTGGCATAAAGCGTTTCTCGGCAAGGACAAGGAGCCATTATCAACGGTTCCGCCATGTTGTCCCGTGTGAGCCGCGTTTTTCTGGCACGGGCTGACATCAAAAAAACTGTGAAGGAGACGTTTAAGACGATGAAAAAAATGCTGTTCCTCTCGATAGCCGTCATCTGTTCCTGCTTTATGCTTGCCTTAGCCGCGCCTACGCCAGCCTCTGCCGCCCCTGAGATCACCCTCAGGTTCGCTGGCCAGCTCCCCCCCGAGCACAACGGGACGGGCTACATGAACGAGATCGCCAAGACCGTGAGCGAGAGGTCGGGCGGACGGATAGAGATAAAGGTATATCCGGCTAACCAGCTCGGCGACTACGGGCTTGTCCACCAGGAAATGATCAAGGGCACTATCGACATGGCCATGATCTCCGCCCCCGGAGACATCGACCCGCGCATGAACTTCCCGTATATCAACTACTTCGCTTCCGACTACAAACAGCTCGAGGATGCCTTTAAGACGGGCGGCTGGGCTTACAAGAAGATGGACGAGCTGAATCAGGCTGTGGGCGTCAAGTTCCTCGGCTTCAACGTGGAGGGCTTCATCGGGCTTGCCAGCACAAAGCCGCTCACTGAGCCCCTCAACCCCAAGGTCGACAAGGGCGTGCTCTGCAGGGTTCCGAACATGACGGCGTACCAGCTCCCGGCGGCCGCCATGGGATTCAGGACGATGACCATCCCCTACTCTGACCTGTACACGTCACTGCAGACGGGTGTGGTGGACGCGGTAGACGGGCTTCCCCCGGCAGCGGCGTACTCCATACTGAAGGACGTTCTGAAGTACTGGTACCAGCTCAACTACTCGATCGAGGTCGAGCCCTATTTCATGAGCATGAAAACGTGGGATAAGCTGAAGCCGGAGGACAGGGAGATGATCGCCGACGTCGTGGCGAAAATCGCTGAGAGGAGCATCCCTCTCGCCAAGACCGAGGATGAAAACTATATGAATCTGATGAAGGAAGCCGGGATCCAGGTCTTCTCCTATACGGCCGAGGATCTGCTCCCCATGCGCCTGGCTGCGGTGGGTACGTGGCCTGCCCTCTCCAACACCATGACCAAAGAATTTATGGACGAATTCGAGAAGGAGCTCGGGCCTAAAAAATAAAGCTCAGACGATACGCTATCTCTCTCGCGCGACAGCGCACGACGAGGCAGGGACTTTAAGAAGGCTGATTTATAGTCAGGCGCCTGAAGGGTGAAGATGTAAACCATTCAGGCGCCCCGCTTAAACGGCATGCTGCCGCTTAAGTGAGTTAATCAGCACCCCCTTAATTTCTGTCCCCGCCTCTTCATTTAAGGGAAGGCCGATCCGCCGCAAGACGCCTGCGGCAATGATTCAAGCCCAGACGATGTAATACTCTTTCGGACGGCAGGATTCTGTTTCGGAGGCACAGGCCGGCTTCCTTGGAATATAGGAGGGAAAATATGCCCGAACAAGCCAAAAAACACACACTCGACATATTAGCGGAAAAAGTTTTTGGGAGCATACTGGTCGTCTTTTCGCTCCTGATCACCCTTATAATAACGGGCGCGGCATTGGCGCGGTATGTGTTCAAGTTCAACTTCGTGGGGTACGACGAGTTCGTCGTGATACTGGCGTTCTGGTTTTACTTCACAGGGGCGGCTTACGGCGCTTACAACAACAGCCACGTGAGTGCGGACCTTGTCGACGCGTATGCCCCCGAAGGCACCGGGAAACGGGTACTGCACGTCGCGAGATGGTTTTTGACGAGCGCGGCTTGCGGACTTTTCGTATATTATGGGTTCAACTACATCAAGTTCAGCTTCATGGGGCCGCTCGGCAACTTCCAATTCCAGCCTAAAAGCATGACCTGGCGAATACCGCACTGGGTCGCCCACGCCGGGATATTTTTCGGCCTCATCTTAATGGAGGTGTACTTCCTCAGGAACCTGGCCCAAAGCGTAAAGGCTCTCTATAGGGGGGACAAGGCATGATTTACATCGCGCTTCTCATACTCATAGCGACGCTCTTGACCGGAGTCCCCGTGCCAATCAGCTTCATGGCTTCCTCCGCCTGGCTGATATTCTTCGGCGGCCCGGACGGGATGGGGTACGACCCGGCGCAGCTCCTGCCGCACGGATATCTCCAGATGTCGTCCATCTCACTGATAGCCATAGCGCTCTTCATCATGGCCGGGGGCCTGATGGAACGAGGCAAAATAGGCGAACAGCTGATCGACGTGGTCGATGTCTTCTGGGGCAGCGTCAAGGGCGGGCTCGGTGTCGTCGGAACGGTATCTTGCGCTGTTTTCGGCTCCATCACCGGCGCCGCCTGTGCCACGCTGTCCTGCATAGGCTCGATCATGTTCCCCCGGTTCAACAAAGCCGGTTACCCCAGAGGACACTCGGCTGCGCTGATGGCCAACGCCTCGCTCCTAGGCCTTTTGATCCCTCCGAACGCAACTCTGATAATCTTCGCGTGGATCAGCGGTCAGTCCGTTCTCGCGTGTTTCTTGTCCACGGTTTCCGCAGGAATACTGGTCACCGTGCTGATATCGCTCGCAAATATCTGGCTTCTGAGGGATACTCCCTCCGTTCTCGTCGCCGAAAAACGCAATTACGCCCAGAAATGGGATCTTTTTAAAAAACGTGGCGTCAAGGCGATACCCGCGCTGATGCTCCCGGTCATAGTCCTAGGCACTATCTACGGCGGGATAATGACTCCTACGGAGGCGTCGGCTGTGGCCGTGCTCTACGCGATACCCGTGGGGCTCTTCATCTATAGGGGGCTGACGCTCAGGGGGCTGTGGGATTGCCTGGTAGAGTCCGGCGTGACCACCGGAGTCATTATGATAATGCTGTACTCGGTCTCGATGCTGAGCCGCCTTTATATACTGGAGGACCTGCCCGGCAAGATGCTCAACCTCTTCTACGCAGTGTCGACGAACAGGTGGGTCATAATGGGGATGATCAACATCTTTCTCGTGATAATGGGGATGCTGATGGACGACATCAGCGTCGTGACCCTGACCACGCCCATACTGATGCCCATAATCGCGGAGCTTGGCTTCAGCCCGATACACTATGCGGCTGTGGTCGGGGTCAACACCGGCCTCGGCTGCATCACCCCCCCGTGCGCGCCGGTGCTGTATCTCTCCGGCAGATTGTCGAACACGCCGTTCAACGAGATGCTCGGGCCGTGTCTGTGGTTCATCGGGCTCTGCTGGCTGCCCGCCCTTATATTCGTCGCATACTTCCCAAAACTTGTCCTGTGGCTGCCTCACGTCGCTCTGGGAGTTCCCTGGTAAATCCGAGTGCCGGGGCTGTTTGACACAAACGGTAAAAGGGCGTCCGAAAATTTTTACCGCAACGCCTTCGCGCTGGCGGCCTTCGCTGTGTTCTTGCTTGCCATAATCACGGATTCCCCGCTGGCCTTTGCCGCAGCGTTGGCTTTTGGAGCGCTCTCCAGGACGGCCGTCAGGAAAGACTGGAAAAACCCCGCCATAGCGGAGCGAATCCCCTGGATGATACGCAGGAAGCAACTGTGAGAGGCCGGGATCGACACCGCGCAGAGTAGACACGTAGTCGTCGTGACATCGCAGCCTCGCGCAATGGAAACGCAAGCGCGAGGCTGCGGGGAACGGCGCCCTGAGCAATCGCTGTAATTAAGCCCGCAGGAGGAAGCTGCGTCCATACTTATGCTTTATGGCCTCTATGGATGAGGGCAGAGTACATGGATCCAATTTCTGCAGGTATTCCTTAAAAACAGTCACCATATCTGCCCTCTATCCGTGAGCGACGGTTAGGTAGCCTACGGCCGTATCGTTAGCCTTGTATGTCGCCGACTCGATATCCGAAGCGCTTATCGGCAGCCCGCCCAGGCAGAAGCCTACAGAGTGGTCGGCGACGTCCTTTGAGAGGCGCGAGATTTTTTCCGCCGTGTTCTCGACGATACCCAGAGCTTCGTGAGGTCGTGTATCCTCCCGCCGCCAGCGGCGACCAAGGCGTGCGCGCCAAATTCCAGGGCTTTGCGCGCGACGGTTTCTGAGACGTTCCATGTAGGATATCCGCCGTATTCCATTATTTCATAGGCGACGCCTGCACGCGTGTGGCTTTCGGTCAAGGCCTCCCCAGCGGCGGCAAGGGCGCGCGGGCCGCCAGTTATGAAAACCCTGTCTGCGATTTCTGACGCCAAGGCACCGGATTCGCGCAGCGCGCCAGCCCTGTTGATATACGTCCTCGGGGTTTTAACGTTCAGCATCCTTGACCACGCCCCGCTTTTAATACTGCCACTTTACGAGCCTCCTCTTAGCGATGAGAATGAGCGAGTTAAGCGCCGTCAGAACTATGGCTATGAAAATTATGCCGGCGATCGCCTGATCGTAATTCGCGTAGTCGATGGATCTCTTAACGAAGTAGCCCATCCCTCGATCCGCACCGATGAGCTCCGCCGCGTTCAGCGTCATGACGGATATGTTGAGCTGGACGCTGAGGCTGTTGATGATCCGGGGCAGCAGGTACGGAAATATGACCTGGAAGAGCATGACGTTCGTTTTCACGTTCAAGATCCTGGCCGAGTCTATGATGCGCTTGTCGATTGTGCCGACGTCATTGATGGTGTTCATCAGGGTAGACCAGAATATGCCAAGGAAGATCACAAGGACAGACGCCGTCCCGAACGTGGGCATCAGCACCACGAGATACGGGGTGTAAATCAGCGCCGGCACGGTGCTGAAAACCTTCACTACCGGGAAGACGGCGTTGCGGAGCCGCGGCGTCCAGCCAACCAGTATGCCCAGCAAGACCCCGAAGAAGAGCGCGGCGGAAAAACCGCTTACGAGCAGGATCATGGATCGCTCAAAACCGGACAGGATCACCAGCCAGAATTTAACGAACACGTAGAACACGTTTTCTGGCGCTGGTACGAATATGTATTTCAGGATGTCCAGCTTCGACGTGAGCAATTCCCATAACAGGAGCGACGCATACGTGAATGTGGCGATGTCTTTTACCGCCATGCCGTTCCTGCTCCTTTTGAGTTTGAAGAGGAAAAAGATCTCGACAATGATTATCGCGCCCACGAACGCGGACGCCGGACTCATAGGGTTCCTGGCGTCAAGCCTGCTGGGGGCTAGCGAGGACAGGGTTACGAGCGCCAGGAAGAGCAGGTTGGGGACGTTCAAGACGTATTTTTTCATATCAGGACCTCCTCTCCCCCGATATTTTCCGCCACGCCCCTGTAGAAGAGGCTCACAAGGCTCTTTCTCAGCTCTGCGTACTCAGGGTTAGAAAAGAACGTGGCTTCGCTGCGCGGTCGCTCGAACGGAACCGTTATCTCCCGCTCTATGTGCCTTGGCCCCATGAACACGATTCTGTCGGACAGCAAGAGCGCTTCGTCCGTGTCGTGGGTCACGAAGACGACCGTCTTGCGCTCCTTATCCGCCCCCCACAGTGAGAGCAGGAGTTCTTGGAGCTGTACCCTCGTTTTCGCGTCTATCGCCCCGAACGGCTCGTCCATCAGCAATATTTTCGGGTTCACCGCGAGCGCCCTCGCGATGGCGACCCTCTGCTGCATCCCCCCGGACAATTCCGCAGGAAGTTTGTCCATGAACCCTCCCAGCCCGACCTTGAGCAAAAAATCCTCGGCGATTTCATTTACATCTTTCGTGCTCGCGCTGGTAACCTGTCTGACCCCAAAGGCGACATTCCGCTTCGCGCTCATCCACGGGAAGAGGGAGTAGTGCTGAAAGACGACGCTCCTTTCCGGACCGGTTCCCGTAATCGGTACGCCGTCGATCAGCGCTTCGCCGAAGGACGGGAAGATCAGGCCCTCTAGGACGCCTAAGAGCGTGCTCTTCCCGCACCCGCTGGAGCCGATGACGCATACAAACTCCCCGCTCTCGATAGAAAGGTTTATGTTTTCGAGCGCGAGGAAGCGCTCGTTCCCGCTCTCGTATGCCAAGCTCAGATTCCTAAGCTCTATCCTGCTCATCCGTCACCTCTCCCATATTGGGCGCCGCGTCGGCGAAACGGCAAACGAGACACCGCTTTTACAGGTACTTGCCCGTCACGTTCAGGTTATTTTCCTCGAACACCTTGCGCATACGCTTGTAAAACTCATCGTTTGGGTAGCGCGCGATTATGTTATTGAGCGCCTCCTCGTAGATCGACGTGTCGAAGAACTCCGTCAGCTTGACGCTGCCGTCGAGATAGCCGCTATCTATGAGAGAGGCGTAAAAAGCGAGCGTCCCCTTGAGGTCCGGATCCGGATTGTACTTCCTCTCTGCGGACCGTATGGGGTCGTAGACGATCGCCCGAACGTAATCCTCCGTCTGGTTCGTGGATTTGGACAAGAGCTTGACGGCCTTTTCCTCGTCGTTTACATAATCCTTGTATGCCCGGATCTGGGCTTGCAGGAATTTCACGTAGGCCGGGCGCTTTTCCGCTACCGCTTTGCTGTTTCCGCTCTGGCGGCAGCAGACATAATCATTCACCAAGTACGTGTTCGAGAAAAGGATCTCAACGCCCAGATCCCTTATGCGCACGCCGTATTCCGGGGTGATGAAGCCAATGTCGGCGGTTCCCTTGCGAATGGCCTCGATGATATTGTTGTCCGTGTCGACCTCAACGTGCTTGACCTCTTTGAAGTCGATACCTCTTTCCGCCAGCCCGATACGGATTATGTGTTCGGACGTGCTGAGCGTGGTCGTGACGAGCGTGAGGCCCCTCCAGTTCTTAGGATCCTTCAGTTCGTTTTCCCGTCCTGCCTTCCCGATCGCGAAAACGCCGCCTGACGCAGTGCCTGCGAAAATTTTGACGTTCGCGTTTTTATTGCCGTATGTGAGCGGCGGCGTGATGCCGTTCATGTACGCGTCCACCTTGCCAATGCTCAACGCCTCCATCACTCCCGATTGCAGAGGGGCAAAATTGACCTTCAACCCCTCCTCCTCGAAATAGCCGTTGTTCTCGGCCAGGATGACGACCGGTTGAGCGCCGAGCTCGGATAAGTTCAGGACTACGGTCAGCTCGTCCAGTTTCTGTTTTTGCGCGGCGTCACACGTTGGCGGCGCTAAAACACATAATACCGAAAGTGCAGCGGCGGCTAGGAAAATCTTTCCAGATTGTTTTAAACCTCCAGGCATGTTGACAACGCCTCCCCCGTTACGAATAAAAAATTTCATGAAATATCGTCCTTTCTTTACTGTCCCTTGTTATCTCAAGGATTATTTTTCAGCCGAGCCGAGGGCATTCTTCAGGTCATCCAGGATGTCGTCTGCATCCTCAATGCCGAGCGACAGCCTGACGAGATTATCCTTTATGCCCGCCTTCTCCAACTGTTCCGGGGTAAATCGCGAGTGGCTGCCAGTCTTGGGGTTCTGGATGAGGCTCTCAACGCTGCCAAGGCTCGCCCCGTGCGTTATGAGCCTCAGTGAGTCGAAGAAAGCGGCTATGCCGTAACGCTCCTCGTTCAGCTCAAACGAGACCAGCGCCCCTGGGCTCTTCGCTTGCCTTTTGTGAATCTCGTAGCCAGGATGGGACGCGAGGCCAGGGTAAAAAATTCTGTCGGCAGCAGGGTTTCCGTCGAGCCATGACACGACCTTCAGTGTATTTTCCACCTGCCTGTCGGCTCGGATCGCGAGGGTCTTTATGCCGCGGATGAGCAGGTAGACGTCGAAGGGCTGGGCGATGCTGCCGCCCGACCGCTGATAAGCCCCGATCTGCTCGGCCAGCTCGTCGCTATTTGTCGCCGCGATGCCAGCGATTACGTCGCTGTGGCCGCTCAAGAACTTCGTCGCGCTCTCCACGACTATATCCGCCCCGAGCTCCAGCGGCTTCTGGAAGTAGGGCGAGAGGAAGGTGTTGTCGGCTATCGTGATGGCGCCGTGTTTCTTGGCGAGAGCAGAAACAGCCTCAATATCCGCGATATCGAGCAGCGGGTTGGACGGCGTCTCTATGAAAACCGCCTTTGTCCGTGAATCGAATCTATCCTCAAGCTCCTCTAGCTTGCTGGTGTCGACCAGCTCGTAGCTCACGCCGAAGTTTTTAAACACCGTGTTCAGTAACGAAACCGTCCCGCCGTAGACATTCCTCGTGACCAAGACCTTCTCGCCCGCTTTCAAAACCGAGAGAGCCGCCGCGTTAGCCGCCATTCCTGAGGAGAACGCGAATCCGTGCTTCCCGCCCTCCAGGTGCGCTATGAACTCCTCAAAATAAGCGCGCGTCGGGTTCGCTCCCCTCGAATACCCGAACTCCTGCGGTCCGCCGAATTGCTCCTTGCGGTACGTCGTGGTCAGGTAAATGGGCGGCACCGCCGCGTTGTACGTCTTGTCAGGATCCTTGTGCCCATGTACTAAAATGCTGCCGATGCCCATATCTTTACGCCTCCGTTC
>JAISFV010000161.1 GCA_031263445.1 Synergistaceae bacterium | reverse complement strand
ATCCGCGAGGATATATCGTTGAAAGAGGCCGTGGCCGCCGCCGCTTTTTCTTTCAGCGCGGCGTAGTCGTCAAGCTCGTTCTCCTGAAGAAAGATAAGCGTCCTCGCCATCTGTTTGATGTTGTGAATATGAGCCCAGTGCGCGTAGCCCGGTCCTTTGCCCTCGCGAATTTTGGTCTCAATATCAATGAGCAGTGACGGGCGCCGCCCCGACGACGGTGCTATGGTTTTACCGGCAGGGGCGGAAACGATGCGCCGCCCTTCGATGCGCTCACGGATCGCCGCCTCGGTATAGCCGCCTTTCAGCGTGTCGAGCCGCGTGGGCTGTTTCTGTTTCGGCATACCGTCCGCGTCGGGAACGAGGAGCGTTATGTGTTTTCGCTGAGTATTTACCCTGTAGCCCGCACCGCGCATGAGGGAGAGAAAATCCTCGAAGGTCGCTGGTGATCTGGCAAGCGCCTCGTCGATGGCGGCGCGGATACGCTCTTGGAAAGATGGCGGCCTGCCCATATACCTTCCGTAGTCCCTGCCGGGGCTCGGCTTGGGATCCCGCACGACTGAGAGATAGTTCTCTGCGCAGAGGATGTCGCTGCATCGGCGCAGCGCGAAAGCCGAGCCGATGAAGTTGCGGAATTTTTTCCGGCAGTCCAGCGCGGTGGAATTCCATATGATGTGATTGTGGATGTGTCGGCGGTCGGTGTGAGTGTAAACCAGAAAAGCGTGGCGCCCCTTAGTGAAACGCATGGCGAGTTCGTACCCGATGCGGTTGGCTTCTTCTTTCGTAATCTCTCCGGGCTTGAACGACTGGCGCGCGTGATAGGCGACGACATCACTTTTTTGCGACCGCCCTGTGAGTGAATGGTACTGGCTTTTCGCCAATAGGAACTCAGCCCCGGCGCTCTCCGGCACGCACTCGAAGGACGAGATGAGCTCGCCGCCTTCGGTTTTGCGCGGATCCTCCACGTAATCCGTCACATCCCGGATCGCTCTCGCCACGCTGCGCCCCCTAGCATGGATCGGGAAGATCGCCGTCGTAGCCATGACGCATAGGCCCCCCTCCATTTTCTGTTGTCACCGGGGCGAGTCGTCACTTGATCCCCGCCAGCCCGGTCAGGATTTTGTTGGCCGCATCCCACAGGGAGTCATACCGTCGGCGAAGCTCCTCCACGTCGGTGCCGTAGATATTGCGCGTTTCATTAGCGCGCTTGGCGATCTGGTTAATATTGTCCGTCGCGTTTTTCAGCAGCCGCACCATCTCCCGCACGTCTGAGAGGTTGATGGTGATGTGGTAGCCGTCGATCAGCATTTTTCGTGCGAACGCGCTGAAGTTGACGGCGCCCAGTTCCGCCATGCGCTGCCTGATCAGCGCGGCCTCCTCCTCGGACGCCCATATGTGATAGTGGACAGGGCGCGCACGGTTCGGTTTGTTATCCGGCATAAAAATCCTCCATATCAAAAAGCTCAAAAGCTGTCCCGCTCATCCTTTCCAGCTTCCGCAGGAGGCTCTCCGCGGCGGCGCGCTCTCCCGGATCGGTGGTATCGTTCAGAGCGTCATGCACTACGGAGGCGGTCTCATCAAGGGAACCGGAGTAGTAGAGTATCAACAGCCGCCTTTCCACAGTGGTGAATGTCATAGCTCCGGTCCTCTTTTGCTTTTTTTCTTGGACGGCGCGTCTTTCCTCGGTTCGCGCGGAGCCTGCCTGATCTTTTCGATGACGGAAGGCTTCTCCTCCGGCCCGCCGCGCTCCGGCGCTTTGGAACGCAAGGCGTACATATCCGTCCGGGTGACCGATGGATCGGATAGGTCTTCGGATTGTTCCGCGCGCTCCACGCTGTAGTGAATGATGAGTTCGTTCCCGTCAAGCTCGAAATCACCGATCTCCGGTCTCTCATTAAGCATATCCAGAATCGTGTGTCTAAGGGCGCTGTTGTACATAAAGTCGATGCCGGTTATATTTTCAAACTCCCGAATATCAAAAACATAACGCCGGCCTGTTGGCCGCGCGATGAAGTCAACAAGATCGGTCAGCTTCTTGTTTAACTCGGCGAGCGCGGGGTACCGTCCAACGGTCAGAAAATCCTCGGCATTAGGCATGAATGCGCTGTACCGAGCATAACTTCCGCCATCCGGATTTACCAGAATCCCGTCGCGCCGATCATCGCCGACGACAAGCAGGCAATGATACCGGCCATCCGCGTCAACCACTTTTTCGGGGCAATTGTCACGAATAAAATCCCAATCCCGCATAAGGCCCTGTGAGAAACGGTCAAACTCCAAGTCGGACAGTCGGATGACCTTGTCAACCACGCAGTCCGTCGCTTCGAATTCTGTATCCTTTCGCTTGAATACCGCTTTTGTTTGAAGCATAAAATCACTCTCCCTTCGTTACAGTTCCGGCCCTTGAAGTTCGTTTTCCCGCTCCGGCTTTTGCTTGGGCGACTGCCTCGACGCTTCCCGCGACTCCCTGATCTGTTTCAGGACGGACGGTTTTTCGCCGTTATCCTCCGGCAGTGTCTCAGGGGCAAGCTCGCACAGTTTCTTATGGGTCTGCCCGTCCGTCAAATCGGGTTTGGGTTCGCCCTCGTTGTTTTTCACCCCATCAATCATGTTGTAATTCTGTTCCGCGTCCGCCTCGGCGGCGGCTGTCGGCAACGGTCTCTCTGTTATGCCATATTGCTCCGCATAATCGCCGACGCGGGAGATGTAATCAATCTTCGCCCGGCTTTCCGTGCTGAAATAATGGCCCCATTCATACCACTTGCCGCCTTCGTCGTCGACGCCGAAGCGCCACGTCACGAAAGGGGATGGCGCGTCGGGATGATGCGCCAGCACAATGCTCAAGCCGTTTTCAAACATAACGGCTTGGGTTACAGCATAGCCGACATTGACGACGCCGCTCACCGGATGTCCGGGCAGGGTTATGCTGCCGAGCATATCCCTGACCTCGGACTCAAGCCGGGCGGTCAGGCTGTCTAAAATATCTGATTCAAAATCCCACGCCCGTGCGATCTCTTTCATCATGTCGCTCACGTCGAGAATATCGCCCATAGCGTCCGCGCCCTGACAGACCACCATCTCCTCGCCGTATTGGTACAGACCGTAAATAACATTGAGCGCGGTTTGGAAAACGTCGCCGGCGACCGCCCCGCTTGTTCTCGCTTCGGAAACCCGGTCGTCGAGAACCCGGAGATAATCTTCCAAAGGCTTTGCTTTCGTGTAATATTCGCTGTCGTTGAGTCCCCAATAGCCGACAAGGGTCTCAACAAAAGTGCGCGTTTTTTCAATCTTGGACGAGTTGCGGTCTTCCTCTGCGATCTGTGCCGCGTAAAAGCCAAGCCCGTCTATGCATCTTTCGATGAGCGCTTTGTCCCGCCGCGCTTGCGGCTCCACTTTTTCGGCTAATTCATTCAATGTATAACTTGGCATAATCGCGCCTCCTCATGTTTATTGATAATTTTTCAGTCTGCAAAGCACGATCTCCGGGCGCACCCAAGCGCGTTGGAAACGGCGCCAGTCCGCGTCTGCCGCGCCTGTTCCGTCCCGGTAGAGCATGGCGTAAGGAACGAAACCGGCCTCCCACGCGGCGCGCAGGCGCGCGCCAGCGGCGTCCGGCGTGTCGGTTGGATACCCGATCAACACATAGCAGGCCGCCCGGTGGGACGCTTTTGTGATCCCGCCGTCCCGCAGGAGCCTTCCGGCCAGAACCAGCGGCTCATAGTCTTCGGGCGTATCATAAGCGAAATACATCCGCGCCGCCTTGACCTCCCGCAGAAGCTCCACATGCCACGGGCGCAGGAGCGCCGCCTCCAGCCCGCCCGTGAAAACGGGATGCTTCTCCTGCCGCTTCAGCATGGCGAACACGCCATGTATATGCTGCTCGGAGCAGGCCAAAATGTTGTCATCCAACACGTTCCAGCCATCGGTGATGGGAAGCTCCCGCAGCTTGCCGCCCTCTCGAACGGGGACCGAGCAGAACCAACACCTCCGAGGACATCCGCGCGAAGTGATGACGTAGCCTTGTTTGAGATACAGACCCGGCACAAAATCCCCGCCCGGCTGATTTAACGCGGGCCCGCCCAGCTTCACGGGAAGCCCTGTCCGCGCCCACGCCTCGGCCAGCTTCTCGGCCTTCGGCATATCGTAGGTGAACGCCACAGAAACGTGAACCTCGCGGGTGTCCGGCAAGTCCTTCGGCGGCGG
>JAISFV010000160.1 GCA_031263445.1 Synergistaceae bacterium | reverse complement strand
GGCTTCCGCGCGCATGTGATTCTGCTGTTAAACTCGGGCAGGCTTATGTGTTACAATATCATAAATAAAAAACATGTAAAATAGCCTATAGAGCTTAAATTACAGTCATGGTGGATAAGTTTAGGGTAATGGCTACGAAGGTCGCGCTGATCACTTTCGAGAGGATTGGGGACTCATGCTGCCCTTTGATTTGCAGAAAAAGGTCATCACGTCGCCGTGAGCCGTTCTCTCTGAAAATCTTCGATGTCGAAGAGGTAGCGAGGAAATGAAAAGCGGCAATCAGGAGTTAAACTACGCGATAAAAACCATACTTATTGAAGCAATAGCGTTGCCGCTTCTGACATGGGTATTCGCTGGCTTGTACGTGTATGCCAGATCGCTCCTGATATGGCGACAATTTATTATCCCTTACGGAGTCCAAAACGTCTGGTTCCTGGCAGCGATGTCGCTTCCGGCGGTATGGCTTGGCTGGCGTCTCGCGAAAGGGAGCGATCCTCCGGATGGATGGTTCAGAAGATACTGGCCATTCGTAGCGCCGATGATAGTTTTGCTCGTCTTCGACATCGAAAAGGGCTTTCGTACCGAAAACAGATCGTCCGCAGGATCTATCGAATGGTTTTTCGCGTTCGTAACCTGCTGCGCTCCGTTTATAATCTCGTTTTCCGTATCATGCGCGATTCTGAACAAACCTCTTGAGGAGACATGCACGAAAAAGAGAGTTTTGGCAAACTCTTTGATCGTTGTAATTTTAGTACTGATTCCGCTCTCGATCTTAAGCTGGCAGGCAAAGCAGGACGCCGACAACAAGGTGTCGGGGAGATACGAGGGCTTTACAGTAGGCGAGGACGATTATTTAAGCCTTTACTTGCTCGATGACGGAAACAGGCTGGCGAAGCTCGACGCTGCCTCGGAACTTCAAATTGACGATAATCACCCCGCGCTCGACGGAGCTACCGCCTTTTTCCCAATATATGCCGCAATGGCCAAAGAGGTCTATCGAACGGACAGCCAGGAAGAATGGCGCCGGCTAGTCGCGCTGTCAAAGACACCCGAAGCCTACAACAGGCTCATTCGCGGCGAAGCGGATGTCATCTTCGCCCTTCAGCCATCTGACGGTCAACTGCAGACGGCCCGTGACGCCGGAGTGGAGCTTCGCCTCACTCCGATAGCGAAAGAGGCGTTCGTATTCTTCGTGAGCGAACGAAACTCTGTCTCGAATCTTTCCGTAGAGCAAATTCAGAATATCTATCTCAAAAAAATCACCAACTGGAACCAAGTTGGGGGCGATAACAGAAGAATTTTGCCGTTTCAGCGCCCGGAGGATTCGGGCAGTCAGACGACAATGATCAAGAAGGTGATGAACGGGCAAAAACTTCCGGCTCCGCTTGAGGTTGCGTTCAGCAGAGGCATGGGTGGAATTTTGCGAGGAGTGGCGATTTACAGGGATTACGCGGAGTCCATTGGCTATTCGTTCCGTTTTTTCACTCAGGAGATGGTGAAGTACAACGGGCAGGATCAGATTACTCAAAGAGAGCGAGAACGTGCCAGAGGCGTGAAATACTCGGAATTCGCGGAAGGCAGCGTCAAACTTCTGTCTGTGAACGGCGTAGAGCCGACTGTTGAAAATATAGCAAGCGGAACGTATCCTTTCACGGAGAATATATATGCCGTGACAGCGGGCTCAAAAAACCCGCGCATTCAGGAGTTGATCGACTGGATTCTTTCGTCTCAGGGGCAGGAATTGATAGAAAAAACTGGATACGTCATGGTTAAATGACGCATTATCGTGAGACAATATATGATTTTATCATGTTTAGCGAGTCGGAAAGGGGAATCATTGACACCGCTCTTTTTCAAAGGCTGCGGCGAATTCATCGGCTTGCCCTCGAAGGATTTCAAGAACTACGCGGTTTCTCAGACTGACGAAAGAGGGGTCGTCCATTGCGGAACCTAGGTCATTCCAGTGAAGGCATGAGGATAGCCTGGGCCTTTACCGGCGCTGGGCATTTTTTGAGGGAGTCGGTCGAAATCATAGGCTCGCTCCGTGGCGCCGTTACGGTAGACGCCTTCCTGTCGCGCGCGGCGGGCGAGGTCTTGGCAATGTATGGGCTGAGTCGCCTCCTGGGTGACATGGCCGCGTCGGTGAGCGCTGAGTCGGGCTACAGCTTCCCGGCCACGGCCAGATTCTCCGTCGGCGTGTACGACGCGCTGGTCATTTCGCCGGCTACGAGCAATACCGTCGCCAAATGCCTCGGCGGCATAGCGGACTCTCTTGTCTCTTGCATGTACGCGCAAGCGGGCAAGAGCCGCGTCCCCATCTGTGTGCTGCCGACGGACGTCGCGCCAGAAATAGCCTCAATTGCTCCGAACGGAAACAGGGTCATGGTCTACCCGAGGCGCATTGACCTGGAACAGGCCGCCAGACTTCGAGAGGCGGACGGCGTGACAGCCGTCTCGTCCCCGACGGAGCTTCAGTCATGGCTGGATAGGTCGATAGGGCGGGGTTTTTTCTCCTGACGTGCGGCGGCTAGCTCCGCGGCGAAATCGTTAGCATCGCCCGTTAAGCAATCACGCTAATTCGAGTCCGTTTGAACCGGAGACGGAACTATAGTAAAATAATTCAGGTTTTGGGCTTGTCACTATAAATCATATCGGCCATACCGGCCGGCTGGAGGTTGGTGGGCATGGGTCTATGGGTTGCGCTGGGCGTATTGGCGGTTGCCGTGCTTTATGTCATCGCCGTGTACAACGGGCTGATCGTGGCTCGCAATCGAACCGACGAGGCTTTGAGCGATATCGACACGCTGCTGAAACGCCGCTACGATTTGATCCCTAACTTGGTCGAAACCGTAAAGGGGTACGCCAAGCACGAGAGCGAGACGCTGGAGAACGTAATCCGGGCGCGCAATTCCGCGATCTCCGCCCAGCAAGGAGAGGGGCTGGCGGGCAGGTTCTCGGCGGAAAACGAGCTATCGGGCGCGCTCAAGACTATTTTCGCCCTGTCCGAGGCATATCCTGACCTGAAGGCGAACCAGAACTTCATGTCGCTCCAGGGGGAACTCGCCACGACGGAAGACAAACTGCAAGCGAGCCGCCGGTTCTATAACTCGATGGTCCTCTCTTACAACAACAAGATACTGATGTTCCCAGGCTCGATAATCGCCGGGATGTTCTCCTTCACTAAGCGGGACTTCTTCGAGCTGGACGAGGCCGAAGCCGCAGCCGCCAGGAAAGCGCCGCAGGTAAAGTTCTAGGGGCGCTATAACCGTGACAGTATACGACCATATCGATTCAAACCGAAGGCTGACGGCGCTGATCTTGGCGCTGTTCCCGCTCGCTCTCTTTCTGCTCACCTGTTGCGTCTGCGCGCTGCTGGCGGAGATGGAGGTTTTTGAATCGGGGCAGGACGCCGGGCTGCTTCAAAGCACGCTGGACTTGGCGTTGATTGCCTATCCGTGGCTGTTTGGCATAACGTCTGTCTTGATCTTCATTTCGTATGCGACAGGGGACGAGATGATCCTTAAAGCGGCAGGGGCGCGGGAAATAAAATACGGCGATTACCCGGAGATCTATACGACGGTCGATAACGTCGCCATCATGGCGGGTCTGCCCACTCCTAAAATTTTCTTGATAGACGACGAATCCCTTAACGCGTTCGCGACAGGACGGAAGCCAGAAACAGCGTCGCTGGCGCTCACCACGGGCATCGTGAGCAGATTGAAGCGGATTGAGCTTGAGGGCGTGATAGCCCACGAGATGGGTCACATCGGCAACAGGGACACGCGGCTCATGATCATAGTCGTGACCGGGATAGCCTTATTTACTTTTGCCGCCGAAGTGGCGTTCAGGCTTGCCATAAAGAGCGGCAGGGGCAGGTCGAAGGACAGCGGCCGGGCGAGGCTGGTTCTTCTCGCTGTCGCCCTGGCCTTCTGGATATTCGGCGTATTCGTGGCGCCGCTGATCAAAATGGCGCTGTCGCGCAACCGCGAGTTCCTGGCTGACGCGACGTCCGCCCGCATCACCCACAATCCCGACGCGCTGGCCGACGCGCTTGAGGCTATTTCGGAGGATCCGAGGGTCGAAATCCTGGACTCGCGCCCACTGATGGGGGCGCTCTGCGTGGCAAACCCGCTCTCTGAGAGCAGCCTCATGGCGAGCCTGTACGCCTCGCACCCGCCGATAGAGGAACGAATCGGCCGCCTGCGCAGAATGGCGCGCGATTTGTGAATACGTCACGGGCAAAAAGCGCGTGGATATAGGAAACGCGACACAATGAAAAAGAAAACCGAAATCACCATCCGCAGTTCGGCGGCCGAGTATCTTACCTACATCGCCGCGACGGGTGAAAACGAGCAGAGCTTCGAAATGCGCTATCAGGACGAGAACATCTGGTTGACGCAGAGGATGATGGCGCTGCTGTATGATGTCAGCATCCAGAACATAGGCCAGCATATCAAGAGAATCCTCTCCGACAGCGAGCTTGACCGCGCGGCAACTATAAAGAAATTCTTTATAGTTCAAAACGAGGGCGGACGCGAGGTCTCTCGCGAGGTCGAGCATTACAGCCTGCAGATGATTATTGCCGTGGGGTTCAAGGTCAGCAACGAGCGTGCCGTGCAGTTCCGCAAGTGGGCTAACCAAATCGTGAAGGACTACACGATACAAGGCTGGGTCATGGATGAGGAGCGCCTGAAATACGGAGGCACCATCCTGACACAAGACTATTTTGACAAGCAGCTCGAGAAAATCCGTGAGATTCGCCTGTCCGAGCGGCGGTTCTACCAAAAGATTACCGACATCTACGCTACAGCGCTTGATTACGACAAGACAGCCAAGACCACGCGGGAGTTCTTCGCCAAGGTGCAGAACAAGCTGCACTTCGCTGTCCACGGCAATACTGCCGCCGAGGTGGTCTACAGCCGCGCTGATGCCGAATGGGAGCATATGGGCCTGATGACTTGGCGCGAGGCTCCGAGCGGCAAGATTCAGAAAAGCGACGTGACCATCGCCAAGAACTACCTGACCGAGAAAGAGATGCAGTCGCTGGAGCTAATCGTGTCTGCGTACCTCGACCTCGCCGAGCGCAGGGCATTAGCGTATGTCCCCATGACTATGGAGGACTGGGCAAGGCACCTCGACCTCATCCTTCAGGCCGACGGCAACGAGCTACTGACGGATGCGGGGAGAATCTCAGCGCAGATTGCCGAGGAGCATGCGTTGACCGAGTTCGAGAAATACCGCGTGATTCAAGACAGGCTGTTCGAGAGCGACTATGACAGGTTCATCGCCCAATTGGACAACTTAGAAGAGAAAACAAAGCGTGGCTGAAACCGTGGCTCTATAGTTGAAAGACCGCCACAAGGAGAAAATTACGATATCCCGTCTTGTTCGCCATGCGGCGTACCGTTAACACCCGATCGGAATAGAACTGGCTTGGGCAATCTAGAGCGGCTGTTCGCGTAAAAGCGGGTGAATCTATAGTTTGTAAAAAAAATTGACACGACACAAGGCAGACCTTGACTTTACCCCCGCCCTGGTATTATATTGTATAACAGTCTTATGGAAATAAAATTTCAATAGTGTTTAGTCATGAACTCTGTAACCGGGGTCTCCCGCAGGGGGGACGTGTGCCTACTTGGGAGGAGGTGCTGCCCGTCACGGGAGTGTCGTTGTGTTTCCAATCAATGTAGCCGTGTCCATTTAATTTCGCGATCGTTTCAAAGAATGAGGAAGAATGAGGAAGGATGGTTCAGGAATGAGTTTGCAGGAAAAAATGGTGAAGGAATGTATCGGAGCGGCAGAGGCTGATTTCGGGGTAATCAAGGAGAAAAGGGGCGGGACGTTCAAGATAGCGGACGCCAAGCCTTACGTCGACGCCGTCAACGCAATGAAGCCGGGGGACGGGCAGAGCAAGGAGATTTTTAACCTTCACGTCCAGTCCGTCAATGCCCACTACGAAGTGCTGAAGGAGATTACCGATACCATCCGCCCTGAGGACGACCCGTTTATCGAGCACCATCAGACCCCGCCTATCCTGGAGATCCTGTTCGAGCTGGATCCCTCCTTCAAGGCGTCCACTAAGAAGTTCATTGACGCGCTCGGGGCTAACAAGGCATTGATCGGGCTGGAGGCAGTCCGCCGTTACGGCGGGATGTACGGGCCTACCTGCGTCGTTGACTTCGGTTTTTCGGTGGGTTCCGTCCCCAACCTGGTAAACCGGATCCTCAAGCCGCTGGGTATCCCGCAGAAGGACAAGGAGACCCTGCTCGCCTCGAAGTCATGGGGGATGAACACGTCCTATGGCCTGGGCGGCGCGTTCAGGGCCGCCATTGAGTCCGGGAAAACCGCTGGGGAGGCCGAGGCTGCGGAAGTGGCCCAGTTCCAGCGCTTGTACGACCAGCCGACGGCGGCCCAGAAGGAACTCATGGCCACCCATAACCTCGGCGGCCACGGCCCTCACTCTTCGTTCGACCTTGGCAAATATATGGATGGCTACAGCAAGAAGATGAGGCCTGTCGTAGAGGCCGCGTTCAAGGCCGGCGTACATCCTGCCAACATCGTGACCGTACCGGCGTACTGCGTCGGTGACATCGGGCACCATATCGCCCAGTCCGCGTACAATATGTTCAAGGACGACATGGTATTCGCGATCTACGAGGCTGTGACACAGGTGTTCTCAGCCACGTTGAAGAAGGGCCTCGAAATAGGCGCATTCAAGAGCGGATGGGACGTCGTCGCCGCCGCGACAGGCGCTCCGGCCGCCGCCGCGGCTTGCGTCCTGGCGCTCGACGCGTTTAACGTGCCGATGCTGGTAGACCTGCTGGTGAAGCGCTTCCACAACTACGCCGCTGTCAATCCGAAGCGCGGAGAGGCCGACGAGCTCCACAACGTCGATTTCATGGACATCCTCAAGCGCGGCGAGTCCATTATCGACAAGGGCGGCAAGATCAAGGGTATCGAGCTTGATTTCTCGCCGGTCACGAAGCACCCGGTCATCTCCAACCCTCAGCGCTACACCTATCCGGCTTGCGCCATCACCCAGCGCTTCGCGGCGCTCATGTCCCTGTCGGACTTCCCGTGCTACCTGACGCCGGAGTGTGTCACGGCTACTGCCATGACGAACATGATGGCCCTCAGCCCCGACAAGCCAGGCGCGCCGATGAAGGGCTGCAAGGACTGCGCCGTCAGTACGCTCATCAAGCGTTGCGCCCCCTACGCCAAAGGCGCTCTCGGCTCCTTCGAGGGCTACTGCCAGTGCAAAGAGACGATATAGCCTGAACAGCGATACCGGGATCGCCCTCCGCGCCGTTTCACGCGGGGGGCGATCCCTCAAAGGGGGACGCTAAAATGCGGAAAATTTTGCTCCAGCTCGACTCCGACCCACAGCCGAGCGTCTTTGACGCCGTGACGGCACTTGATTCCGTCGATTGCGCAATGCTGCGGCACGGCGCGGTGACCCCGGAAAACGTGGTGCCGCTGGTACACGGCTGCATGTTCACGAGGTCCCCGAAGGAGCTGTGCGACACAGCGATATTTATAGGGGGTTCCAGCGTCGAAGAGGCGGGGCGAATTCTGAAAAAAGTCAGGGAAACGCAATGGCCGCCTCTCGACGTATCCGTGATGTTCGACCCGAACGGGTGCAATACGACGTCCGCTGCGGCTGTCCACTATATGGCTTCATTCTGCGATATGAACGGAAAGAAGGTGGCTGTCCTCTCCGGCACTGGCCCGGTCGGGCAGCGTTCCGCCGGCCTGTTGCTGAACCTCGGGGCGTCCGTCCTGATCACGTCCAGGAATATGGACAAGGCTGAGAGCGCGGCCCGCGCGATCGGCGAGCGCTTCGGCAAGACTCCGGAGTGCGCTGTCCTGAGGGGCGACGAGGATACCAGGCCGATACTCGACGGTGCGGCGGCCGTGATCTGCTGCGGCGCGGCCGGGGTGAGGCTGATATCAGAGAAGCTATGGAGGGAACACCCGACACTCAAAGTCATAGCCGACGTAAACGCCGTCCCGCCTCTCGGCGTGGAGGGGACTGAGGCCGTATGGCGCGCGCGCGAGGCAGATGGGAAGGTAGTCTTTGGCGCGATAGGCATCGGCGGGCTCAAGATGAAAATCCACCATCGCGCCGTAGCGAAGCTGTTCGAGGAGAAGGGGTGCCTGCTGGACACGGAGGGCATCTACGCTCTCGCTCAGGAAGCTGCGAAATAGCGGATGAGGGTTCTTGTATTGGGGGCGAGCGCGAGGGCGGTCGCCGAATCCGTCGCGAGAGCCGGACACGAACCGGTGGCGATGGATTCGTTCGGGGACCGCGATCTCAAAAAAATCGCCTCTTGGCACAGAATGGATAAATCCAGGCCGCTTGCGGAGGTCGTGTCCGGCCTTGACGTTGACGGTGCCGTATTCGCCTCGGGAATAGAGAATCGCCCGGAGTCTATTTCGGAGCTCGAGGGGCGCGGCGTGCGCGTATTCTCCCCGCCCTTCGAGTCTGTCAGGCGTTGCAGGGATCAGGGCGAACTGGACAGGTTCTGCGCGGGGAGCGGTTTTTCCAGGCCTAATATATATTTTCCACAGCCCGGTGACGTGCTTTCCCGCCTTCCGCCTTGCTTGGTCAAACGCTTTAAAAGCGGGGCGGGGATTGGCGTGAGGGAGTGGATCCGGGGATCTGAAATTAGGGACGGGGAGTACATCGAGGAGCGCATCGACGGAGTCCCCCTCTCCATAGTCTTTTTAGCGGACGGCAAGAACGCGGTTCTGTGCGGCGCGAGCCGGCAGCTCGCCGGGGAGCGCGCCCTGGGTGCCTCTGGTTTCGCCTGGTGCGGCAACATCATGCCGTTTGAGGCGGAAACGTCCGCGAGAAGCACCCTTTTGGCCGATCTGCGAAGAGCCGCGAAGGAAATGGCATCTTACTTTGGACTCCGAGGGGCATCCGGGGCGGACTTCATATACGATGGCGACAAACTCTGGCTCCTTGAGATCAACCCTCGCATAAGCGCCTCGTTCGAGCTGGTGGAACTGCTATACGGCGTCAATATATTCAGCCTCCACCTGGGCGCGCTCGAAGGCCGGCTGCCGCCGGAGCGGGGCGGGCTGCTGGATGGCCCGTTCCGAGGCAAGGGGATCATATATGCGCCTTCAAACCTTACCGCACCTGATACGAGGGCGTGGTACAATCATTCCAGGCGCGACATACCTCATCCTGGTTCCCCACTGCCGGAGGGCGCGCCCATATGCACTGCGATAACGCCATATCTCGCGAGCGACGCCGACGTCATGGCACGCCTCGCGGGCGAGGCCGATAAAATATGGAAAGAGTGTGGCCTGTGAA
Organism: Synergistaceae bacterium; assembly: GCA_031263445.1. Classification (GTDB taxonomy): domain Bacteria; phylum Synergistota; class Synergistia; order Synergistales; family Synergistaceae; genus JAIRNC01. The sequence goes on along the minus strand of JAISFV010000160.1, from coordinate 20,181 downwards.
CTATACCCCCGAAACAGCGTCATGGTCTGCCCGAGGCGCGCTGACCTGGGACAGGCCGGCAAACTTCGCGAGGCGGGCGGGGTGACGGCCCTCTCGTCTCCGATGGGGCTTCAGTCATGGCTGGATTGACCGACAGGGCAAGCGTTATTTTCGTAACGGGACGGCTCGCCGCGCCATCGCTGGAGGAGGTAACCGGAGCGCTCCGTCAAAACGGTTCCGGGATCAGCGCCTCCGTGCTCCGCCTCCCTATATCCGTCGCGGCCCTCATGACCCCTGAATGGGCGCTCGGCCAAATCATCAGGATGAGGCAGGAGGATTGCCCCGCCTTGAGGGACAGGCCTGACAGGATAGTGATGCCAGGCCGCGTGACGGGCAGCTTCCGCGATATGGAGGAGGCGCTCGGGGTGTCCGTGACGCGCGGGCCTTATGACCTCTGGGACATACCGGAGTGGCTCGGGCTTGACCGGGGGCCGGACGCTTACGATACGGGCGAAGCGGGCAGCAGCGGCGGATCGTTTCGGATAATCGCGGAGATCACGGACGCGTGGCGAATGACGCCCGATGACATAGTGAGCGCCGCTGAGGGTTTTCGAGAGAACGGCGCTGACATGGTCGACCTCGGCGGCAATCCCCTGACGGGTGTGCCGGGGGTGGAGGAAAAGCTGTCGGCGCTTAAGCGCCGGGGCTTTCTCGTCTCGGTCGACACGTTTCACAGGGATACTATCCTGCGGGCCGCGGACTCCGGGGCGGATATGATTTTGAGCGTCAATTCGTCGAATATGGATCTGCTTGGCCTGGTCGGCAAAATGTGCCGGTTCGTGGTCGTCCCAGATTACGAAGGCGACGAGTCAGGATATACGGCTTCGCTTGAGGCCAACGTGAGGGAGGCCGAGCGGATGGGTGCGGACGTGATAGCGGATCCCATCCTCCGCCCGCCCCTGCTGGGTTTCGTCCGGTCGCTTTGCGGGTTTTACGAATATCGCTCGCTGCACCCGGACGCCCCGATGCTGATTGGCGCCGGCAACGCGACGGAGCTGTTGGAAGCGGACAGTTCCGGCGTAAACGCCCTTTTGGCGGCGTGCATACAAGAACTGAGGATAGAGTACGTGCTCACTACGGAGGTCGCGCGCTGGGCCAGGGGCGCGGTGAGGGAACTCAGAGCGGCGCGGGGCATCATGGAGACTGCCTCAAGGAGAGGGACGCCGCCGAAAAGGATCTCACAGGCCCTTCGCGAGCTGAAGGGGCCTCCGCCGCGATACGGCGAGAAACAGCTCCGCGAGATGCAATCAGAGATCAGCGACCTGAACTGGCGGATATTCGTCACGGAGGACGCGGTCTGCGCGTTCAACAGGGACCGTTTCCTCTGCGGCGGGGACATAGCGGAGATTTACGCCGGGATGGGGTTGACGGACCCCGGCCACTCTTTCTATGCCGGATGTGAGCTTCAAAAGGCCGCAATAGCGCTAAGGCTTGGCAGGAACTACGTCCAGGACGACGAACTGTCGTGGGGTGTCCTGCCGTGATTCTGGAGGCGATCCTTGGCGCCGGGGCGAGGTTCGCGCCGATGGGCGCAATTGTGGATTCGTTTTTTGACGGACACACAGTCGAGATCCGGCCGTTTTTTTCGAGCAGGACGGGACAAGCCCTGCTGGAACACAAAGCGGGGACGCTGAATTTCGCGGACGACGCGATGCTCTTTGCGATAACCGCCCTCACCGACATGCGCCCGCTGGCACGGGGGAATGTGCTGGATGGCGTCCCATATTGGTGGAATGTCGAGGTCGTCTCGTTCCGGAAGATGCCCGACGAGGAGCGGTGGAGCGTCCAATGTCTGATCCTGGGCAAAAACGAGCGGCGTTCCTTCGTCCCGTTCAACAGGGCCCGTAACGCCGCGCTGGAGGCCGTGATACTGGCGACCAGGCTTCGCCTCGGCGTAGGAGGGGAGGCCGCCGTCCAAAAGATAGGCGAGCTCGAGGCAATCGCCCTAAATACCGGAGGAAAGAGGGAGATGGATGCCTTTAAACTCATCCGATCGAGCATCGCGTAAAACAACCCTTTGCGTCTTGCGGGACGGGGATTCGCCCGGTGCCGCGCCCGTCGAGGTCGAGACGGCGTCCGCCGCCCGTTTGCACTTCGGCTTCCTCGACGTGTCCGGCTCGCTCGGCAGGAAGTTCGGGAGCGTAGGCTTGTCCGTATCCGGCCCGCGCATACGTGTCAGGGCCCGCCTCGCGGACGAACTTTCCGTCCGAGGGCGTGACGCGGACGCGGTGAATTCCGCCCTGAAGTATGCCGCTATGTTCTACGGGCGGCCAGAAATCCGCGAGGTCACGGATGGCAGGCCGAAGGCCGCCGTCTTTCTCGACGAGACGATACAGCCTCACTGCGGTTACGGTTCAGGTACGCAGCTCGCGCTGTGCGTGGCGTCGTCGCTGTGCGGCCTGTACGGCCTGCCCTGCTCCCCGGCCCGGGCCGCGCTGCTGACGGGGCGCGGCAGGAGATCCGGGATAGGCATAGAGTCGTTCGGCAGGGGTGGTTTTATCGTCGACGCGGGCACAGGGCCAGGCTCGGCAAACTCTCCGCTGACGCTGTTCAGGGCAGATTTCCCCGCCGGTTGGAGGGCCATACTCGTCCTCCCTCCTGGCGTGGGCGAGGGGCTGAACGGCCGCGGCGAGGACGGCGCGTTTATGGACCTGCCGCCGCCTGACCCGGCCTCTGCCCGTGAGATATGCCACATCGTGATGATGAAGCTGCTTCCGGCGGTTCTTGAAAAGAACCTCATGGCCTTCGGGGAGGGCCTGGAGAGGATTCAGGAGATAACGGGCGAAACCTTCGCCAGCGTCCAGTCGGGGAGGTTTGCGTCCCCGATGGCGGACGGCATATTCAAAAAAATGAGAGAACTGGGCGCGGCTGGCATGGGGCAAAGCTCGTGGGGCCCGTTGCTTTACGGTTTTGCCGGCGGCCAGGACAGCGCGGAGGCGGTCGCATCCGGCCTGATGAAATATTATGCAGGGTCGGAAGCCCTCTCAGGCGGCCATCTCCATACGGATGTCGTCTCTGGGAGGAACGTGGGCGCAGTGATTAAAAAACGCACCGGGAAGGGGGAGGTTCTGATCCGTGAAAAGTAAAAATTCTCTGAGTCTCAATGATCGCGCGCGTAAAATTGCCCAAAAAATGATAAAGGCGTCCGAGCGCATCGGCGTAGCGGCAAGCGTGGCCCAGAACGGCGCGGTGTTGATCGACGCCGGCATAAAGGCTCCGGGAAGCCCCGAGGCCGGGCGGCTGTTCGCTGAGATCTGCCTCGGCGGGACGGCCGGCGTCTCGCTGGGTCTGTCAGAGTTCGGCGGGATTTTCCTGCCGTCCGTCACCGTGGTAGCGAACGAGCCTGTGCGCGGCTGCATGGCTTCGCAGTACGCCGGATGGACGATAAAGGGCGAGGGCGAGCGCCCTTACTTCGCCATGGGGTCCGGCCCGGCGCGCGCGCTTTACGGCGCGGAGGAAATATTTAAAAAGATCGGGAACGCCGAGAGTTCCGACACGGCTGTTTTGGCGCTCGAAACCAGGGCCTATCCCCCTGACGGCGTTCTCGAATATATCTGCGGGCGATGCGGGGTCAAGCCCGAAAAACTCTTCGTGCTGCTCGCGCCGACCGCATCTGTCGTAGGCTGTGTTCAGGTCGCCGCCAGGATCGTCGAGACGGGGCTGCATAAGCTGCACGAGCTCGGTTTCGATATAAACAGCGTGACGGCGGGCTGGGGCACGGCCCCGATAGCGCCCGTCGCCGCGAACGACGGGGCGGCCATCGGCTGGACGAACGACGGGATACTCTACGGCGGCAGGGCGTGGTACACTGTGAATTGCGAGGACGAAGAGATCACGGGGATTTTGGGGAAACTCCCTGCTTCGGCGTCGCCCGATTACGGGACTCCGTTTTATGAGCTGCTTAAGCGCTATGAATGGGATTTTTATAAAATCGACCCCATGCTCTTCAGCCCGGCCGAGGTATGCGTAAACAACGCGAGGTCCGGCCGCGTGTACCGCGCCGGGGCGGTCAATCCGTCTGTCCTCGAAGGGTGGGGATGAGCCGGGCCTCGCTGCGGCAGGCGGTGCCGCGGTATTGATCGGTAAAAGCACAGCGCGATGGATCACGAGCGGGCGCTGCTGATATCCCAGGCGGCTGAACTCGCCTGCGCGATGGAGATGCTGGCGCCGAAGCCGGGAAACGTAAGCCCGGGGAGGCCGTTCAAGTACCTGAACGAAATGACGTTCATAGCCTCCGCCGCCGCGATAGCGGAAGCCTTTTCCGACCCTGGCGAGCCTGTAGGAGAATTGGTCGGGCGCGCCGTCAGGAGGACGAAAAGGCTGACTGACAGAAACACGAACCTCGGCATAATACTTCTTCTGGCGCCTCTCGTGAGGGCGGCAAATGACGCGCTGGCGCAACAGCGTCCCGGATCGGTCAAAGACGGGGTTTGCCGGAGCAACCTGCGGGAGTCCGTTTTACGCGTCCTCGCCGGGCTGGACGGCAGAGACGCCTCGGCTATATACTCGGCAATAAAGAGCGCGTCTCCGGAGGGGCTGGACAGGAGCGAGAAGTATGACGTGACGGATTTCGACGCTCTGGCCGGCGACGCGCCGCCGGTATTGGAGGCCATGCGCTTCGCCTCGTCGCGGGACTCGGTAGCGAGCGAGTACGCCACGGGCTACGAAATCACGTTCGGCCTTACGGCGCCGAAACTGACCGCGCTCTGGGAAGAGGGGCGTCCGATCAGGGATTCGGTCGTGCAGGTATTCCTCCTCCTGATGAGCGAGGTGCCGGACACGCTGATAGCGAGAAAGCTCGGGCGGGAGGCGTCGGAGGCCGCAGCGGCAGCCGCCGGGCGCGCCCTTGAACTCGGCGGGTGCCTTACTGCAGGAGGAAGGGCCGCCGTGCGGCGTCTGAGCCGTATGCTCGGCGACCTTGACAACCTGATGAATCCGGGGACGACGGCTGACCTTTTGGCGGCCGGGCTGTTCGTCTTCCTCGAGTCCGAGCTGGAGCGGACGCCAATGCCGGATATACTGGCCAGATGGGATTTCAAGGGGAGGAAGGACAATGGCTGATTTGCTGGGCAACGACATACAAAATAGCGCACCAAGGGCGAGCCTCTCCCTTTCCAGGGTCGGCGTGACCGGCCTCAAGAGGGTTTTGCGTCTGAAGGATGCCTCGGGGCGCGAGACGCTGTTTTTCGCCGAGATGGATCTCTACGCTTTCCTCGACGCGCGCCGGTCGGGCGTGCACATGTCGCGGTTCATAGAGAACATCGAGGATATCGCGTCGGAGATAGCCCTGATGCCCTCCCCGGACTTCGAGACGCTGACAGACAGGATGGCCCTCTCTGTGGCCAAGACGCAGGGCGCGGCCAGGGCAGAGGCCCGCGTCACCGCGCAATACCCTATGACGAAGCGCACCCCGGTTTCCGATAAGGCGGTGGAGAACCTCTGCACGTTTATCGGCATCTCCGTGAGCGATGGCCTGTCAGCCCGCAGGGTCGCGGGCGTCAGGGTGAACGGGTTCACAGTGTGTCCGTGTGCGCGTGAGATGATATCGGAGCGCGCGAGGGCGGCCCTTGAGGGCGCGGGTTACAGCGAAGCGCAGGCCCGCGAGATAATTTCCCTAGTCCCGCTGGCCTCACACAACCAACGCGGCGAGGGGACGCTGCTCATCGGCGCGGAAAGCCGCGTCAGGGTGGAAAAGCTCGTGGACATAGTGGAAGACTCCATGAGCTCCGGCATATACAGCCTCCTGAAACGCCCCGACGAGATGAGCGTCGTATGGGAGGGACACATGAAACCGCGCTTCGTCGAGGACGCCGTGCGCGGGATGATAAGCGGCGTGGCCGACCGCATACCGGAGCTCGGTGACGATGCGTTCGTCATGGCGCGGCAGGAAAATTTCGAGAGCATCCACACCCACAACGCCACCGCCGAGCGCTGCGGCCTCCTGGGCGAGATGCGGCGCGAGCTTCGCGGCGAAATCATCGGGCCGTCCCGCCACATGTCGCTGGATTCCTGGCTGTATATGGATTGAACGCCGACTGAGGCCGCAAAAACATCCTGGCGCGATGCCACTGTGTTGCTTGACAGTCAGCTTGACTTATCATATCATCTTGAATCTAAAATAAATTTTATTTGATGTCAGGGATTCATCGGGCGTTCTGCGTATTCAGTTCTGTTTGGGAGAACGTGGCGCGCATCTGTTTTGGATCTGCGGCGCGCAAAACGCGCGGAACCTGTGTTACGGGTGCGCGACGGATTCTGGGGAGGTGGGTTGATGCGCGAAGCGCTCTGTCCGGTGTTCGGTTATGGCTTCAATTTAATGAAGTTCGAGAGGATGTATGCGTTTGTCTGCATAGACGACGACGCGCCCTCTGCCTTCGAAAAGACAATTGCCTGCCGGCCATGCCTTAGCCTGAGCCTGTAAATCTGATGTCGGACAAATCAGGGCAGCCGACTGACGCTCCATCCGGAAAGATCCCGTTCTCAAAAAACCTGGCCTATGCTATAGGAGGGTTCCCGGATTTTTTCCCGTATAATCTTTTTTATATCTACTTTCTCTTTTTCTTCACGGACGTAGCCGGGTTTGACCCCGGCGTCGGCGGCACGATCTGCATGATCGTCATCATCTGGGATGCCGTAACCGATCCGCTGGTAGGCTACCTGTCCGACAATTCAAAATCGAAGCGGGGCAGGAGGAGGCCATTCATGGCAGCCGCGCTGATCCCGCTGGCGGTCACGACGGTAATGCTCTTTTCGGCTTTCGAGACGAGCCCGCGCGGCGCTTTTTTTTACTACCTGATCGTCGGCCTCCTGCTCTGGACTTTCTACACCATGTACGACATCCCGTACTACGCGTTGGGGGCGGAGCTGACCGACGATTTCGATGAACGGGGCCATATGCGCATACTGCTCGGCATCCCGATCTTCATCGCAGGGTGGCTAGAGTACGCAGGCCCCATGTTCATCTGGGATTGGGTGTCGAAATTGGGCAGGGATAAGTATCTGTGGATGAATTCTGACCAATTCGCCTGGTTCCTTTCCGCGCTCATTCTGGAGACCATAGCCGTGGCGAGCGGGTATTACTGCATCCGAAAGACAAAAGGCACCGAGCTCATAGACAGGGATCCCGAACGGGCGGCCCTGAATATGACGAGCGGCAAACAGTTCATAAAGAATTATATGGAGCTCTGCCGGAACAGGGCGGTGAAATGGCTGTCCTTTTTTGCCGCTACGGGCAGTCTCGTATTCTCGATAGCGCAGGGCAGCTTCGTGTACCTGATGGCAAACAACCTGGGGCTCTCCGAGTCGATGCAGGGGACCTACTGGACGCTCGACGCGGTTATTTCCTTGGCGCACCTGCCCCTCATGAACTATGTCTCGCGCAGGTTCGGCAAGAAGCAGTGCATGCTGCTCTATACGCTCATAGCTTGCACTGGCTGCCTGGCGTTCTACTTTATCGGGATCGCGAGCTTCCTGTATCTCTGCATGTACGCCACCTGCTTCCTCTTCTTCAGCACGTCGTTCTGGACTGTCGGAACGGCGCTTGTGCTGGACTGCTGCGAGGTGGATGAATTTCTTACGGGGCAGAGGCGCGAGGCCGCGATACAAGGCGTCGTCTCCTTCGCCATGAAGGCCGGGGCGGCGATAGGCACGTTTTTCAACGGATGGCTGCTCAAATTGGCAGGCTATGACGGGATGGCCCAGGAACAGACCGCCGGAACCCTGCACGGGATCCTGGCGTTGAACACTCTCGTGCCCGCCGTCATGCTCATCGTCACCGGCCTGTTCCTCGTCATGTACCCGATCAACAAAAAGAACTACAACCTCCTGCTGAACGCACTCGCGCAAAAGAAAGAGGGGAAACCCTACAGCACGGAGGGTTTTGAAAAGCTGCTGCCGGCGAATTTCGACCACGGCCATACCTTGACCCGGCAAGCATGAACAGGGAGGTATGAGACATGGCCGCCAAACAGGGTTTTTTGATCACGGTGCGCACAGCCAAACAGGGCAGCGCGATGGAAAGGGGCAAATATTCCGCAGATTACATCGCTGAAACCGCCACTCTCACCCTCAGCCCCCGTGATTATCAGGAACTGGCGTTGAAGGAGGGGCAGCAAGTCCGCGTCCGCAGCGATTCAGGCCAGGTGCTGGTTACCTGCCGCAGCGCCGAGGGGCCGGACGGCGTGTTCTTCTTGCCCTTGGGGCCTACAGCCAACGAGTTGATCGGCGAGCAGACCTACGGCACCGGCGTGCCGAGCTATAAGGGCTTTACCGTGGAGATAGAGACGGCGGAAGATTAAGGAAGGGTTGATGAATCCCTGCCGGTCACGCGCCTAGGGGTGAATCGGCCTGTTCGCGAGAAAGGAATGACACGCCATGACAGTGACTGTCCATAAAGACGTCGTATGCACCTTTTGCGGCGCGCTTTGCGACGATCTGGAGATGCATGTGGAAGACAACCGGGTGATCGACGTCAAAAATGTCTGCGGCATTGGCCGCAGCAAGGCGCTCCACGGCGACAACGACAAGCCGGAGTGCCGCGTCCGGGGGCAGCAGGCCACGCTGGAGCAGGCCTATGACGCGGCGGCGGAGATACTGAGCCGGGCAAAATCGCCTCTCGTCTACGGGTTCAGCAGCACGGTGGCCGAGGCTAACCGGGTGGGCGTGGAGCTGGCGGAAATCCTGCGCGGCGGCCTCGACAACTGCTCCAGCTACTGTCACGGGCCGGGCGTGCTAGCCCGCCAGCACGTCGGACTGCCCACCTGCACTCTGGGCGAGGCCAAGAACCGCGCCGATTTGGTGGTGTTCTGGGGCGCTAACCCCATGGAAAGCCACATGCGCCATTTCAGCCGTTATTCCGTGCAGGCCAAAGGCATGTACACACCGCTCGGGCGCAAGGACCGCAAGATGGTCGTGGTGGATGTGAGGCCCACTCCCAGCTCCAAGAATGCCGATTTGTTTTTTCAGGTGATCCCGGGGAGCGATTATGAAATAGCCACCGTGCTGCGGGCGCTGGTCTGCGAACTGCCCCTGCCGACGCTTGCCGACGACAGCTTGGTAGGCGGGGTGCCGCTCTCCAAATGGAAGGAACTCGTGGCGCTGTTCAAGGCGTGTAAGTACGGGGTGGTGTTCTTCGGCATCGGCTTGACCCAGAGCCAGGGCAAAGACCTGAACATCGAGCAATTGATCCGCCTGGTCGGCGACTGCAATCGCCACACGCGCGTCTACGCAATGCCGATGCGCGGCCACGCCAATGTCAACGGGAACAATCAAGTGTTTGTCTGGCAGACGGGATATCCCCTCGCGATCAGCTTCAATCGCGGCTATCCTCGCTTTAACCCCGGCGAGTTCAGCGTCATCGATATGCTCAACCGGGGCGACGTGGACGCGGCGCTGATCGTTGCCACCGACCCTGCCGCCCATCTGCCGCACACGGCGGTCGAAGCGCTGAAAAAAATCCCCACGATTGTGCTGGATCCGGTCAATTCGCTGACCACGGCATGGGCCGACGTGGTCATCCCCGTCGCCACGTCTGGGCTGAGCGCGGCGGGTACCTATTACCGCATGGACAACGTGCCGATCCGTCTGCGTAAAATCCTTGACTGCGAGTGGCCGGCGGATTTGGAGGTTTTGCAGAACATAAAGGAGAGGGTCCTCGATGCTAAAGATCATTAACGGCGCTGTTTACGACCCTGAGCGGGGGATCAACGGCGAAATCGGGACTGTCTGCGTTGGCAGCGACGGCAAAATCTGCGAGATGCCGCCGGACGTTCCATGCGAGGTCGTCGACGCCGCCGGTTGCGCGGTAATGGCGGGCGGCGTGGATATTCACAGCCATATCGCCGGCACCAAGGTCAACAGCGCGCGCAGCATGTGTCCGGAAGACCATTACGACCACTTTAAGCCCCATACGGCCACGACCCGCGCCGGCACTGGCTTTACCGTGCCGACCAGCTTCTACACGGGCTATGAATATGCCGGGCTTGGCTACACCACGGTGTTTGAAGCGGCAGTCCCGCCGCTGGAGGCCCGCCATGCCCATGAGGAGCTGCTGGACGTGCCGATTATCGATACCGGCGCCTACACGCTGATGGGCAACAATTACATGGTCATGCAGATCCTCGCTGAGGAAGATCCCGCAGCGCGCAGGGAGCGGCTGCGCGATCTGGTCTCCTGGCTGCTGGATAGCACCAGGGGGTACGCCGTCAAGGTGGTCAACCCGGGCGGGGTGGAAAGCTGGAAGTGGGCGCAGGGCATCCAGAACCTGGACACGCCCGTCCCTCCTTTCGGGGTGACGCCGCGGCAGATCATGACGGGCCTGGCGGAGACGATCCGCGACCTCGGATTGCCGCACGGTATGCATTTGCATTGCAACCATCTGGGCGAGGCCGGCAATTACATAACCACGCTGGAAACCATGCGGGCGCTCGACGGTCTGCCTTTTCATCTGACGCATCTGCAATTTCACGCCTACGGGCAGAGCAAAAAGGGTTCGCTCAAGTCGGCGGCCCGGGAGTTGGCGGATTACATAAACGAGCATCCGAACGTCACATTCGACGTAGGCCAGATGGTCTTCGGCCCGGCGACTACCATGACCGCCGACGCGCCTATGCAGTACCGTCTGCACGTCGTGACCGGCCATAAATGGATAAACAACGATGTCGAGATGGAATCCGGCGCGGGCGTGGTTCCGCTGCAATATAAGCCGACGTCGCTGGTCAACGCCATCCAATGGTGCATCGGCCTGGAATTGCTGTTGCTGGTCAAAAACGCGTGGCAGGTCATCCTGACCACCGACCATCCCAACGCGGGGCCTTTTTCCGCCTATCCGCAGATCATCCGTCTGCTCATGGACCGCGATTACCGTGCAGCGCAGATGGAGGCATTGAATCCGCGCGTCGGGAAGTATACCGTGCTGGCGCAGTTGCAGCGGGAGTATACGCTTGAGGAGATCGCCGTCATTACAAGGTCAGCCGCCGCTAAAACGCTGGGGCTGGCGCAAAGGGGCAATTTGCGCGCCGGTTCCGTCGGCGATATCGCCGTCTACCGCATCCAGGAGGACAAAGAACGGATGTTCAGGGAGCCGGCGTATGTGTTCAAAGACGGATCGCCGGTCGTGCGTGACGGCAAGGCCGTGCAAAGCCCGCAGGGACGCCGGCTGGTGGTGCGTCTCGACGGCGACGCGGCCCTCCCGGATGATTTGGCGCAGGAGTTCCATAACTATTATTCGATTACCCTGGCTAACTTCCCCGTGCAGGATGAATACATACCCAGACCGGAGGTGATTTCATGCAAAAGAACGGCGTAATGATCGAGGATACCTTTGCCGAGGCCTTCGGTATGCGCGGCTGCCGCCTCACCGTTACAGCGCCGAGCGATCACTGGGCGCTTGTCGCGGCGCGGGCTATTACCGGCTTCGCCACGTCGGTTATCGGCTGCGGCATCGAGGCGGACGTGGAGGGGCGCAGTCCGGCCGCCCCTGACGGCAGGCCCGGCTATGACTGCCTGTTCTTCGCCAATTCCTGGGACGGGCTGGCCAACGCCCTGCTCAACAGGGTCGGCCAGGCATTGATGACATCGGTTGGGTCGGCCTGCTTTTGCGGGGCGCTGCCGGAAATCGCGGCTGACAGCGAAGATATCAGCCGCTTCGACATAGGCGGCAAGCTGCGCTTCTTCGGCGACGGTTATCAGTGCAGCAAGGTCATCGGCAACACGCGTTACTGGCGGGTGCCTGTGATGGACGGCGAGTTTCTGGTCGAAGAGACGTTTTTGATGCTCAGGGCCGTGGGAGGCGGCAATTTTTTGCTCCTGGGGCCGAGCCATGCAGCCACTCTGGCGGCGGCGGAAGCGGCTGTGGCGGCTATCCGCCAGATGCGCGGCGTGGCCCTGCCTTTCCCAGGCGGCATGGTGCGCAGCGGCAGCCAGGTGGGTTCGCGCTATAAGTTTCTCAAGGCTTCCACCAATATATCGTATTGCCCGACGATCCGCAGCCGCGCGCCTGACAGCGAATTGCTGGAGGGCGACAACGCCGTGCTGGAAATCGTCATCGACGGCCTGACCGAAGCGCTCGTCGCCCGAGCCATGCGCGTCGGCATAGAGGCCGCCTGTGCTTGCGGGGGTATCCGTAAAATCACTGCCGGCAATTACGGCGGCAAGCTGGGCAAGTTTCATTTCCACTTGCACCGGTTATTGGGTGACGCGAGATGAAGAGGGTCATTGATTTACGTTTGACGCGAGTGCCTGATCTGCCCTTAGAGGCGGATCGGCTGCGTCCGGACTCCTTGGCTCAGGCCGGTCTGGATGAACTCTATGCCTTGCCGCTGCTGTATGGCAACCAGACGGTAGCGGCCGGGGAGTTTTTGCGGGGCGAAATACAGGAGACGGAAGAAGGCGCATCGGGCGTCACTTTAATTTTGCGCGGCGATTTCAAGCGGGTGAAACGCCTGGGGCAGGGGATGCAAAGCGGCGAGCTGATCATCGAGGGGCCGTGCGGCTTTCATACCGGCGCCGAGATGGGCGGCGGCAGGATCACCATACGCGGCGACGCCGGGGACTGGCTGGGCGCGCATATGACCGGCGGGGTGATCCGGGTGGAGGGCAACGCGGGGCATTGGGTCGGGGCCTCATACAGGGGCAAGACTCAGGGGATGCGCGGCGGCGCCGTCATCATCCACGGCAACGCGGGGAGGATGACCGGCACCAAGATGCGCGGCGGCTTGATCGTCGTGCGCGGCGATTGCCTTGAGTTTCCCGGTTACGATATGAACGCGGGGACGATCCTGATAGCGGGGCGCAGCGGCCGCCATATCGGCAGCGGCATGGTGCGCGGCACCATCATCGTGCGGGACGGGCATAGCCTGCTGCCGACGTTTTATCATAACTGCGCCTACAAGCCCTCGTTCTGGCCGTTGCTGCGCTCTTATATCGAGGCGCAGGGCCTCGTACTGGACGGCTGGGGCGCAGATTGCTTCTTTGACCGTTATAGCGGAGAGGCGCTGACCGGATGCAAGGGCGAGGTGCTGCTGTGTCATACGGCTTGATGGCGAAAGGGCCGGATGCGCGGTGCGGGCGGCAATTGACGGGCCACGTGCGGAAACGACCGGCCTGATGCCGCCCGGCCAGGCTGAGGTAGGCATTTTAGGCACAGCCAGAGGCGAACAGACCATATTGCTGCAAAGGGCGCTCAAGGCCAGGGGCGCGTCCGTGCAGATCATACACCCTAAAAAACTCAGTTGCTGGCTGCCGTCCGTCGGCGTGACTGGCGTCACGGATAATGAGGAAACTGTGCGGTTGCGCGATCTGCGGGGGCTGGTGGTACGCTGGCTGCCGGGGGGATCTCTGGAGCAGGTGGTGTACCGTCTGAACGTGCTGCATCGCTTAGAGCAGGCGGATCTGCGGGTGATCAACAGCGCGGATACGTTAGAGCGGACGGTCGACAAGCACTACACCACTTCGCTGTTGGCTTCGGCCGGCCTGCCGGTGCCGCGCACGCTGGTGACCGAGCGTTACGACGACGCGATGCGGGCGGTCCGGGAGTGGGGCTCCGTGGTGATCAAGCCGGTGTTCGGCTCGCAGGGGCAGGGGATGGTGCGGGCCGATGACCCGAATACGGCTCACAGGGTGTTGCGCGCCCTGGAGATGGGACACTACCTTTATTATGTGCAGGAGTATTTGCCGCATGAAGGCGTGGATTACCGGCTGTTCGTCATCAACGGCCGGGTCAGGGGTGCTATGCGGCGCCGTTCCGCGGGCTGGTGTACCAACATTGCCTGCGGGGGCCGGGCGGAAGCGTTCCGAGCCCCGGATTCCTTTTGTCAGTTGGCCTTGGCGTCCTCCGAGCTGCTGGGGGCTGATTACCTGGGCGTCGATATCTTGTGCAGCGGCGGCAAACCCTTCTTGCTCGAAGCTAACGGGATCCCCGGCTGGCTTGGCTTGCAGACTGTAGTCGAATGTGACATAGCGGACGAGCTGGCCGCCTATGTTCTGGGGATATGTTGACCGGATGCTTTACAGGCAAAGACGATGAGATATAATAAATGTAAACAGTCATTTTAAATGGAAAGCTGATTTATTGTTAGATGCCTGAGGGTGACGCTTTAAACCCTTGCGGCGTTCGCCTTCCTGAACGGCAAAGTGTCGTCTTGGCGAATCAATCAGCGCTTCCTTAAAATGACGCAATATGTCTCCGAGCCCCGAAATCCTAAAGCGATGAGCGGCGACCGCGCTTGGCCATGGATCCGGGGCCTGGGCTAAACGCCCGCGGAGTAGCAGGAGAAATCCCGCTGCTTGCCCATTGGCGAAGGAGATGCACGGAATGATACGGCTGTGCGCTGTTGTCGCGCTCTGACCGTCAAGCCTGCATGTCCAGTGCAGGCTTTTTTATTTTTGGGGGTGCGCGTGTTTGAAAACGATGGTCAGTTTGGACGAAGCGTCGGGGCTCATGTCGGAAACATGCCATGTGACGGGTATAGAAAACATAGCCCTTATGGAAGCGCTTCACAGAGTGCTGGCCCGGGATATCCTGGCCGCAGAGAATGTCCCGCCCTTTGACCGCTCGCCCTTCGATGGCTACGCCATGCGGGCGGCGGACCTGGCGTCGGCGTCAGCGGAGCAGCCGGTGACGCTCAGCGTCATCGAAGAAGTCCCTGCCGGCAAAATCCCCGAGCGGACGGTAAATCCCGGACAGGCGGCAAAGATCATGACCGGCTCGCCGATTCCGCCCGGCGCTGATTGCGTGGTAAAATTTGAGAGGGTCAGCGCGGACGGCACGCATGTGACCGTCCCTGCCCCGTTCCAATCGGGCCTGAACATTATCCCGGCCGGGGAGGATATAGAGAGAGGGACGGTGGCGGCTAAAAAAGGCACGGCCATTGATCCGGCCCTGATCGGTTTGCTGGCTTCCCTGGGCATCGCGGAGATTCCTGTATACGTGCGGCCTGACGTAGCGATTCTCAGCACCGGCGATGAAATCGTATCCATTTGCGCAGACCTGCCCCCCGGCAAAATACGCAACTGCAACGCATATGCGCTGGGCGGTGCCTTGCGGGCAATCGGCGCGGTGCCGGTTTTACTGGGCATTGTCAGGGATGAGGCAGAGGCGATCGGATCTGCGATCATGGAAGGGCTGCGGGACGCCGATATGGTGATCACGACAGGCGGCGTTTCCGTCGGGGATTTCGACCTGGTCAGAGACGCGCTTCAACAGATTGAGGCCGACGTTCTCTTCTGGCGCGTCCGTGCCAAGCCCGGTTCGTCGGTCTTGGCCGCCCGGAAGCACGGCAAGATGATCCTGTGCCTTTCCGGCAGCCCCGGCGCTGCGATGGTCAGCTTTCAACTGCTGGCCGCGCCGTATATCCGACGGATGTCAGGGCGTATCCGGTGGCGGAATGAGGAGATCGACGTGGCCATAAAAGAGGGGTTCAAGAAGCCCAGCCCGCGCAAACGGCTGGTGCGCGGCCGCCTCCTCATCGAAGAAGGCAGGGCCGTCATGGCCGTGACCGAAAATCAGGGGAACGGCGTACTGAGTTCGTTTGCCGGCACCAACCTCCTGGGAGTGATCCCGGAGGGCAGCGGCCCTGTCCCACCGGGGACGCGCATCAAGGCTTACGTGACGCAAGATGTCCGGTGACAGCGGACGTCCGTGCCATCGCCCCCCTGTCGTCTGTTTCGTGGCGGCGCGCTCAGGGACGGGGAAGACTACGCTTTTGGAGAGAGTCGTCGGGGAGATGACGGCACGGGGCTATGCCGTGGGGACGATCAAGAACGACAGCCACGGCATACAGATGGACAGGGAGGGCAAGGACACCTGGCGATTTGCCGAGGCAGGCGCAAGGGTCACGGCGATCATCGGTCAGGACTCTTACGCGCTGATTCAGAAAACGCCCTGCAAGGAGGATCTTGAGACTGTCGCCGCCATGTTGCGCGATGTCGACATAATTCTCGTCGAGGGATATAAGAAGGCGAACAGGCCGAAGATCGAGGTCGTCCGCGCTGAAAAAGGCACGGACGTGATCACGGACCCGCGAGATCTCGTCGCTGTCGTCAGCGATATCGGGGCTTTCCCCGGGCTGCCCGATACGGTGCCTGTCTTTGCCCTTGATGATTACCGCAATGTCGCTGGGTTCATTATCGAGACTTATCTGTGACGGGAAGGCCGGTCACTCGTCCGCAGGCGGCAATGACGGGCCGGCGGATCGGGTGCCGGATATGCGCGATGGTCAGGCAGGTGTTCATGGTGAGCAGTTTTGATTTTCCCGACGCGGTTGTCTTGAACGTAGACCTGGGGCGGGGGACCGTGCGGCGTGAAATTATCCCAGGCCGGGACTATAGGCTGTATCCGGGCGGTTCCGCCCTGGCCGTTCGCCTCCTGCTCGAAAAAATGAACCCTGGGGTGGACGCGCTCTCCCCCGACAACCTGCTCGTATTTGCCGTCTCCCCCTTTACTGGACTGCCGACGGCGGGACTGAGCCGCATAGCGGCGGCGGCAAAAAGTCCCCTGACCGGCGGTATCGGCGACAGCCAGGCCGGGGGTTTCCTTCCCGCCGAGTTCGCGGCCAACGGGATCAGCGCGCTGGCCGTGAGCGGGAGATCGGAACAGCCCGTGTACCTCCATATAAAGGACGGGACAGCAGAGATCAGGCCGGCCGGGCATATATGGGGCAAGACGACCGGCGACGGGGAGGATCTCATCCGCGAGGAGCTGGGCTGTGACGTCGAAATAGCTCAGATCGGGCCGGCGGGCGAGAGGCTGGTGCGGTTCGCCTGTGTCGTTCACAACTGCTCCAGGGCGAACGGCAGGACCGGCATGGGGGCGGTGATGGGCTCCAAAAACCTCCGCGCGCTTGCGGTGTCCCGCGCGGCGAAACCCCGCCCGGCCAGCCCGGAGGCTTTCCGCGACATAAACCGCAGGCTTGCGGAAAGGCTGGACGATCCGTTCTGGGAGGATTTCAAGGATACTGGCACCCCGGGCAACGTGGAACCCTTGCGCGACATGGGCTATCTGCCCAGGAACAACTACAGCAGCGGCTGGTTCCCTGATTTTAAGGGCATCCGCATAAAGGGAGGGGGAAAATGTTACGTCTGCCCCCTCGCGTGTAAAAGGGTCGCCGAAAAATCGCCCGGCGTGGAACCCCGCTACGGAGGGCCGGAGTACGGGACTATAGCGGCGGTGGGTTCGTATTGCGGGATTACGTCGGGCGAATCCATAAAGATATCGCACCAGATATGCAATATGTACGGGATGGACACGATCTCGTGCGGGGCGACCGTATCGTTCGCCATAGACTGCTTTTCAAAGGGCCTGATCTCCGAAAGGGACGCCGGGATGAAGCTGTCTTTCGGGGATTCCGAATCGGTTCACAGGCTCATGATGATGGTGGCGGAACGCGAGGGCATCGGGGACATATTGGCTGAGGGCAGCGCGAGGGCCGCGCAGATCATAGGGAGGGGCGCGCCCGACCTCGTCACGGCGACGAAGGGGCAGGAGCTGCCGGCTCACATGCCCCATTTTAAACCGTCGTTGAGCCTGATATATGCCGTCAACCCCGGAGGGGCGGATCATCAGTCCAGCGAGCACGACACGATGCTCTTCGCCCAGGAGGGCAGCCACGCCAGGAGGTGGCTGTCGTCCCTGGGGGTGAGCGACGACAGTTTCGCGAGGCAGAGCCCCCGGAAGGCAAAGATGGAGATGGACGGGCTGCGGGTGCGCTTTGCCCTCCTCACCCAGCGCTTTTATTCCCTGCTCGACACGCTCTGCCTCTGCCAGTTCGTATGGGGCCCGAGCTGGCAGGCCCTAGGCCCTGATGACGTGCTGGATCTGGCGTCGTCGGGCATAGGGTGGGAGACGTCGCTTGAGGAGCTGATGGAAATCGGGGAGAGAAAACTCAACATGATGCGTCATTTTAACGCCAGGGAAGGCTTCACGAAGGAAGACGACGCTCTGCCGCGCCGTTTTTTTGAGCCCCTGCCGGACGGCCCGTCCAAGGGGGCGCGGATCGACAGGCGTAATTTCGACGAGGCGCGGGAGCTGTATTACTCCCTCGCAGGGTGGGACGCGTCCTCCGGCAACCCGTCGCCGGAAAAACTCAAATCCCTCTCGCTGGAATGGCTGATATGACCGCCCCCGAAACTATGAGCGCCGTCGTGCTGGCAGGGGGGCGCAGCCGCCGCATGGGAACGGACAAGGCGCTTCTGGCGTGCGGGGGGAGAAATTTTCTGGAGACGATACTCCAGGCCCTCTCGGCGTTCCCTGACGTCATGATCTCGTCCGCCGGCACGGAAAGGTACAAAGGGGCCGGCGCCAGGATCGTAGCGGACATTTACCGACAGGCCGGGCCGGTCGGGGGCATTTACTCGTCCCTCGTCGCCAGCGAACGCGAATATCTCTTCGTAACAGCGTGTGACACGCCTTTTTTAAGCGCCTCCCTGATCGGCGGGATATGCCGCGCCTCCGAAGGATACCGGTGCTGCGTGGCCCGCGAGGAAAACGGGCGGGTTCATTCTCTCTGCGGCGTATATCACAAAAGCATGATACCGATATTCAAAGACCAGATAGAGGGCGGGCGCTACAAGATCGCGTTGGCTTACGACAAGGTGATGATCAAATATTTTGAGCTTTCTCCCAGGCAGGCGGCGGAACTCAGAAATTTCAACACGGAAGAGGAATATATGGAGCTGATGAACTCATCCGCGTCATCGTAGCCGGCCCCCGAGGGCAGACAGCGTGGCGCTGCCGCGCATACGGCTAAACTACGGCTACTATTCGCACAGAAATAGGTAAATCTATAGTTTGTGAAAAAATCAACTTGACTTTTAAGTGAACGCAGATTATAGTAAATACGCATAGGGGAGTCTGTATAAGGTAGTGACATGGACGTAAGTTTTCTTTTGTACAGGGAGGTACGAAAGCAATGATGTCAAACAACCCTCGTCTAGTATTTATTGCTTTGTGCGTTGATCCGTTCTTGCGCGGTGTTTAGCCATGCGCGTCAACACTAACGTCAGCTCGCTTATCGTATATAACGCCGTCACCCTCACCAACGGGGCTTTGCAGAAGGCCGTGCAGCGCCTGTCGACCGGTCTGCGCATAAACAGCGCCGCGGACGACGCGGCGGGGCTGGCCATCTCCGAGAAGATGCGCGCCCAGATGCGCGGGCTGGACCAGGCCGCCAGCAACGCTCAGGACGGCATCTCCATGATCCAGACAGCGGAGGGCGCTCTGAACGAGACGCACAGCATCCTCCAGAGGATGCGCGAGCTATCAGTGCAGGCCGCGAACGACACGCTCACGATGAACGACAGGGAGTACATACAGCAGGAGATAGACCAGCTCAAGGAAGAGATAGACAGGATCGCGAACACGACGCAGTTCAACAGGAAGAAGCTCCTCGACGGCAGCTCCGACGCGCTCTGGTCCACGGATCTCCTGGGGACGCGGGTCTTCGTCAATGGCAGTCTGCTCTCGCGCGACCAGTTCGGGCAGGTGCAGAAGTTCGACGGCAACTACATAATCAGCGCGACCGTCACGCCGGGCCAGAACCAGGTGCTGAAGAGCAGCATTTTCACGATGGCGGGCATCAACGGCGGCGTCGCGAACGTCGGTTCCGTCCTCTCGGACATGGCTAACTTCCAGAACGCGAACGGGGTCAGCCTCCTGGCGGATCCCCAGTCCCTCACCGTCTCGTTCGAGGGCGGCGGCAGCTCCACGATAATGGTATACGCCGATGACACGATCAGCAGCTTAGGCGCGAAGCTGAACGCGGCCATCACGGAGGCGTCTGCGGGCGACCCTTCGGAGACGTATTCGGTGCAGTTCGTCAGCGACTCGGATGTAGTTATCGGCGGTAACGACCCGATAGTCGATGGGCTTGCGCAAAACTGGCTGGATGGAGGTTTGCAGCGAGTATACGACGCGTACGGCTCGCTTTCGGGCATCAAACCCTCGCAAGACACGCTGATCATCAACTTCCTCGACGCTCCGCCTGGGGTAGCCGCTTATGGCGGCGTCAACGCCAGCGGCGGTTTCATCTCGATCGACAGGGACATGTTTATGCCTGGGACAAATATTAGTAGCGGGGATAATAATCTCGGTTTTGATTTTTACAACGACCGGCTGATTGCGCATGAGCTCACGCACGTGATAACCGC
>JAISFV010000179.1 GCA_031263445.1 Synergistaceae bacterium | reverse complement strand
GCCCTCCTGGCGCACCGCGCGAACGCAGTCTGCGACGGTGTTCAAGGGGCAAAACCGTATAACGCTCCAGTAGTAAGATGCGCCCAGAAAAATTATACGGAATATTATACGGTTTAGTGTCCCATAGCCGCACGGGAACTGAGAAATATGGGGGTCATAGGATCGCTCCTTCACGAGGAAAGTTATACATTCTCCCGAGTGAAATAAAAACGGCGCGGAGCCGAATTCAATCAGCTCCGCGCCGTTTTTATTCTGCTGGCGGTGACAGCGGGTCACATGCCCGTGTATGTGTTTCCCGGATACGGAATTTTTTTGATTTTTGGGTAGTGACAAACAAAAAAATTATGTTATAATTTTCTTCTGTTGTTTTCACTTCACGTATCCCTTCACACATCCTGTCACTATCGGGGCAGTCTCCGCTGAAAAGCGAAGCCTGCCCCGTCTTTCTTGCAGGCGTCGCGGCTAAACGGGCGGCTTCGGCTTTGACCGTGGAATGCGGCGGAGCGCCTTTTCGGCCAGGGCCGCCATGAGCGAGGACGCGGCTGCGAGCGGGGCAGGGTTCGCTATGAAAGCGGAGTTGTGCAGGGGACGCGGGCTTCCCACCCCTACGCTGAAAAATACGCCCGGCATCCGCTGCTGATACATGGAGAAATCCTCCCCGCCCATGTTCGGGACGACCGGGACGACCGGCATCCCCAGTTCCCTCGCGGTGTCGGCCACGATCGCTGCCAGCTCAGGGTCGTTGTCCGTGGCGGGCGACAGGTTTTCGATGTCGATTTGCACATCGGCACCTGAACTCAGGCTGACCCCTTTGCCTATCTCGCGAAGGCGTTTCAGCATCCTTTCCCTGGTATTCTGGCAGAGGGTGCGTATCGTACCCTCCGCGAAGGCGCCGTTCGGTATCACGTTCCACGTCGTCCCGGAATGGATTTGCGTTATGCTCAGCACCGCCCTGTCGAACGGATCCACGTTGCGGGAGACTATGCCCTGCGCCGCGTTTATGAACTGCGCCAGCGCCACGACAGGGTCGGCGGCATGGTGAGGCTCGGCCGCGTGCCCGCCCCTGCCCGTCACGTGGACGGCGAATCTGTCGACCGCCGCGTGGTCAGCCCCGGCGCACACCTCCACCTCGCCGGGGTTCAGGTCCGCAGCTACGTGAAGGCCGTATATCTCGCGGACGTCGTCCAGCAATCCGGTGTCTATTACCTTCTGTGCGCCGCATACGCCCTCCTCGGCAGGCTGGAAGACCAGCTTCACAGTCCCCGGGAGGGATCCCTGCTTTTTTTGCAGCAGCATCGCCGCGCCCAGGAGGGACGTCATGTGGAAGTCGTGTCCGCACGCGTGCATCTTCCCGTCGTTCAAAGAGGCATACGGGAGCCCGCTCTCCTCTTTTATGGGAAGCGCGTCGATGTCCGCTCTCAGCGCTACGGTTACTTCTTCCCCGCCCTGCTCGGTCCCGCGCACCCGCGCGAGCACGCCGGTCTCTAGTCCGAGTTCCAGCGTTTCTACGCCGACGCCAGACAGTATCTCCCTGATTTTCAGGCTGGTTCCACTTTCCTCCATCGAAAGCTCCGGGTGCATGTGGAACCAGCGGAAATGCTCTTCGAGCGTGGCCTGGAGCGATGAGTCCGCGTTCATTGCAATCGAGTCCCCCCGTCGTATGGGCCGTAACGCGCCAATGTCCCATGACGCGCCCGGAACGTTGGCTTGCGAAAGCCGGATAAAAAATTTTACGCGCCCATTATACGTTCGCCCGCAGAAATGCGCCACAGTGGTTTCGGGCCGCGCTCGAAGCGGCGCGTTTTGTGATATAATCAGTTATCATCTCACCGACAAAAAAAGGAAACGCCTGTTAATTCGCTCACGCGGTCTTTTGCCGTTTAGAAACTGGGATGCCGCAAGGGTTTGAGTCTTCACCCTTCTGGTCCCTGAGGATAAATCAGCCTTTTAAATAAACATGCCGTCGGCCGCCGCGTCTGGCGGAGCGCCGGCAAAACCATATGAGAGGGGTCATCGCAATGAAAAAGGCGCTTTTGCTCCCACGCAAGTATGTCCAGGGCCGCAGGGTCGTCGGAGAGGTGGGGGCGTATGCCGCCATGCTCGGGAAAAAGGCCGTAGTGACGTGGGGGACGCGCACGAAGGCGGCAGTTGGCGAGGCAGTGTCAGGCTCTTTGAAGGAGACTGGGATCGAGTTCGTCGACGTGCATTTCAACGGCGAATGCACGAAGGCCGAGGCGGGCCGCATCGCCGACATCGCGAAGGGTTCGGACATGATCATAGGCATCGGCGGCGGCAAGGCCATCGACACGGCCAAGGGCGCGGCGGCGCAGACTAACCTGCCGCACATCATCATCCCGACCGTCGCGAGCAATGACGCCCCGACGAGCGCCTGCACCGTGTGGTACGACGAGCAGGGCGTCTGCACCGGGTTCGACCTCTGGCCGTGCAACCCCGACTATATCCTTGTGGACACCGAGGTCATAGCCAACGCGCCGCTCCGGTACTTCGTGGCAGGGATCGGCGACGCCATATCCACCTGGTTCGAGGCGGAGGCGTCTTACGCGTCGCGCGCCGTCACCTGCTCCGGCGGGACGCCTACTATGACGGTCATGGCGATGGCGAGGCTCTGCTTCGATATAATCATGGAGTACGGCTTACAGGCGGTGGAGGCCGTGAAGGTCCGCGCCGTCACGCCGGCCTTGGAAAAGGTGGTTGAGGCCGACACACTGCTCTCGGGCATAGGCTGGGAGTCCGGCGGCCTGGCTACTGCCCACGCCATAGCCAACAGCCTGCCCTCCCTGCACGAGACGCACGGGTGTCTGCACGGTGAGAAGGTCTCGTTCGGCCTCATGATCCAGATCTGCCTGGACGACTCGCTCGCCGCCGATCTTGTGGAGATGACCGCCGTGTTCCTGGCCAGGGCTGGGCTGCCTGTGACGTTCGCGGATCTCGGGATCGACAAAGTCTCGGAGGACAGGCTGCGCGCATATGCGGCGGACGCGGCAGGTGAGGGGTCGTTCGTTCACAACCACAATTTCAAGGTGACGGGCAGCGACCTGTACGACGCCATGCTGGCCGCCGACGCGCTGGGGAAGAGGGTTAAAGCAGCGCTGTAGCCTCGTGCTGTGAGAGGGAGGAAGGCCCGTCTCCGGCCTTCCTCCCTGTTGCGTTACCAGTCCGCAATCAATGGCGTGAAACCAAGAGATTCCAATAAGTCAGTTCGCTCGCCCGTGTCCTTGGCTGAGCTGGTAGGATACGTCGACGATCATGTCCTCCTGGCCGCCTATCATCTTCCTGTGTCCTAACTCCACCAGGATGTCGCGGGGTTCGAGCTTGAATTTTTCAGCCGCGTTGTAGACGTGCAACAGGAAGCTCGAGTAGACCCCGGCATAACCCAGCATGAGCGAGCCCGTGTCGATGACTTGCGGGCGTTGCATTATGGACGGCATGATGCCTTCCGCTATGTCCATCAGCCCGTAGAAGTCCAGCCCCGTGTCGTAACCCTTGCGCTGCAGGACACCGGCCAGCACCTCTATCTGCGTGTTGCCGGCGCCGGCGCCCAGCCCGCACAGGGTGGCGTCTACGTAAGTCGCCCCGCTTTCTATGGCCGTCAGGGAATTTGCGACCGCCATCGCGAGGTTGTTGTGGGCGTGGAAACCTACCGGCACCTTGAGCCCGCCCGCGAGTGCCTCTATCCTCGCCCTTACGCCGTCCGGCAGGAGATAGCCTGCCGAGTCGGCCAGGTTAATGTAGTCCGAGCCGTAGCTTTCCATCTTCAGGGCCTCTTCCAGTATCGCGCCTGGCTCGGACATGTGCGACAGCATCAAAAATCCGGTCACGAACATGCCGAGCTTTTTGGCCGCCGCTATGTGCTGGGCTGACACGTCCGCCTCCGTGACGTGGGTGGCCACACGGACGGCGTTCGCACCTGCGGCGCGCGCCTCCTCGAGCCTTTCGATGGTGCCGATCCCAGGGAGCAGGAGGACGGCGAGGCGGGCGTTTTTAACGACCGCCGAGGCGGCTTCGATGAGCCGCAGCTCGTCGACCTGCGAAAAACCGTATGTGTAGCTCGACCCGCCGAGGCCATCCCCGTGCGATATCTCGATTATGGATACGCCGCACTTGTCCAATGCGCCCGCGATGGCAGACACCTGGGCTTCCGTGAAGCTGTGCCTGACAGCGTGGCTCCCGTCGCGGAGAGTCGTGTCCACCAGGTGGATTTTTTGCCCGCTCATAGAGCCTCACCCCCTAGCCCGGCGAGCATCCCGGCCGCCAGCTTCTCCGCAGCCGCGACAGCCGCCGAGTTGATGATGTCGAGGTTGCCCGAATACGGCGGCAGGAAATCACCCTGCCCCTGCACCTCGATGATCACGGTGACCTTGTCGCCGTCGATCATGGGCGGCACCCTCAGTTTATAGCCCGGCACGTACTGCCGTATCTCCCCGACCATGGCCGTGACCGACTCAGTGATCCGCTCCGGGGCTACGCCCTTGTCCTTTGCGCGTACTATGACCGTGTTGGTCATCATGAGCGGCGGTTCGGCGGGGTTCAGCACGATGATTGCCTTGCCGCGGTCAGCGCCGCCCACTGCTTCGATGGCCTTTGACGTGGTCTCCGTGAACTCGTCCATGTTCGCCCTCGTCCCAGGGCCTGCGCTCTTCGAAGATATGCAGGCGACGATCTCGGCATACGACGCGCCCGCTACGCGCGAAATCGCGTATACGATCGGTATCGTCGCCTGCCCCCCGCACGTCACCATGTTGATATTAGGCTCGCCGGAGAGCTTGTCCAGGTTGACGCAGGGGACGCAGTAGGGACCCACGGCGGCGGGCGTCAGGTCTATCGCCATCTTCCCGGCCTCCCTCAGGAGGGGCGCGTTTTTCTGGTGGGCGGCCGCGCTCGTCGCCTCGAAGACGATCTTGATGTCGTTCTCCCGCGCAACCGCCTCGGCGCCCTCGACGGACGTTTTGACGCCCATCGACGCGGCGCGCCTGATGCCCTCCGATTCGACTACGCCGGCCATCATGCCCATTTCCAGCCGCTCGCTGCGAAACACTTTGTACATCAGGTCGGTACCGATGTTGCCGGGGCCGATGATGCCGGCTTTAATCCTCTTCAAATGCCCATGCCTCGCTTTCCGGGTATGCGCAACGGCATGTTGCGCCTGACACGAAGTACCCAGGTTTTCTTCCAAATCAACCCGTGGCAGACGAGTTGATTTGGAATTAGAATTACGTTCATACGAACTCGGCAGTAACGTCCCCCAGCACTGAGAAACGTGCCTCGAACACGTCCCCCGCGGACGCGGCGGGCGCGGCGGACAGCGCGCCGGACAGGACGACCTCGCCCTTTTTGAGGGTCACGCCGTATTCCCAGAGCTTGTTCGAGAGCCACGCCACAGAATAGGACGGGTTCCCTAGCACTGCGGAGCTGACTCCTTCGCCGGCTAGATCGCCGTTTTTGAGGATCTCCATGGTTATGGCGCTCAAGTCCGCCGAGCGCGGTGGCACCCGCTTCGACCCGAGGACGTAGCGCCCGGAGGACGCGTTGTCCGCGACCGTGTCCGGCAGCCTGAGCTTCCAGTCTTTGATCCGGCTGTCCACGACCTCGAACGCCGCCACGACGTATTCCGTCGCGTCCAGCACATCCTCGGCCGTCACACTGCCGCCAGAGAGGTCGCCCTTCAGGATAAACGCTATCTCGGCCTCGATCTTCGGCTGCAACAGCTTGCCTGTCTGAACCCTGCCGTCGCCCGAGCAATCCATGTCGCCGAAGAGATGTCCGTAGTCCGGCTCGTCCACGCCGAGCTGATCCTGCATCCCCTTGGACG
The DNA here is from genome assembly GCA_031263445.1 of Synergistaceae bacterium. Taxonomy (GTDB): domain Bacteria; phylum Synergistota; class Synergistia; order Synergistales; family Synergistaceae; genus JAIRNC01. The sequence goes on along the minus strand of JAISFV010000179.1, from coordinate 3,393 downwards.
TCAGCCCTATCTTTTTCCCTGATATGGCCCTGCCCGCACCGGTCCAGCGCTTTACGTTATGCATCTGCACAGCGTAGGCGTCGGCCACCGTGAAGGACGGGTCGGTGTCCGTCAGCGCCCGTATCGCCGTCCTGCCGGCCTCGGCGGAGTAAAGCATGTCGGCGAATTCAGCTATCTTCGAATTTGCCATTTGGTAGTCGTTCTCCTAGGTCACTATCTGGAGGAAGCTGTCGATCAGCTCCCCGGAGTAGTAGAAGAGCCCGCGCCCGAGCGAGTCGGTATCCCACACGCGCTGCGGGTTGTCGGGGTAGGCAGTGTAACCGCCCGCGTAAGTCTCGATGCGGTTTCCGGACGGCTCCCAGAAGTAAATAGTCATGCCGCGCGTGATGGCGTGCCTGGTCGGGCCGATGTCCAGCTTCAGGCGGTTTTTGCCTATCAGGTCCGCCGCCGCGCCGACATCGTTCCAGTCTTGCAGGAAGAACCCGATGTGGTGGATTTTTCCCGGTTCGGGGTATTCGACGAAGGCCAGGTCATGCGGCTTGTTCGAGCTGGTTATCCAGGTCGCGAGCCGCTTGCCGTCCGGCGTGTTGCATATCTCGGGGACGAACATGCCGAGCACCTCGGTGCAGAATCTCTCAGCCTCGCTGATGCCAGGGCCGAAGAGGAGGAAGTGATCCAGCCGCTGGACGCGCATACCGCGCGGCGGCTCGTCCCCCCAGAGATCCGGGTTCTTTATCATTGGCCGCTGCCTTGCCGGCTCCACGTCGCAGTAGACCTCGAGCCTGTGCCCGGTGCAGAGCTTGAACCCGTACCGCTTGCCGAAGCCAGGCTGGTCGGTGTTGGGCGGGACCTCGTCGACCGCGTAGCCAAATGCCTGCGCCGCCGATCTGATCTGTTCGAGCGTTTCGTGCGAGTCCACTTTGAACGCAGCGGAGTCGAACCCGGCGGAGTCCGCGAGGCGCAGCGTGACCGAGTGATGGTCGAACTCGTCGTAACCCTTCAGCATCACGCGCCCGTCTGCCGTGCGGCCGACCTCGTTCAGGCCGAGGATGTCCTTGTAAAAACTGAGCGTCTTGTCCAGATCCAGCACCCTGAGCTGAATGAGCCCCGGACGCAATGTCTTGTTTAGAGCCATCGTAAAACCCCCTTCATGCGTTTTCGCGTGTCCTGTGCCGCGCCGGCGAAAGCAGCAGATCCCCCCGGGGCTGGACACAGCAAAGCAGTACGATCCCTTCCCTCTGTTCTTCCTCTGAAACATGAGCCCGGCTCATCCTCTTCGCGGCAAATACCGACCCCCTCTCCACCTTCATCTTGCAGACACCGCAGCCGCCCCCGCAGCAGCCGTGGCGCACCGGGCCGCTGCGCGCCCGCATCATCGCGTCCAGGACGAACTCGTCCTCACCGCACGCGAACTGCTCTCCCGTTCCGGCAACCCGCACGGCGAACTTTTCCGCGCGCCCCGCGCCGCCCATCGCCTTCCTAACGCGTGAAGAAATTGCGCAGGAGATCAGCGAACTCCTCGGTGTGCTCGATCTGCGTCCAGTGTCCGCAGTGTCCGAACACGTGGAGCTGGGCCTTGTCGATCAGCTTTATCAGACGCATGGACGTCTCTATCGGGATGACCCTGTCCTCCCTGCCGTGGATGATCAGCGTCTCGTGAGGAATGTTGCGGATGTAGTTCTCGTTGCTCGCCATCTTCTCGACGCTCTTTTGGCGCGGCTCCGGGAACATCGACGAAAAGCTCTCCTGGAAGCCCGGCTGAATACTGGCTTCGTACCTCGTCTTGACGAGCGCCGGCGTGGAGAAGGAGTGGTCATAGGTAAATATCTCCAGCAGCTCCTCCATGTTGGCCTGGGACGGGGCGTACCCCCACACCCTGTCCAGCCCGTAGGTTATCGGGAACGAGACGCCCATGCTGCCCATCAGGACGAGCTTGTTTACCCGCTCCGGATGCTTTATGGCCATCGACAGGGCGAGCGCCCCTCCGAAGGAATTGCCGACCAGGTTCGTCTTTTCGATCTTGAGCGCGTCCAGGAGGTCGACGGTCTGCCGCACCCAGTTGTTAAGGTTGTACTCCGCCCCCTCGGTCCTGTCCGTGAAGCCGAACCCAGCCAGGTCAGGGGCTATCACGCGGAACTCCTTCTCCAGGAGCGGGAACAGCTTGCCCCAGTTGGCCCACGCCGTGACACCAGGCCCTGATCCGTGCAGGAGCGCCACGGGGAACCCCTTGCCCACGTCGTGGTAGTTCGTCTTGTAACTGCCCGTCTTGATGCTCTTGGCGATTTCCGGTCTCTTTTCTGCCATTTCTGCCACAACCTTTCACGTTCGTATTTTCAGGGGTTGCTCGCCCCTGCGCCCATCAGGCGTGATATGGTCTCCGCAGTTTGCATGACGAACTGGATAGCCCTGTCCAGCGATTCGCCGCGCATGTTCGAGCAAAGCCCCGAGGCGCTCACAGCGTAAGGGGCCGCGCCGCCGCAGTCGAATATCGGGGCGGCCACGCATCTCAGGTTGTCCATGATCTCCTCGTCGTCCATCGCGTAGCCCCGCGAGCGCGTTTTTTCCAGCTCCGACAGCAGCCCTGGCAGGCTCGTGATCGTCCGCCGCGTCATGGGGGCAAGCCCTTTCTTGTCCGCAATGCGCTTCACCTCCGCGTCCGTCTTGTACGCCAGAAGCGCCTTGCCCAGCCCGCTGCAGTGCATCGGGAGCCTGCCGCCGACCTCGGAGACGATCCGGATGAACTGGTTCGACTCAACCTTGTCCAGGTAGAGGACCTCACCGTCACTCTCCGCCGCCAGATGGACGGTCTCCCCGAGGCTCTTGCCCAGCCGTGCCAGGTGAGGCTTCGCAACCACGCGCACGTCCCACGACTTCGCCACGGCGTTGCCCAGCTCGAACAGCCGCACGCCGAGACGGTAGCGCCCCGTCTCCTGGGACTGGTCGACGAAGCGGTAGTCGCGCAACGTGGACAAGAGCCCGTGCACAGTGCTCTTCGCCCACCCGGACCTTACGGAGATCTCCGTGAGCGACATCTCCTGCCCCGCTTCCGCCATGATGTCGAACAGGGCCATCGCGCGCCCGACGGACTGGACATGGGACGGCCTTCTGCCTTCGTCTGAACCCATCCAGCAACGCCCCTCCCCGCTGACGTGCATGACGCAATGTAACGGCAAACACGCGCTCTGCGCTCAAACAGCCCCAAATCAGCACTTTGCGCCCGAGTTTTTGAATAGCCTTGATGATGCCGTAACTTTATCATCCCGCTCACGTGCGATCAAGGAGTTTGTTCCCATATATCGAACATATGTTCGGAAATTTTACTAGGCGAGGTATGTAAGGCACATAAAAATCATGCCGTCATCAGTGACGCCGAACACAGGCTCTCGATTATCC
>JAISFV010000080.1 GCA_031263445.1 Synergistaceae bacterium | reverse complement strand
CCGGCCAGCCCAACCGCCGGCTCCGCAGGCCCGCGCCGGCGCCGCCATCGCGCGCTCACCGGCCCATCTGCTCGAGCTCCTCGCTCTCGTAGTATATGTCCAGGAACTCGTCCTTTATGCGCTTCAGCTCGGCGCGCGGCAGGATTTTCAGCAGCTTCCAGCCAACCTGCAGCGTCTCCTCGATGGGGCGGTCGTCGTCCTGCCCCTGCGAGACGTACTCCTTCTCGAACGCGTCCGCGAAGCGCGCGTACAGCTTGTCCACGTCGGAGAGCGCGGCGTCGCCCAGTATGACCGCCAGCTCCTTGGCCTCCTTGCCCCTCGCGTATGCCGCGAACAGCTGGTTCATCGTGTTCGCGTGGTCCTCGCGCGTCTTGCCCTTGCCGATGCCCTTGTCCTTCAGGCGCGACAGCGACGGCAGCACGTCGATCGGCGGCAGCACGCCCTTGCGGTACAGCTCGCGGCTCAGGATGATCTGCCCCTCCGTGATGTAGCCCGTGAGGTCGGGGATCGGGTGCGTCTTGTCATCCTCCGGCATCGTCAGTATGGGGAACTGCGTGATGGAACCGCTCTTGCCGCGAAGGCGCCCGGCCCTCTCGTACATAGTCGCGAGGTCGGTGTATAGGTAACCAGGATAGCCACGGCGGCCCGGAACCTCCTTGCGGGCTGCGGAGATCTCGCGCAGCGCCTCGCAGTAGTTCGTCAAGTCGGTCAGTATGACGAGGACGTGCATGTCGTTCTCGAACGCCAGATACTCGGCACATGTCAGTGCGAGGCGCGGCGTGGCTATACGCTCGATCGCTGGGTCGTCCGCCAGGTTTACGAACATCACAGTGCGCTCCAGCGCGCCTGTCTTGCGGAAATCCTCCATGAAGAAGGAGGCTTCCTCGAATGTGATGCCCATGGCCGCGAATACGACCGCGAACGCCGCGTGACTGCTTATGACCGTAGACTGCCTCGCGATCTGTGCGGCCATGCGGTTGTGCGGCATACCGCTGCCGGAGAATATTGGCAGCTTCTGTCCGCGGACGAGCGGGTTCATGCCGTCTATCGTCGAGATGCCCGTCTGGATGAACTCGGACGGGTAGTCACGCGAGTACGGGTTCATCGGGTTGCCGTTCACGTCCAGATAGTCGTCCGGGATGATGTCCGCGCCGCCGTCTATCGGTACGCCGCGCCCGTTAAAGATGCGGCCCAGCATACCCTTAGAGACGGGCAATTTCAGGACGTCGCCCAAAAAGCGGATCTTCGTGGTGTCTGCGTCTATCCCAGTGCTTCCCTCATAAACCTGCACCAGCGCCCTGTCCTCGGTAATCTCGAGAACCCTTCCGCGCCTACGCTCGCCAGTCGTTAGACGGATCTCCGCGAGCTCGTCGTAGCGCACGTCAGTTATCTTGTCCACCACCATCAGCGGCCCTGAAAGGTTTGAGATGGTACTGTACTCCTTAGGCAACATCTTCCTCACCTCCGGCTGCCGTCAATTTGCCAAGCTCCTCGCCTATTTTCTTCTCCAGATCGTCCAGCAGGGAGAGGTTCGACTCCTCCACGTAACGCATACGCGCAATCTCCTCGCGGATCGGCGATGAAATGAGATCGCGGAGCAGAGCGCCGCGCGCCAGCGCCTGCATCCCGTGCCTGTGGAACGTGAGTATGTTCCTCAGCATCTTCACCTGCTTGTCCATCGACGCGTAGGTGTCTATCTCATGGAAGGAATTCTGGTGGAGGAAGTCCTCGCGAATGGACTTTGAGGTCTCCATCACGACTCGCTCTTCCTTCGAAAGGGCGTCTATGCCGACGAGGCGGACTATCTCCTTAAGCTGGTCCTCCTCCTCCAAGAGCGACATAGCCTGAACCCTCATCTCGCTCCACTCTCCGTCGTACTCGTTGTCCCAGTACTCGCCGAGCGTCTCCGCGTACAGCGAGTAGCTCGTGAGCCAGTTTATCGCGGGGAAGTGACGCTGGTACGCAAGCTGCGCGTCCAGCCCCCAGAACACCTTAGCCACCCGGAGCGTGTTCTGCGTGACAGGCTCGGAGAGGTCGCCGCCAGGAGGCGAGACCGCCCCTATGACGGATACGGCGCCTTCGCGCCCGTCCTTGCCGAGGCAGATCGCGCGTCCCGCCCGTTCGTAGAACGACGCCATTCTGGTGCCGAGGTAAGCGGGGTAGCCCTCCTCGCCTGGCATTTCCTCCAGCCGTCCGGACATTTCGCGGAGCGCCTCCGCCCAGCGGCTCGTCGAGTCCGCCATAAGCGCGACGGAGTAGCCCATGTCGCGGAAGTACTCCGCTATCGTGATCCCAGTGTATATAGACGCCTCGCGCGCCGCAACCGGCATGTTCGACGTGTTCGCTATGAGCAGGGTGCGCTTCATAAGCGGCTGGCCGGAGCGCGGGTCGTCCAGCTCCGGGAACTCCAGGAGGACGTCCGTCATCTCATTGCCGCGCTCGCCGCAGCCTATGTAGACGACTATCTCGGCGTCCGCCCACTTCGCGAGCTGGTGCTGTATGACGGTCTTGCCGGAGCCGAACGGCCCCGGGACGCAGGCCGTACCGCCGCGCGCTATCGGAAAGAAGAGATCCACCACTCGCTGCCCCGTCGAGAGGGGTACCTCCGGAGGGAGGCGCTTCGCGACCGGGCGCGGCTTCCTCACCGGCCAGCGCGTCATGAGGGCAATCTCGTGTTTCGCGCCCCTGGCGTCCTTCACGACGGAGACTGTCTCCTCTACGGTGAAGCTGCCCCCCCGTATCGACTCGACCGTGCCGCTGAGTCCAGGCGGAACCATGATCCGGTGTTCGACCAGTATAGTCTCCTTCACAGTCCCCAGAATATCGCCGCTTTCGACCGAAGCGCCGGCCTCAACAGAGGGGGCGAAGTCCCATTTCTTCGTGCGGCTGATAGCGGGGACGGAGATGCCCCTCGTTATGTACGGGCTGTTCGCGACGGACTCTATGCTCTCAAGGGGTCTCTGGATCCCGTCGTAGAACTGCTCTATCAGCCCCGGGCCAAGCTCTACGCTCAGTGCCGCGTCCGTGTCTACCACGACCTCCCCCGGTTTAAGGCCAGAGGTCTCCTCGTACACCTGCACCGACGCCGTGTCATCGCGGAGCTCGATGATCTCCCCGACAAGCCCGGCCGCGCCCACGCGGACCACGTCGAACATGCGGGCGCCCAACATGCCCTTCGCCACTACGAGAGGGCCAGATATCTTTGCGATGGTCCCCTGTATTTTCTTACCCTCGGCCACTCACATCGCCTCCATTTTCTTGAGAAGACTGATTCATCGTCAAATCCTCTGCGTCCTGCTGACGCGGCGGGACGGGCAGCCCGGCCTCACCCGACATTGAATATATCCATTCCGACGGCCCGCTCCGCGCTCTTCCTGATCGAGGCCACCCCGACGCCCAGAGAACCGCTCCCGCTTGGGATCGGTATGATGCTGAGCTGCTCGGCCTCGTTTATCTTGTCCACGTCCTCCGCCAAGTCCAGGAAAAGCGACTCCTCCATAAACAGCATGGCGTAACCTTCCCTGGCCAATTTCATCACGAGATTCGCGGCGGAGCCTTTGTTCTCTTCGTTTATGACGATGGCCTCGACGCCTATAGCCTGGAACGGCAGGACGCTGTCATAGCCGCCCATGGCGGCCATCGGGGCCTCTTTTCCGCTAATAGCCATTTCTCAGCATCCTCCTCGTCTCGTCCCTGCCGGCCGACGCGCCCTTCGACACCAAGACGGTGCGGATGTTCTTTATCTCCATCTCCTTGCCCCAGAGGTACGCCAGCACGTTCTCCGGCGCGTTCTGGCTGTACCGCGCGAGCGAAACGACGTCCCGGCAGTAGTCGTCGAGCGCCTTCTCGAGCGCTACGATCTGCCGGTCGAAATCCCCGTCGTCCTGCACTCCTGAGATAACGCCCCCTACGTCAAAGTGGGACAGGGCGCGGCCCCAGCTCTCGAAAGGCTCAGGGAGCAGTTGAACGAGGGCGTCCACGGACACCGTCCCTCCCGCATGGAGGAACGAGGCGGCCTTCTGCGCGCCTACTCCAAACCGCTTCAGCCGGAGCAGGTTCCTGAAATTCTCGGAGTCTATCCTGGCCTTCACCCACTTCAGGACGCCTGGCTCGTCAAAGCCCTCCGCCTCCTTCAGCATAGCGGCGAAGAGGCCGGAGTCCAGCAGCTTCTCCACCTCGACGATATCGCGCGTCTGCTCCCACAGGGCGAGAGCGGCCGGGATGAGGGACGACAGGCCGTAGGGCAGGAGATTGTAATCCTCGGACTCGACGCTCACGACAAGGCTGTCCGTAGGGACGGTCCCCAGGCCGGTCATCAGTTCCCAGCGTTTTTTGCCGCCGCGCTTGGCCAGGATGGAGCTCTTGAGCAAGACCTTCACGTTGTGAAAGTCATACTGTATCCGGAACAGGTCGACCAGCCCCTTGTCAGGGACAAAGGCCCGCAATTCCATGACGGTCGAGAGAAGCTCCGCCTCCAGAGCCGCGTCGTAGCGCTCCTGCGCGCCCTTCTCCGCCAGGCTCTTTGCGTAGCAGGTCTCGCCCAGGACCTTGAGCGCCCCTGCCGTGTCATCGGCCTCCAACAGCCTCTGGATGGCCCCGGAGTCGAGCAACATGGGCTCCATAGCGCGGATGCGCGCCACAGCGTAGCCGTAATCCTCGCTGCGGGACATCAGATCACCTCCATCAGGCCGTAGCCGGGAAAAGCCGTTTTACCACCTCTGGCTCCAGCTTTTCCTGAGCAGCCCTCATCAACATCTCCCACGAGCAATTGACCGAGACGCGCCCGTCATTGAGGACGAACCCCCCCGAGAAATCCTGTCGGTCCTGGGAGATGGTTATTTTCTTCGCGTTGCTCGAATTGAAGGCAGCGACCCACTCAGGCCCTATGAACTGCTCTCCCTGCGCGATCTCCATCACCTCGCTGCCTGTGCTTGCGGCTTCCTTGAGCAGACCCTCGCAGAACCTGAGATACTCGTCCTTCTTCAGGCCCTTCAGGCGCTCGAGTCCTTCGTCGAAAACATCCTGGATCAACTGCCGTTTGACGCCGAGATGCAGCTTGTCCACGTCCAGCTTTGCCACTATCTCGCGCCTTTTGAATATCTCAGGGCGCTCCTTCTCGAAGCGGGCGCTAGCGGCCTCTTCGATATGCTTTATCTCTCTTTCGGCGTCGCGCCTGATCTCTCTTTCCCGCTCCCTCGCGGCGTATATGATCTTATCCGCCTCGTCGCGAGCGTCCCGCTCAATTTTTTCTGTTATCTGGGCCAGCGACATGGTATCCCCCCTTATCCGGGTACTCTGCTAATCAGCCTACTTTGATGCCGTTCAGCAGGAAAATGCTCATCAGGAGCCCCAAGACGGCGTATGTTTCGCACATAGCGGGGAGTATGACGGCCTTGCCCATTTGATCGGGGCGCTTCGATATCATGATGATGCTCGCTGCGGAAGACTTGCCTTGCCAAATAGCGGAATAAAAGCCAACTATCGCGATCGGCAGGCAAGCGCCGAAGATGCCCAGTCCCTGCCAGATCGTAATGGGCACCGCAGTGGACAAAAGGCCGATTTTGTTGATGGCCAGGAGCGCGGTCAAGAAACCGTATATGCCCTGAGTGCCGGGCAGGGCGAGCAAAATCAGCGCGTAGATGAACTTATTGGGATCCTCGGTCAGGATTCCGGCAGCCGCCTCGTTCGCTATGCCTATGCCCCAGGCGGAGCCGGAACCGGAGAATCCAACGGCCAGGGCTGCGCCCAGCACGACCAGCGCCGGCCCCAACTGTCCAGCCATCGTTGCGATTATGTCTTCCATATTTCATCATACCTCCCTGAACACTGTTTTATTTTTCGGGGCCGCAGCCCCGTTCGGTAATCGCAATAGCAACGAGGGTTTAAATCTTCACCCTCACGTACTGGGTCGAAATCCCGAGTGGCGAGAACTCCTCCCCGGAAGGCTCGAAAAACTTGCCGAAAAACTCGACGTACTGGAGCCTGAGCGAATGGATGAAAGCGCCCAGTATGTTTATAGCCATGCCGAACACGTGTCCGATCACGAAGATCAGAAGACCGAATACGAAACCGATCACCGGTATCGCGTCAGACACCATGTGCGTCAGCAGGTTGACGACCATCCCGATAGCGGCGGAGCCGAGGCCAAGCGCCAGAAGCCTGCTGTAGCTCAGGACGTCGCCCAGGTAGGCCGTCACGTTGTAAAGGCTCAGCACTCCTGAAAACGCCTTGCCGAACAAGCTGGGCTTGCTCCGGCCCTGGGTCAGGACCAACACGGCGGCGCCCACGGCGGCTGTGACCCAGCCGGCCTTGGGCGGCATCCCGATAGCCCCTCCCGCTGCCAGCCCGCCAAGCACCAGACCGCACAGGAAAACTATCCAGCCACCCTGATCCGCGAAGGCGGCAAAGCGGTCGCCCTTTCGGACGTTCTCTACGAACGCCAGCCCCAGCCCCAGCATTATCTGGATGAAACCGAGCGCCATCGCGACCGCGAGCATCGTCATTGGGTCGTTCATCGGATCCAGTATCTTCAGCTTCTCAAGCGGCATGAGGTAGCGCAGGAACGAAAAACTCGTTATGCTGTCCCCAAACCACGAGAAGGTGAGCGCGCCGAATATTACCGCCCCGATGTTGCCGATTATCAGCACCTTGAGGAATTTCGAGAGCATCCCCGTGACATGCTTGCGCATCATGAGCAGCAACAGGCCGGCCACTATGAGGAGGCCGTAGCCGGCGTCGCCGTAGCAGATGCCAAAAAACATGTAGAAAAACGGGGCGGTGACCGCCGTAGGGTCGATTTTCCCGTATGTCGGGGTGCCGTACATCGTAATCAGCGGCTCCATCGGGCCTGCCAGCCCCTTGTTCCGCAAAAGCGTAGGCGGCGTCTCGCCCTCGTCCGGCTCGGCATAGGCCAGCTCCACCAAACTATCGTATGGGGATATGGCTTCCTTGAACGCGCCCAGGGCGCTCTCAGGGATCCAGAAGGACAGGACCGTGATCTGCTCCGTCTGCTCCCCGGACACGAGCGCCTCCAGTTTCTCCTTGCGGATATTCCAATAATCCGTGCAGCATTGGCAGAGGCTATAGGATTCGTTCGCGACGGATGTTATTTCCTCTGCTATCGCGGCCTCTTCCGACCTGAAACCGTCTGCCTCCAAAACCAGGGCGGAAAGCTCCTCCTCCGGGGTGCGCGTGAGATGGGGCGGAACGTCTACCCTGGCCGACTGACGCCCCCCAGTGCCGGCTAGGCCGGACAGCATCTCCTGAAAGACATCGGCCCTCTCCCTCGGATAAAGGACAGAGACTGCCACAGTTTCGCTCTTAGCCTCGGCGGGCAGGGCGAACAACTCGAACTGATCGCCGAACGCCTTCTCGCAAGCCAATCTGAGCGAATCCACGCCCGCCATGTGAACCGACAGGAGCGTGCCGGATACTTTTTCGGTGCCTTTGTTGTAGAAATCCAGAGAGTAAGGAAGCCCCGCGAGCGGAGTGACCTGGGAGATGAGACCCGATGTCCTTGACAGGCCGGACCGGACGTCGGAGAGTTTTTTCTCAAGCGACCTGACAGACTTGACCGTATTAGCGAACCGGTCGCCAGAGGCCATGTCTGCGAGCTGCCCTATGGTGTACTCAGGGGCGTCGCCCAGAGCGACCGACATGCCGCCGCCCTTTTCCGTCGCGAACGGGTCGAGAAACCGCGTCACGAAGCGGGCATCAGCCAGCAAATCGTCGATTTCCCTCACCCTCCGCCTGAGAGGGGCCGTCGCCGCTTCGTCGGCGTTATCCTGGTCACATGGAAGGAACTGGCAACAGCCGAGCGCCTGAAACTTGTCGACGAGATCGTCGGACACAGACTTATGGATAGCGATGCGCGCCTTTTGCATAGACTCAATTGCCATATCCAGACATCACCTCTTTTACGAGCCAGTCCGCCTCACTGGCGACCTTGTTTTTGCTGCTTGCGTAAAACTCGTCGGCAGCCATGCGGCCTTTTTCCACGATTTCGACGGCCTTGGCTTCCGCCTCTGCTTCAGCCTGCCTGACCTGCTCGCGGAAATCCCTGTGCGATTTCTGCCTGGTCTCCTTGATGGACAGCTCAGCGGCTGTGCGCGCCGAGGCCGAGATCTTAGCGGCCTCCCGCTTTGCGGACGCGATGAACTCCTTGGCCTCGGCCTCCTTCATCCTAATTTCGTCAGCCATGCTCTCAGCCAACCGTGCCACCCCCCTTCCGGAATAGTTTTTGAATATCGCCGCGCTCATTATAAGCTGATTCAGGGAAATTTTACAAAAACGATTAAAACTCAGCAATATTTTTTTAGAACGGCTGATATACAGTCATAGGCCTAAAGGCGGATTTGCCGGCAATGCAAGAGATTGCCGAATGAGCAACCTGAAGCGTACATCAGGTACGCTGAAGATCGCGAGCGGGGCAAGAGCGCCGCAGTACAGGCGAAGTCGAGCCAGACGATCGCTTACGCCAATTAATCCACGCCCTATCCCATGATAATTTGTGATTTTGTAATCAACAAGGCAAACAGCACAGCAAAAAATAAGCAATTACAGCCTTTGCCCACGCATTTTTTACGTTTTTATGGACACGGCAGGCTTCGAGTCGCTCACTGCGCGAGTCTGTATATCTCGACGACATCCTGCCAGAGGAGCTTTTTCAGTCCGCCTAGCGGCTTTTCGCTGCCCCGGGCGGCGCCCGTCGCGTTCTTTGCCATGAACTCAAAATCCCCGCTTCCGATACCAAGGTCGCGCAGGGTAGAAGGAAGCCCGAGGCTCGAAAAGAAACGGCGGAGCCTCCCGATGCCTTCGAGCGCCAGTCCCTCGATATCCCTCGAAGGGGCGGCCCCCATGACGTTCATGGCGAATTGCGCGAACATGCCTACGTTATCCCCGTAAACGTACTTCATCCAAAACGGGGCGATGACAGCGAGGCCAGCCCCGTGGGCGATATCGTAGACCGCAGAAAGCTGGTGCTCGATGCGATGGCTCGCCCAGTCCTCCTTGCGGCCCATGCCCAGGAGGCCGTTATGCGCGAGCGTCGCGCTGAATGCGATTTCCGCCCACGCGTCGTAATCCCGCCGGTCGTCCATAAGGACCGGCGCGTTCTTTATTATGGTCCTGAGCGCAGCCTCGCACAGGCCGTCCGTCAGATCCGTCTTGGCAGTGTCCGTGAAATAGCGCTCGAATACATGGCTCATCATGTCGGCCACGCCGTTTGCGATCTGATCCTCAGGCAGGGTAAAAAACAGCTCAGGGTTGACGATGCTCACGAAGGGACGCAGCGCGTCGCTGCGGTAGCCCTCCTTCAGTTTTTTTTCCTCGTTGGAGATGACGGTGACCGGGCTCGACTCGCTCCCGGCCGCCGGGATGGTCAACACGACAGCCAAAGGCAGGGCGCTCAGATCCTTGAGTTTCCCCTCGAAGAAGTCCCATACGTCCTCCTTGTGGCAAGCGCCCATCGCTATCGCCTTGGCTGAGTCGATGACGCTGCCGCCGCCCACGGCCAAGATCAAGTCCACACCCTCAGAAAGGCAGAGTTCTACCCCCTTGCGAACGAGCGACAGGCGCGGATTGGGGACGACCCCGCCCAGTTCCGCGAACTGTACGCCATTTTCCTCCAGTGAGGACGCTATCTCACCATAGACCCCTGAACGCTTCACGCTGCCCCCGCCGTAGTGCAGCAAGACCTTTTTTGCCCTCTGGGCTGCCAGCGCGCCAATCTCCCTATGCCGGCCCATGCCGAACAAAACGCGCGTCGGCGAGTAAAAATCAAAATTCAGCACAAAAAATCACACCCCTAAAAAATCTGACGCTCCAAGCGCTTCTCTAGCTCTCTATGCCCCTGCGGGCCAATACGCCCTTGCTGTAGTAATGCTTTATCTCCCTCATCTCGGTGACGAGGTCGGCCAGACCGATCAGAGAGTCCGCAGCGCCCCGGCCGGTTATCACGAGTTCCGTGCCGCCCGGTCGGTCTCTCACAAAACCGAGCAGATCTTCCTCGTTCAGCAATCCGAGCTTCACTGCCACGTTAGCCTCGTCGAGGATGACGACGCGGTACCGCCCGCTTTGCATCTCGCGCCTCGCGTCCTCCAGCCCGGCACGGGCGGCAGCCTTGTCCTCCTCCGCCGGATCGCGCATTATGAAACACCCACGCCCGTACTGCCGGCAGGTCAGCTTCCCAAGCCCGCATCCGGAGAGTGCCTCCAGCGCCTCGATCTCACTGTACTTCCCGCCCTTGATGAACTGCGCAAAAAAAACATCCATCCCGGCGCCCATGGCCCTCACCGCAAGCCCGATCGCCGCCGTGGTCTTTCCCTTGCCGTTTCCTGTATATACCTGCACGTAGCCGGCGGTAAACTCGTCCCTCACGTTATCGTAATCAGAAGCGTTTGTCATAACCTAAAATATTTTCCCCCTTGACCGCTTAATACATTTAAGAATACGGATTTATTGTACAGCATGTCTCAATGACACAGGAACACTGCCTTAAAATCATTCCGCTCAGGCCCTGATTTCAAATTGGCATTAGCGCGGGAGGGCCCTCAGGCGGTCAGCGCGGGGCTGGCTGTAATCTTGCCGTCCGGCGATGGTAAAGAACGCGAGCATCTCAGCCAGATCGGACGAAAGGCCCGTGAGCCCGTCTGCCCCAAGCGCGATGCGTTCGGCCGCCGTAGCCACGTCCGTGACGCCCGACCGGATATTGTCGCCTGCTTTAGCCGTGTCGCTAATCCTGACTGACATGTTCTGTACCGTTTCAGCTATCTCCTCGCTGGAAGCGGCCTGCTCCTGCGCCACTGCGGCCAAGTCCTGCGTAGACCCCGCTATCTCCCTCAGGTACTCTATCATCTTGTTGATCGCCGATTCCGTGTCCGCCGAGAGTTCCTTCGCCTTCGTGGATTTTTCGGCGTTTGCCTGGGAGAAGTTGACGATGGAGTCTAGCTCGCTGGTTATCGTCGATGCAAGCTCCGCGATGTTCTTGGCAGCCACATTGCTCTCCTCGGCCAGCTTGCGAACCTCCTCGGCGACAACCGCGAAGCCGCGCCCGGCGTCGCCGGCGCGGGCTGCCTCAATCGCCGCGTTCAGCGCGAGAAGGTTGGTCTGATCCGCTATGCCGCCTATCTGAGAGACGAAGCCCTGTATCTGACGGGCCCTGCTGCCTAGCTCCAGCACTGCGGTCGTGGTCGTCGCCGAGGACTCCGCGACCTCGCTGATGCTCCCCACGACGCGCTTCACCGCGTCCACGCCGGAGTCGCCGGCGGTCAGGGCCTCGTCGACCCGGCGGGCGATGCTCGTACCCTTCTCGGCGGTCGCCTGAGCGCCGGCCGCAACCTCCTCCACCGAGGCGTTTATCTCCTCGCTAGACGCGGCGAGCCTGTCCAGGTTCGAACCCATATCCTCGACGTTAGCCCTGAACTCCTCCACAGAGGCGTTCGTCTCCTGAGCCGTCGCGGAAAATTCGTGCGCTGTCTCCGAGATATTGCGGCTCCCGTCGTTCACGGCGCCGATGACCCGGTTCAACGCGGACGACATATCTTGGAGCGAGGCGCCGACCTGCGCGATTTCATCCTTGCCGTCGCTCATGAGGGTCACTGTGAGGTCGCCGTGCGCGAACTTATCCACACCCTCACGAAGCGTCTTCAGCGGGCCCGTTATCATCCTCGCTATCAGGAGGCCGGCCAGGGCGCCCACGACAATGGCCGCCCCCGAAAGGATCAAGGTCAGCCGGATCGAAGACTTCGCGTCTGTGATCGACGAGTTCTTCGTCCGGTCCGCCAGCCGCATCAGGAGGTTCGTCAGCTCATCGTAGCAGTCGAAGTACTCCTTCTCCAAGTCGGTCACCTCCTGCGTCGCAAGCAGCTCGTAGCCCTCCTGGTTCTTGTTCTCCATTCCCAGTCTGATCGCCTCGTCCTGAATCGGGCCGATCCTTCCCCTCGCTGATTCGAGGCGGGCCAGGACGGCCTTCTCCTCGTCGATCATGCTAGTCGCTTTATACCGGGTTATCGCTTCGTCCACTTCACGTCTTTTTTCGGTTATCTCGGCCCGGTATGACCTCAATAAGTTTTCGTCGGTCACCACGACAGTCGACATGATGATGTACCTGGCCTCATGAGCGGCCGACTGCGCCTGGCTCATGTAAATCGCGGGCGAGGCGAAATCATCGTAAAGTACCGCCATGGAATTCTCCATACTCTTGCCTGACAGATAAGCCAGATATGAAACCACTATCAGAAGGAAAAGCAACAACGTCACGCATGACATGATCTTGCCAACAGTTTTCATATTCTTGAACCACGACATATCATAATCCCCCTCAGAGCAGACGTTTTATGTTCTGTAATGGAACAATACTACCACAAAACTACTTTGTGTCGCAACAATCGGGCCATTCGGATATTATCGTACAAAAAAAGACAAAAACTCAGCGCAAATTAAACCATATCCAAGTCAGCGGAGAAAGATCCTGAACGCCTCTATTTCGGCCAGGCTGTTTTCGGTCAGCCCAGAAACGAGAGGCAATTCGCCCCACTGCCCGCCGATCATGCACACTACGCTCCCCGCGCGGCTCGAATCGCCCTCGGACTCGCCGGGGCGTATGAACCCGCGGAAGAAGGGGGCATGTCCCGTCAGATCCTCGAAGTCCACGCCCCTAAGCACGATGTATTGCTTCATCCTGCGGGTCTTCTGCATCTCCTTCGAGTACGTGTGCGTGAGGGGGATGATCTGAAAGCCTCCGATGTCGAATTTATTCGTGGTCGAGACGCAGATGACCCCAGGGTGGTTCGCGCGGACCTTGCCGCGGCTCTGGTAAAGGCTCCCCTCGAAGCGCCCAGTGCCTGTCACGCCGCTCTCCACGACGGCAAACTGGTGGTCGCCCTTCCCGTCGTGGTACCATGCGAGCCCTCCCTCCCTGTTCTCGATCTCGATGTAATCGATCTCGTCGCCAGGCCTGTACACGCGAATCTCCAGCGCCGTTGCGTACTTGAACAGCTCCATGCTGTTGAAGAGGACTGGAACGCCGACTTTGTTGATTATGTAGACCGGGCTGCTCACAAACGGCGCGTACTTACCCCACAGCCCCTCTCCGCCGATGCCCTCCACGACGAACGAAGTACCCATGCCGGAAGCGGCCACGAAGGTTTCGGAGGGGATCAGGCTGATCGTCCGGCCCTCGCCGTTCTCCACCGACACCTGTATGTGGTGGGCGTTCGCGGCAGTCGCTATCACCTGGCCACCTATGCCGTACTTGCTCGCCGTAAAGCCAGGATACCTGCTCTTAGTCGGCACGCCCCGCACTTTCCCGACATCGACGGACTCCCCGTCCGGAAATACCACCCTTGCCTGCTCCCCGATAGTCATAGGCACGTGGATCGTGAACATGAGCAGCTCAGGATTCTCTTTTAGGTAGACGGAAGCGGACGCCGGCCCGGAGTGAGCAAAAAACTGGAGCGCAACGGCGAAAACAAGGGCAAAAAGGATGTATAATTTTATAGGCTTTGATGTGGGGGATTGGATAAATAAGATCATAACGTAAAACCGCCACCTCTTTCAGAAATAAATACGCGAATACAGGCCTTAAAGATACCAGCTTGCAATTTTTAGTCAAGCAAGCGGGCGCTATTTTTCACCTCAACCGGAAAAATCGGAAAACGCCGGATGGCGCAGGGGAGGAAACCAGTATATGGCAGATAAAAAGAGGATCTACCTTTCCCCGCCGCACATGGGCGGCAGGGAGACGGAGTACATACAGGAGGCGTTCGACACAAACTGGATCGCGCCTTTGGGGCCTCACGTCGACGCGTTTGAACGCGAGTGCGCGGAAGCGGCCGGCGTAAAGGCGGCGCTCGCGCTCTCGTCTGGCACAGACGCCGTCTGCCTAGCCGCGAGAGCGCTCGACATAAGACATGGCGACCCGTTTTTCTGCTCTTCCCTGACGTTCGTCGCGTCGCTCGCCCCGTTGGTGCAGATGGGCGGCGTCCCTGTATTCATAGACTCGGACCCAGGGTCATGGAATATGTCGCCACAGGCCCTCGAACGCGCGTTCCTGGACGCCGAGGCGTCAGGGCGGACGCCGAAGGCGGTCATACTGGTCAACCTTTACGGGCAGCCCTGCGACATGAACCTGCTGCTGCCGCTGTGCCTGAAGCACGGCGTCCCCGTGATAGAGGACGCGGCGGAATCCGTCGGCTCGCTGTACGGCGGCAGGCCCACCGGGTCGTTCGGAAAATTCGGCTTTTACTCATTCAACGGCAACAAAATCATAACGACGTCCGGCGGCGGGATGCTCCTCTCGGACGACGAGGAAGCCATCGCCAAGGCCCGCTTCCGGTCAACGCAGGCGCGCGACCCGGCACCGTGGTATCAGCACTCCGAGCTGGGCTACAACTTCCGCATGAGCAACATTCTGGCGGGCATCGGCAGGGCGCAGCTCAAACTGCTCGATGACAGGGTCGCAAGGCGCAGGGCCGTCTTCGGTCGATACAGGGAGGGGCTGGGCGACCTTCCAGGTGTCTCGTTCATGCCAGAGTCTCCGAACAGCCGCTCTAACCGCTGGCTCACCACGCTCACGATAGACCCTGGCGCTTCCGGTACGACGAATTTGGAGGTGGTGGACGTGCTCGCTGCGGAAAACATCGAGTCGCGCCCAGTCTGGAAGCCGATGCACCTGCAGCCCGTGTTCAGGGACGCCACGTATTACAGGCACGACGGGGACGAGAGCCGCCGCCTGTTTGAAACCGGCATCTGTCTGCCATCGGGGTCGAATTTATCGCAAGAGGATCAGTCGCTCGTCATACGGCTGGTCCGAGAGGCTTTTCGGTAGGGCGGATGTTCTACAGGGCGGCTAAAAGGCTGATAGACCTATTCTGCGCGTCCTTGGGGCTGCTCATCCTGTCGCCGGTCATGATATGGGCCGCAGTCATGATCAGGCGGAAGATGTCACCCCCCGCCATCTTCGCGCAGCCCAGGGCCGGTAAGGACGGCGCGGCCTTCCTCCTGTACAAGTTCAGGTCGATGACGGACGAGCGCGACGCATCGGGCCAGCTCCTCCCGGACGGGGAACGCCTCACCGATTTTGGGCAATGGCTGAGGAGGACGAGCGTTGACGAACTCCCCCAGCTCTGGAACGTGATCAGGGGCGACATGAGCATCACAGGCCCCCGCCCGCTCCTCCTGGAGTA
This sequence comes from Synergistaceae bacterium, assembly GCA_031263445.1. Lineage (GTDB taxonomy): Bacteria > Synergistota > Synergistia > Synergistales > Synergistaceae > JAIRNC01. The sequence goes on along the minus strand of JAISFV010000080.1, from coordinate 16,580 downwards.
CGTTCCGCTCTATAACGAGACGGAGCGCAGACGGCTCGAAGCGCTGCCTGGGATAACTGGGTGGGCGCAGATCAACGGACGCAACGCGATATCATGGCAGGAAAAGTTCGCGCTGGACGTCTGGTACGTGGACAACAGGAGCGTCTTGCTTGACGTCAGGATAATCCTGCTTACAATAAAGAAGGCCCTTCTGAGAGAGGGCATCTCCGCGCAGGGGGAGGCCACAATGCCGCGCTTCTCGGGCAGCGGCGACAGGAGCGATGACTCGTGATAGACAGGATAATGGAAACAATACGGAAAATCTTGCCAGGTGCCTCAGCTGAGGCGTCTATGGACAGCGGGACTCGCTGAAGACCCTCCAGATCGTGATGGCACTGGACGAGGAGAGCATCCCGATACCGTTCGAGAGGATCGCAGAAATTCGCTCTGTCGCGGATATAATGGCTATGGCTGGCAACGGACGAAACGCAGGGACATCATGACCGTAGCGCTCCTATCCAACGTCACCGTAACCTCCCTGGCTATGAGGCTCAACAAGGACGCGCGCGAGGAAGTATACAGCCCCACCGAGTATAACACCTGGCTACAGGAACTCTCTGACCCTGGATCGGCGCTCTACGCGAGCGATCCAGGGATCGTGTTCATAATCCTTCACGGGGCGTCGCTGCTGGGGGACGACGGCGCAAAGTCGCCAGAGGAGGCCGCGGCCACGCTCACCCCGATGGCAGGCGCGATAGGGCGGGCCGCCGCAAGCCATGAAAAGACGGTATTCGTCGCATCTACGCTCGACATCCCCATAAAGAAAATCCGCCCGCTCGTCTCGCGCTCCTTCGAACAGCACGCTTGCGCGTTCTGGCGCGAGGAGATGGAGAAGCGCGGCATACCGCTCGTCGAACTCGCTGAAATGGCTGCCGTCATGGGCAGGGAACATTTTTACAACAACAGGGTGTGGTACATGGGCTCGCTCCCGTTTTCAAAGAGCGGCGAGGAGGCCATCGCCTCTGAGATTGGGAGAATACAAAGGGCGATCACAGGCGCCAGGAAAAAATGCCTCGCGCTCGACCTCGACGGGACGCTCTGGGGAGGGGCCATCGGTGAGCTCGGCGTCGAGGGCGTCCATCTGGATCTGACGGGCTCAGGCTCGCGGTTCAGGGATTTTCAGCGCAGGGTGCTGGACTTGAAGGAGAGCGGCGTGCTGCTCGCCGTAATATCCAAAAATAACCTGGAGGACGCGATGTCAGGGATAACGGAACACCCGGCCATGCTGCTCAGGGAGGGCGATTTCGCCGCCATCAGGGCCAACTGGGCGCCAAAAGCTGAGAACCTCCGCTCCGTGGCGAAGGAACTCAACATCGGCACCGATTCATTCGTCTTCATCGACGACAACCCCGTCGAGCGAGAGGCCATGCAGATAGATCTGCCCGAGGTGGCCGTACCGGACTTCCCAACCGACTCGGCGCAGCTCGAGGGCTTCATGACCCAGGTGGCGCGGGACTACTTCCTCCAGTTCAGGGCGACGGACGATGACAGGACGAAGACCGGGCAGTATCGTGCGGAAGCGGACAGGCGAGAGCATTTGAGCTCGTTCGCGAGCATGGACGAATACCTCGCTTCTCTGGACATGACGCTGACAGTCGGAGGGCTGACGCGCAGCAACATATCCCGCGCGTCGCAGCTCACGCAGAAGACGAACCAGTTCAACCTCACGGCCATAAGATATTCGGAGGCACAGATAAGAGAGGCCGCCTGCGACCCAGCGGTCAGGCTTTACCTGGGCGAACTGCGCGACCGCTTCGGGGAGTACGGGAACATAGCCCTCTGCATCGCCAGGCTCACCGGCGAACCAGGCAAAACGGGGCAGACAGCTTCGATAGAGACCTTCCTGATGAGCTGCAGGGTTATGGGGCGCGGCGTCGAAAGCGCCTTTTTGGACGAAGTGGAGCGTAATTTGCGCGGCTCCGGTGTTTCCGAAATAGAGACACTCTATCAGCCGACGCCCAAAAACGAAGCCGTCCGCGATTTTTGGGAGAAAATGGGTTACACGATCACGGGCCGCACCGAAGGCGGCGGGGTGAAGTACAGCCGCCCCGCAGGCACGAAGGCGCGAGGGAGCGTCACCATCCGCGTCCGGCAGAGGAAGGACACGGCACCGTCATGCCCAGACTCCTGATAGCGACGACCGTTCCAGTGACCATCAGGGCGTTTCTGCTGCCTTACGCGGACTTTTTCAGGGAAAAGGGCTGGACCGTAGGCGCGATGACGAACGGGACAGTGCCGGAACTCGCGGGGCATTTCGACGAGATCATCGACGTAAGCTGGAGCAGGAACCCGCTCGACCCGGCGAACCTCCGTGAGTGCGCCCGCATCCGGGAGGCCGTGGGGCGCGGCTCATACGATATCGTCCACGTGCATACCCCTGTGGCAGCGTTCGTGACGCGTCTGGCGCTCCGGCGGGCGCGCGCGTCAGGCCTGAAAGTAGCCTACACCGCGCACGGGTTTCACTTCCACCGTGGCGGCGGGCGGGCGCGCAACCTCGCGTTCAGAACGCTCGAACGTATGGCCGGACAGTGGACGGACAAGCTGATAGTGATAAACAGCGACGACCTCGAGGACGCCAAGAAATTTCACGTCGTTGGCGATTCGGCCCTCTGCTACATGCCTGGCATAGGCCTGGACTTCTCGAAATACGGCGCGGACGCGGCGGATCCAGGCGAGGCGGAGAGGATCCGCGCGGAGCTGGGGCTGGCTCCGGAAGACGTGCTTTACACGATGATCGCGGAGTTCAACCCTGGCAAGCGGCATAAGGACGCGATAGAGGCCCTCTCGCTCTGCAAGAGGACGGATATTCACATGGCGTTCGCCGGGGATGGCCCCCTGCTCCACGACATGAAGGAGCTAGCGAAAAGCCTCTGCGTGGCAAAGCGGGTTCATTTCCTGGGCTTCAGGAGCGACATACCAGGCCTCGTGCGGGCCTCGCGCGCCACAGTACTGACATCGGAACGGGAGGGGCTCGCCCGCTCCCTGATGGAGTCGGCCTGCCTTGGCACGCCTATAATAGGGGCAGACGCCAGGGGCATACGAGACGTGGTGCTCCCCGACAGGGGCATCCTTTATCCCGTAGGCGACACGCTTGCGCTCCGCGACGCCCTCCTCCGCGTCGCGAGCGACCCGCTGCCGCCGGCGAAGCCCGACCCAGAATGGAGGATAGAGAACCTGCTGACCAGGCACGAAGCGTTGTACAGGGAACTGCTGTAGTTTGGGAGAATTATTCAGCGTTTCCTTAAACTCCGTCGGCGAGCGAGGCAAGGTAGCGCGCGTAGTCGGATCCGCCAAGGGACTTCGCCTGCGCGATCAGACCGTTGCGTCCGATCCACCCGTTACGGAACGCTATCTCCTCAGGACAGGCCACCATCAAGCCCTGGCGTTTCTGGATAGCCTCTATGAACGACGACGCTTCGATTAGGCTCTCGCACGTCCCGGTGTCCAGCCACGCGTAACCCCTTCCCATCAGGCGGACATTGAGCTTGCCTTCCTGTAGGTACAGCTTGTTGAGGTCAGTGATCTCCATCTCGCCCCGGGGCGAAGGCGTGAGCGTCTTAGCCTTCGCCGTCACCGTTTTATCGTAGAAATAAAGGCCGACCACGGCGTAGTTTGACTTCGGTTTCGCCGGTTTTTCCTCTAAATCCAGCACCTTGCCCCTCTCATCGAACGAAGCTATGCCGTATCGCGACGGGTCGCTCACCTGATAGGCGAAGATGGCCGCCCCGTCGTCCAGGGCGGCGGATTCGGTCAACAGCTTCTGAAATTCCGCCCCGTAAAAAATATTATCGCCCAGGACAAGGGCGCACCCCTGTGACTCCAGAAAACCCTCGCCAATCAAAAAAGCCTGTGCCAGCCCCCCTGGTTTCGGCTGTGCCGCGTACTTTATGGACATTCCCCACTTTGCTCCGTCCCCGAGCAGGCGTTCATATGACCCTATGTCAGCAGGTGTCGATATGAGCAGGACATCCCTCACACCAGCGAGCATGAGCGTCGTCAGCGGATAGTAGACCATCGGCTTGTCGTATACCGGCAGGAGCTGTTTGCTGACCGCCAATGTCATGGGATACAGCCTGGTTCCGAGGCCGCCCGCGAGCAGTATGCCCTTTTTGATCAATTCATCCGCCCCCTATTCATAATGGAAACAATCCCTCAAAACAGGATAACTCTTGTCCTTCTCTGCCATCACCAGGCTTGAGGCGTCATCAACCGGCCACTCTATGCCGACGGCCGGGTCGTCCCACAAGAGCCCTCCCTCGTCATCCGGCCTGTAAAAATCCGTACACTTATACATGAAATCAGCTATGTCCGAGAGGACATAAAAGCCATGCGCGAAGCCAGGGGGGATGTAAAACAGCGTACCTCGGCCGCCGGTGAGATTTACCCCAAACCACCGGCCAAAGGTCTTGGAGCTTCCCCTCAAGTCCACCGCGACGTCGAATACTTCGCCGCCGGTGACGCACACGAGCTTGCCCTGCGGGTGCTTTTTCTGGAAGTGCAGCCCCCTCAGCGTTCCCTTCCGCGAGCGCGACCTGTTGTCCTGAACGAATTTCAAAGCCAGGCCAAGCTCCCGAAAGGACTCCTCGTTATACATCTCCATGAAAAAACCCCTGTCGTCCCCGTATTTTCTGGTCTCTATGAGCAGCAACCCATCAATGGGAAGGCTGCGCAGGGTGAAATTGCCCATTTTTAACTACCGCCTCTCAGCTATCTCGTCCATGCAGAGCCTTGCGGCCTCTTGCCACTGATCTGCATGAAAACCAAATGCCGCGCTGGCCCTTTCGGTCGAGAGAACCGACCAGGCCGGGCGGGCCGCGCAAGCAGCGTACTCATCCGAAGATATCGGGACGAGCTCCACGTTTCCAAGCGCCATTCGCGCCCCGGCATACCCGAGGATTTCGCGCGCAAAACCGCACCAGGACGTACTGCCGCCGCACGCGACGTGATACACGCCCGAAACACCTTCATCGTCAGGGATCACGGCGCGTCCCAACGCCATCACGGTCGCCTGCGCGATAACGCGCGCTAGCGTCGGAGCGCCGATCTGGTCGTCAACGACGCGGACAACCCTTTTTTCACCGTTCTCCCTCGGAGCGAATAGGCGAAGCATGGTGAGCAGGAAGTTCGACCTCCTGGACGAGTAAACCCAGCTCGTCCGGAAAATGAGGTGCCTGGAGGCTCTCCCGGATACCGCCATGTCCCCTTCCAGCTTCGATTCGCCATAAAAATTGCCCGGATTCGGCTCGTCGTCCTCCCGCCACGGTCGGTCATTTTTGCCGCTGTAAACGTAGTCGGTGGAATAATGTATGATCCACGCCCCGAGCTTCTCCGCCTCCTCCGCCAGGATTCCAGGGGCCGTGGCGTTCAGCCCGCGGCAGACGGCCCTCTCGCTTTCTGCCTTGTCGACGGCAGTGTAAGCGGCGGCGTTTACGATCACATCAGGGCGAAAGCCGCGCACCTTCTCGCGTATGGAGCTGCCGTCCAGCATATCCAAACCGCCCGATCCATACGCCCCTACGATCCCGTAGGAAATGAGAGCTCTGTTGAGTTCCCAGCCTACCTGCCCGCCGGAACCCGTCAGCATGATCCTAATCGGCCTATAGCTCACAGGCGTTTCCCGTCCCTATGCGCGCAAGCCTGTACTCGCCGCTCAAAATCCTCTCTATCCAAGCCGTATTGCCGAGATACCAACCCACTGTCTCCCTCATCCCCTCATCGAACGTCCTGGACGGCGACCAGCCGAGCTCCGTCCTGAGTTTGAGCGAGTCCATCGCGTAGCGGTAATCATGTCCCGGCCTGTCCTTTACGAAGGTGACGAGATCCCTGTAGCTCCCGGCACGGCGAGGGCGTTTCTCGTCCATGATATCGCATATGCCGTGAACGATCTGGAGGTTTGTGCGTTCCGCGCCGCCGCCGATCGCGTAGGTCCCGCCCACGCGCCCCCCTTCTAAAACCGCCATCAGCGCCGCGCAGTGATCGCCGACGTAAAGCCAGTCCCTCACGTTGCTCCCGTCGCCGTACACCGGCAGCGGCTTTTCGTTCAGAGCGGAGATTATAATGTGAGGGATCAGTTTTTCCGGAAACTGATATGGGCCGTAGTTGTTGGAGCAATTTGTCACGAGGACGGGCAGGCCATATGTGTGACACCAAGCTCTCACAAGGTGATCCGAGCCAGCCTTGGAAGCCGAATAAGGCGAACGCGGACTGTACGGCGTATCCTCATTGAAACGGCCCTCCATGCCAAGCGAGCCGAATACCTCGTCCGTCGATACGTGCAAAAAACGGAAGGCGGGACGCTCGTCCCTGGAAAGGCCCTCGTAGTAGGCCCGTGCAGCTTCGAGCAGCGTAAAGGTGCCTACGAGATTCGTTTGGATAAATTCCCCGGGGCCGTCTATCGAACGGTCTACGTGCGACTCCGCCGCCAAGTTCAAAACAGCGTCAGGCCGGCTATCCCTGAAGGCCGAATCCACTGCGCCCCTGTCGCATATGTCTCCATGCACAAAAACAAACGCATCGCTGCCCTTGACCGAGTCGAGTGACGAGAGATTCCCCGCGTAAGTCAGCTTATCGAAAACAATAGCCTTGTGTCCCATCCCAATCGCGTATTTGACCAGGTTGCTGCCGATAAAACCCGCCCCGCCGGTTATTAGCAGCCTCATATCCCATCCCCTCCGTTTCGGCTCGGGTATAAAAATAAAAGAAACGCTGATTACGCGGACGAAAACGCCATCAAAGTGTTTTCATATACAGGTGACGTCACGGCTTGAATCTTCACCTTTTTTAGAACACTTAACAGTAAATCAGTCTTTACTTAAAAGCGCTCCTGTAAATTTTCAGCGTATCGAGGAGCCTGATGTCCAATCCAGCGAGCTTGAGCAAGAAAAGGGTGACCGCCGAATAAACGACGGCGGCAAAAAGCCTGAAACCGGACAGCCGCTCCATGTTGAATTTTATCATCAAAGCCCGCCTGTCGTATGCCTGGGGATTTATATTTCCGCGCAAAAAACCGAGAAATTGCGGCGTGAACCTCGATGTGGCCCTGGCAATCCTGCGCAGGGAACGCGCTGTTTCGGACAGCCCCGATTTTTGGGACAGGTCGGGGTGGAAAACCTTGGCGTCCGGAACCAGCCACAGGCCAAAACCCGCACGGGCGGCCCTTAAAGAGTAATCGAAATCCTCTCTTCCCACAAAGAAACGCTTGCCGTCATAAAAACCTGCCGCTTCCATTACATCGCGGTGAATTAAAATTCCGTGGGTTCCGGCGAGCGCAATCTCGATGACTCCGCCAGCATCGCCCACTGGCACTATTCCGCCCCAAAAATTCAATACGCACCTGAAGTCAGGGAGAGGGTATCCCCCATCGATCGCCTCGACGGCAGGACACAAAATCCCGCGCTGCACATTCTCAAGCAGCTTTTCAAGGCAGTCATCAGCCGCCAAACCATCTTGATCGAGCAGCCACACCCACTCGGCACCGCTTCTATAGCCACGCTCCATCCCGACGGCGAAACCTCCGGCAGAACCGATGTTTTGCGGCTGAGGGAGATACAGAGCACCGAAACTGTTTGCTATTCTCTCGTTTTCCGCTCGATTAGCCAGATCCACGCTGTTGTCAACGACGATGATAAAGCCAGGCCGATTCGCGGCCGCAGAGCGAAGAATCCCAATCAAGCCGCGCGGGTCCTCAAACGCAACGATTACAGCGGCACAGGAAGAAACCTCTTTAATCATGCATCATGTCCGCGTACATCTTGAGGGAATCAACAAACAGAACCGGTTTGCCAGATGCCTTCATTATGACGAGGCAAAAGAACGAGAAAAACAGCGCTGCCCAGAATTTGAATCCCCTGATATGTTTTTTTATAAGGGCAACGAGCGTTTTTTTCCTGACAATGCCGAGTTCTGTACTCATATCAGCCTTAGCGACCACCCCGAGGAAAGCGGGCAATGGGAGACGGGAGCAAACAAACATGTAAAGGCGGCTGGTCCAGTGGAATCGGCCGGCTTTAGTTTTTTTATACTTTGCGATCAAATCCGGATGATAAACCACCGCGTCTGAGACGAGCAGCATTTTTATCCCGTTCTTCTTGAGACGCTGAGAGTAATCGTGATCCTCCCAGCCGCAAAAGAAATTCCTGTCGTCGTAATAACCCGTTTCGCTGATTGCAGCCCTGCTTATCATAACCCCGTGAGTCGCAAACATAGTTATGTCGAGCTCTTTGCCCGGGCAGGATAAAACAGGGAAAGAACCGCAAAGAGAATTCAGACGGCCCCTGAAAAATAACTCCGTCATCCCGTCGTCGATTGAGATGACCTTTGGGCAGAGCACGCCGGCTTTCCCAGACGATTCGATCAAGCGTCCCAAACACACCTTGTCAGCAGTTCCATCCTGATCCAAAAGCCAGATCCAGTCGTAATCTTTCGCGTAGGCCAGCTCCATCCCCATCTTAAACCCGCCTGCGGAACCTCGGTTAACTGGGCTTGCTACAAATTCGTAGCCTGGGATCTCGCTCAACGCGAAGTCCGCGATCAACTTATTTTCACGAGACAGGCTCGGCTTGTCAGAGTTGTCGACCACGATCACGCCATCAGCAGGGCGAGTCTGCGCGGATATCGACTCAAGCAGGCACTTCAATCCATCTGGGTCGTTATAGGCTACAGTGATCGCACAGACCGCCTGTTGGACCGGTATCATTCTATCCATCTATTCAGCGCTTCCTTAACGCAAGATAATCTTGTATGGTTTCTCCGAACGGTATCTTTCTCCCCTGAAATTTTAACCACAGTAAACAAAGGGCGGAAAAAGCGAAAGCCCCCCAGAACTTGTAGCCCGTTATGTGTTTTCGTATAATAGCCTTATAGCTCTTATAGCTCAACTCATCAGACGGAGAATCCAGTTTCCAGTCATAGGGTAAAAACAGCGGGAAGATATTTCTTACATGATATATAAATTTCCCGGCGAAACCACGCGGACAGACGTCAGATGCCTTAGGTGCCGCCCGTTCGGGGTGATACGCGATAGCGTCGTGTATCAGCAACATCGGCACCCCTTTTGCGTGTGCCCTGTAACCGTAATCCACGTCCTCCCACCTGAAGAAAAAATTTTCGTCGTCGTAGTACCCGACTGAATCGATAGCGTCCCTGCTCAACAGCGTCCCATGTGTGCAGAACAATGAAACTTTTACGGGACAATCCCTCTCCGCGACGACCGGGAGAAGTCTGCCCCAGAAGTTGACCTTTTTGGTAAACGCCAAATCAGATTTCCCGTCTTCGGCGCTCAGCACCCTTGCACAAAGCACCTTCGCTTTTTTCGAGTGTATCATCAGCTTCTCAAGGCAGTCATTTTCTAGCAGCCCGTCCTGATCGAGCATCCAGATCCAGTCAAAGTTTTCTTTATGCGCTCGCTCCATGGCCCTGCGAAATCCCCCCGCTGAACCGGTGTTCTTATAAAGCGGCACAAACGCCGACTGCGGTACCTCTCTCGCAAACTCGTCAAAAACCGCGCGATTTGCCCTGGTCATCGCCTCAGACTCCGAGTTGTCGACTACGACTATACCATCTATCGGCCTTGTTTGAAACCTCAACGACCCAAGCAGAGCCGACAACTCCTCCGGTTTATTGTACGCAACTGCGGCAACGCAGACTTTTTGTCGGCTTTGGCACATAGCTCAGTGAACCTCAATGTCTTTCAAGCTCAGGTACATTTTTATGCTATCCAGATAAGGTACATTTCTTCCAGCTGCCTTCATCAGACCGAGACAAAAAATAGAGAAAAAAATTGTTGCCCAGAAACGAACGCCTTTAATATGTTTTTTAAAGAGGACAAGCCTTGTCCTGTGCCGGATTCTGCCCAAAAATGTCCCATCGTTCCCTGTCGTTCCCAAAAAGGCCGGAAAATGGCATACCGAATTCACTAAAATGTACATCCTGCTCGTGAAAGCAAGTTTACTGGCACCTAGCTTTACGTACTTTGCTAGAAGGTTTGGGTGGTAGACTTTGGAACAAGGCACTAACAGCATATGGCAATTGTGCTTTTTCAACCTGAACGAGTAATCATGATCCTCCCACCCGCAGAAAAAATTCCTGTCGTCAAAATATCCGATCTCTTCCATCGCAATCCTGCTAATCATCACTCCGTGCGTCGCGAAAGCGGTGATTACCCTCTCGCTTTCGTCAGGCCCCACAAGGACAGGCACGAAATTCCCCCAGAAATCTAGCATACCCCTGAAGGTCAGCTCTGAGCTTCTGTCGTCTATGGATAACACCTTCGGGCACAATACCAATGCCTTTCGCGACGTTTTCAAAAGATATTCGAGACATCTTTCTTCCGCGCAGCCATCCTGGTCGAGCAGCCAAACCCAGTCAAAACCATTCGCGTGGGCAATTTCCATCCCTTTCTTAAACCCATGTGCGGATCCCCTGTTTTTATCCATGACGACATATTCTTTGTAGGGAACTCCGGCCAGCAAAGATTTAAAAATTTTCTCATTTGAATCTGTAAAGGCAACTTCTTCTGAATTGTCTATGACTATCAGGCCATCGACAGGGCGCGTCTGGCAGGCGACAGACTCCAACAAGAAAGCAAGCTCCTCAGGGTTCTTATAGGCTACCGTCACGGCACAGACGGTTGGGTTGTTATTTGAAGTCATGGCAAAAAACTGATACAGGATAGTCAGAAAACGGCGTCATGAAAATTGCCCTCCCAAGCTCTCTTCATCTTTCTTAAAAGGCGAACCAAGCCATTCTTCGCTCTGGAATTGAGTGATCTGAATGCTCTTTCCGATCTCCTGTTCAAGCGCAAATGATCTGCAAGCCGATCCATTTCCCTTTGTTTTTCAGGATAGTCCTCCGTGAGCAGATCAGGCGCCACTTGAAGCACAGCGTTAAATTCAAACGTGTCAGGCTGCGTGGTGTAAAAATCGATACACTTAAATGGCAATAGCGATGCTTTCGTCATCCCGTATAAAAGCAATAAAAATGTTTCTGGAGTAAAGACAGAGTAGTGTGCGTTTACGTTTTCTCCACCAACAGCTTTTTCATACTCGGCCTTCGCTGAGTCAACAGGGCCAGTTTGCGAAAGAAGTTTTTCAAATTCATTCTCGCCCCAAAAAAAAGCGGCGTCATTAATACCCAATGCAAACAAATTACAGTCAAAAACTCTTGGCGGATTCGCCTCTACATTGTTTATATAAACATTATAGGCTTCCGCAAAAGATGTGCAGACCCTGAAGTGGTCAAAACAGTATCGTTTGTCGGGTATCGTCAAGCAGAGGAGAGCATCTTTCTTCATTATTGCTGCGATATCATGAAAGAAATGTATTATTTTCGGTATATGCTCGATAACATGACTTGCCAATACATAATCAAATTTCTCGACGCTCTCGAATGTTTTCACGTAGGTATCCTTAACCACATAGTCAATTTCGCAGATCTGATTCTCGTCGATAGGATGTCCCTTGTAAAATTGCTTTATCTCGTCTGTGGATCTTATGTCGGCATAAAAAACACTATCTCCCTTTTTAACCATAGGGCTCGAGAGTGGCCCAATCTCCAGGATGCGCTTGTCTTGGTCAATTTTTTTTAAGTATGGGCGGCTATACAGCAATTTATTTCTTAAGAAAGACTGCAATAAATCATACATTGTTCGATTATTCATCCTCCCTAGGATTATACCTGACAAGTTCAAGGTACATCACGAAACTGTCCAAGAAAGAAACTTTTCTTCCAGTAACTTTCATCATGCTTAAGCAAAACATTGAAAAAAGTATCGTCACCCAGAAGCGAAAACCTCTTACATATTTTCTAAAGAGAACTAATCTAGTCTTACGCCTTATTTCTTCTAGCTCAGTTCCCTCATTTGTAGCAGTTCCTAAAAAAGGCGGCAAAGTGCAAATGGAGTTAATAAACAGAAAAGCTCTGCTTGTAATGGCGAGTTTGGTAGGTTTTATTTTTTTATATTTCACGGCCAAATCAGGATGATACACAACTGCCTCTGGTATTAAAATCATGCTGCAATTATGCTCTTTAAGCCTAAGCGAATAATCGTGATCCTCCCAGCCGCAAAAAAAATTTTTATCGTCGAAATAACCCGTTTTGTCTATAGCCAAACGGCTTATCATCACCCCATGCGTCGCAAATACAGTCATCACGCGGTGTTCTGTTGTTTTACCTACAAATATGGGAACAAAATCTCCCCAGAAATTTATATTACTTCTGAAGGTTAGTTCGCTGCTCCCGTCTTCAATAGCGAGGACTTTAGGACACAATACGTCCGCTTCATTTGCAACTTCTGCAAGGAACTTAAGGCATTTTTCATCAGCTATTCCATCTTGATCCAACAACCACACCCAGTCAAAACCATTCGCGTGGGCAATTTCCATCCCTTTCTTAAACCCATGTGCGGAGCCCCTGTTTTTATCCATAGCAATGTATTTTTTGTAGGAGACATCAGGCAACAGAGAGTTAAAAATTCTCTTATTTGAATCTATAAAGTCAATTTTTTCAGAGTTATCTATAACTATCAGACCATCAATAGGGCGCGTCTGACGGGCAATCGACTCAAACAAAGCCGACAGTTCCTCCGGGTTGTTGTACGCGACTGTGGCAACGCAAATCCTAGGCTTATCATTAGCAATTTTCATGATTTTTTAATGTACTCAACTGATTTTGTCAGTTCAATCACTATGAGTCATTCTGATTATCTTAGGAACAAGTGGATTTCAGCTTATTTACATGTTTTATGCCGAAGTTTTCCCAGTCGCTTTTCATATGCCACAATATCACATGCATGACAAATGCCCCCCGCAATCCGCTCATATTTATATCCCAAGTTCATTCCTGTGATGAAATGAAATCATATATTTTTTCTGATATATTCGATCCTGCCGTCATCAAAAGACCGCGCTACGCCCTTTACATCCTCCGTGGAGCAGTCATCCAGAACGACGATCCTGATATCCCTGTAAGTCTGGTTCAACACGCTTTGCAGGGATTCGCGAAACAAGTCTGTCCTGTTATACGCGCAAATAACGACCGTAACCCGGCTCAAAATCGCACCACCCTTACTGACTCTTCGCCTTTTAAAATAATCATATTTTACCTTGTTTGCCCTTCATTCGTTCTGCTTTTTGAAACACTGCAACGGAATCATAAAATGACATTGAATATGTCATCTCAAAAAATCTCCCGCGACACCCGTTATGGCCACAATCACTGAAACACTCTGTCAATTCTTTACACAAATCTATAAACTCCATTTTATCCTTCAAATCATTCCCAGTACCATCCATATATAACGCATGAAGATCTTCTACCAGATAGATCCCATTCTTGCTGACCTTCTCGTATAAAAAGTTAAACGTAGTATATATATCTTTGTCTCTATGACTTCCATCATCTATAACAATATCCGGAGCGCCGAATTCATCAATAACACTTTGCAAAAATTTTGTGTCGGATTGATCTCCAGTACGGACATGGATCTGATTCTCTTCAACTGTTTTGCACCTCGAGTCGATATCTATCCCGACAATTATAGCGAACGGCCCCAAGTATCGTTTCCACATTTGGAGTGATCCACCTTTAAAGACACCTATCTCCCAGAGAGTTACAGAATTATTTATAAATTTATTGAAAAATTTCTCATAAATAGGAAAATAGTGAAGCCATTTGTGAATAGTTCTTTGATCATTCGTTAAAAAATCATGGTACAACATGCTTCACTCACCTCCTAGCCATTCTCTTTGCCAGAGCGGAAGAAGGAGCCTGTTTTCCAAAACAGCCTGAAACGGCTCAACACCCTGTTACCGAAATCAATAATCTCCTCCACTGCTCTTTTATTAACGGCAGGAAGCATTATCGGCTTCAAACTATCGGAACTCCATGCAACTTTCTGAAACACCACGGCAGAGTCATAGAAAGACATGGAAAACGTGACATCGGCAAAATCTATCTCGGCCCCGTAGTGACGCGCATTTAGCGCATCAATTAACCCTTTGCACAGATTAAGAAATGACGACCCGCCCTCCACTTTTAGATCGTTCTCATCTTGTGACTCTATAGTGCGCAAACCTTCAACTATGTAAATTCCGTTCTTGCTTACCTTCTCGTATAAAAAATTAAACGTTTCACTAGCATCCTGGCTATCACGGCTGCTGCTGTCTACAATAACATCAGGCAAACCAATTTCATCAATTAGGCTTTGTAAAAAGCTTGCATTCGTTTGATCTCCTACACGAACTAATATCTGGTCATCCTCGTTATTTTTGTACCCATGAATATCGCCGATGCCAACGATGACTGATAAAGCACCCAGATATTTTCTCCAAATCCGCAATATATCATATTCTACAGACCCCAATAGCCATAGGACTACCGACTGATTCTTAAACTTTTGCAAATATTCCTCGTAAATTGTGAAATAACGCATCCATTTGTCTGTTATTTCCCGCTCATGCACCATTAATGTTTCACAGAACATTATTATATATTCCTCCGTCGTTGATCATTTTGGCTTGTCTGAAATGTTTTGATCCAGTCACGCCATACGCGCAAATAACGACCGTAAACCAGCTCAAGGAAACCCCTCCTTGCCCTCCGTAGGGTTCTTTCGCGCAAAGACTAAACCTCTGGATATATAGGGCGGTTCAAGCGTCTCCTCCTCGAAAACCCCGAAAATCATATAGCCATCAGAGGTTTCTATCTTGCCAAATCCATATTCACCAAGGTAACCTTTTATCATTTGCTCGTCTCCGCAGTTGTGGTATGAGCAGATCACGGCTTTCGATATCTTATCCCTAAAGGAGGCGGCCCCTCCACGCAGCATCTCTTCCTCCGCGCCCTCTATGTCTGCCTTTATACAGTCTATCCGCTTGCCATCAAAAAAAGAGTCGAGCGTGACGAAATTTTTGCCGTCGTCTGCGGCGCCCACGAACCTGTTGACTATCACAACCTTGTCCTTCCATGGTTCAAAGGTGGCCTCCAAAGCCGCTATCCACTCTTTGTCCGATTCGAAGAGATAAGCCCTGCCGCACCGCTCTATCATGGATAAAGCCCATATCCCCTCAGCCACCCCCACGTCAGCAATTATGTCACCCTCTGAAGGCAAATACTCGCTTTTGCCGAAGTAATGGTGCGGGGAATCCGGATCCTGTTCTATGCGCAAACCATTGTAATATGCTCTTACGTCTGCGTCTTCCCAGGTTTTTTTGAAGAACAGCTTTTTCCCCTCATACAGGACGTACCTCTCGTCTCGCCCCGTGTCCTTTAACACTTCAATGTCATCAGCGCTATATTTTAATATAAATGGGTATGGAAAGTTTCCCAATCCATTATCCCTTATAAAGCTGCACAATGCCCTGCGCTCTTCATCAGGGGCGTTCTCCAGGTATTTAATCACGTTATCCTGATTTTCCCTGCGACGAGCCGCCCTTGCAATTATTTCCTCCCTGTGGCGTACTTGCCAAAGCCACGAATAAAAAGAAGGCAACAATTTTCTAAAAAATTTTTTTACCCGTCTAATCATCCGCCACACATCCAATACACATCCAAAACGAAAATACAGACAATCGCGATCTCCTAAAAATTGCGCACACGCTCCCGCCTTATAGCACAAGCCCCAAAGACGAACTCCTAACCTCGCGGGGAGTCCGTCGGATCCGACCCTTGCTTATGATACCTCAAACCGTACGCTTCCGAAAGAGACCAGTCAGCAAAATAACCCGTCAGGCGCTCAGGCTCCGCTTATACCACAGAACAACGTGTACCGGTCACACGCGCCAGAGATACCGCCTCTAAGTCCGATGGGTTTTGGCCGAAGGTATGGAATTAAACCACTGGACAAACTTATCCAGGCCCTCCTTCAACGGCGTCCGCTGGAATTTTATCCCCAAATCTTCAAGGTGTTTTGTATCCGCGTAAGTTTTTTCGACATCGCCTAGCTGCATGGGCAATTTATTTATTATGGCTTTCTTCCCGATCACTGACTCCAGCGTTTCAACAAACTCTGTCAACGAAACAGGGCTGCTGTTGCCTATATTATAAACAGAAAACATATCTGGGATAATCTTAAGCAGGTCAGCCAGCGCGTTTACAGCATCTGAAACATATGTGAAATCCCTGCTCATCATCCCACTGTTGAAGAGATCTATAGGCTCGCCGCGATAAATCTTATTCGTGAAATTAAAATAAGCCATATCGGGCCGTCCCCATGGGCCGTATACCGTAAACAAGCGTACTCCGGTGCAGGGTATTCCGAACAAATGGCTGTAGGCATGTGCCATCAGCTCGTCCATTTTTTTAGTGCAGCCGTAAAGCGAAGCCGGACTATCCGTCTTATCGTCCTCGCTAAAGGGAGTTTCCTTATTCAACCCATAAACAGAGCTTGAAGACGCGAAAAGGAGATGCTTCACTGGATGGTTCCTGCATGCCTCCAGAATATTTAAAAAGCCATGGACGTTGCTGTCTATATACGCGCCAGGATTGGCAAGCGAATATCGAACCCCGGCCTGAGCGGCAAGGTTTATCACGTAATCAAACGATTC
>JAISFV010000036.1 GCA_031263445.1 Synergistaceae bacterium | reverse complement strand
TGCCTGAATGACGAGACCACGGAGTTGAACTCCTGCTGCGCGCTCTCAGGATCCTCCAGGATCGCGCCGATGAAAGCTATCCTCTCTTCCGCCAAGAAAACACCTCCCGAAGCGGCATACAAAAAAATCGCGCCCGGCGAGCGCGACAAAAGACGCGGCATGTAACCCGCCGCTATGACACGTCGCCTCGCTCCTCAAACAACGCTCAAGAGGCAAGGGCCTGATTTTAACCGTCCACGGGGCGAAGAGCCACGCTCTATGCCCGATGGAGTTTTCATGCTAGCATGCGTTCATGAGAAGCGCAACGGCAAGACGGCGCAGGATCCTTTTTTTGATATTTAAAACCCGGCGTATAACCAGACCTCCGCTCCGCCGCCTTCAGACGGCGGGGCGGAGGTCTGGCGATAAATCTGTTTCCTTTAGCGTTTCTTCCTCCTCATAAAGAGGATGATGCCTACACCTGCTGCGGCGGACAGGGCCGGGAAGGCAGCGGCGTCGCAGCCGCCTCCGGGGGCGTCGCCGCTGTAGAGGGCTTCCCTGATTTCCACGCCCCATACGTTGCCGACGCTCTGCTGCCCGCCGTTGTCAAGCGTCGGCGAGACGCTCCTGCCTGTAGTGACCTTCGTGGCCGGGAAGCTGTGTCCGGCCAGTTGCGCCGTCACGGTAAACGTCCTGTTCGACGGGACCCCTGCGAACACGAACCGCCCCCCAGGGTTATTGGTCGCATTAGTGATTACTTGAGTTCCAGTATAACCTGTCCCCTCTTCGCTGATGCGGACTACAGCGCCTGCCGGGAAAACGTCAGAACTCGTCACCAGCCTGGCGCTGATGATCTCGGGACCGCCAGCCGGCGGATTGGAGTATATGTTGTAGATCACGGCGGAGACTATGCGATATTGAATGATCTGCGGCAAATTGTACCATACGTTAAGACCACCGCCCCAGCCCATATTGACGTGGTGAAAGAGTATACTGCCGCTCTCGCCGTAGCCGTCCACGACGACGCCATGACCGTCGTCGTTGTTTTCCCAGCTTTCGTGTATGCCGAGCCCGACTGGTTTTTCCGCGTCGAGATTGGCGTTCACGGCCCTCTCTAGGGAGCTGCCCTTCCATTGGCCGTTATCCGGCGTCGCCAGGAAGGCTTCCGAGTACCCGAACGAACTGACGAGTTCCTCCGCAATACTATTGACACTTGAGCTGGTTCCTCCTTTACCGAAATTCGAGCCGATCGCCAGGGCGCAGTCCCAGATCAACCTCCCGATGCTCTCAGCTTCTTCCTGATTAGCTATTTCTCCGCTCGTGTTTTTCATCAAATCCCACAGGTACGGCCCCATTTGCCCGTCGCCACCCAGAAGAGGCTGTGGATCTTGGAGATTGCCGTCGATGCGGAAGAAGTAATTTTCCCTTACAAGCTCGCTGACGGGTACCTTTGGATGCTCGAAGAATTTCATCATCTGCGCCATCATGACCGCGCCGCAGCCGGCCAGGTAATTAGACGGCGTAAATGCGTTATAGACGTAAAAGCCCTTTTCATCGTCGTACAGTTCCTGATCCCACGCTGTCGTCAGGAACGGCGCTTTAAAAATTTGCGAAGGCGCGCCGGGCAACGGGCCGGTGGCCCCGCGCTTCGCGCCGGAGAGGGCCAGCTCCTGGAACTCCATCCACTTCTCCCTTGATTTGCTCGTGTCGGCCGCGCGCCGCGCGCCGCCCCTGTGAACCTTCACCATCTTAGCGATGCTCGCCCCTATCGTATCGTAGAGCGGGTTTGAGGGCTCGGGGCCGTACCAGTCGGCGTCTGCGGCATAGGCCGTTATGGGGTCCAGCTCGTCGTCAGCGGGGATGAGGACGATGCCGCCCGGGTTCAGGTAGACGGCGTAGTACAGTGCCTCGGAGGGGTTCGTGGTTTTCCCGCCCTCCCCGTAAGACTCGACCTTTGAGAACTCGCCGGCCAGCTTGCCAAACGGCGAAGAGTCGTAGACCAGCCAGCCCCTGACGACGTTCTCCGCCTGGGCCGGGGTCGTCGGGACGGCGAACGCCGCCCTGCTGAAGAAACATACGAAAAAGAGCGACATCACGATGAAACGCTTGCGGGCTTCCATGGCACACCTCCGGTTGATTGCGGCTCGGCCGCTTTGTAGGAATTGCTGATTTTTTGTCAGATGCCTAAAGGGCGACGATTCAGGCCCTTGCGGCGTCCACGCCCTGAAGCGCCTGCGCGTCGCCCGACTGCTCAGTCAGCGCTTCCTTTGCAGCACGATGATTCTATCATAAGTTGCGGCTAGCTTTACATAAAGCCCGAAATTTTTTCGTCCCGCAAAAGTGCCAGCCAGGCGCAGAGCGGCAGCTCCTCAGGGCGGGAGCGCGGCCCCAGGGAGTGGGTGGCCAGTATCCCTGCGGCATGCTCTCTCGGCATCCCGAAAGAACCCGCCCAGTTGTTGACGAGCGTCTTGCGCCTCTGCGCGAAAGAACCCGCCAGCAGCCTCCGCCATTTCTTGTCGTTCGCGTACCCCCGGGTGCCGTCTCCGCAGTCAAACCTCGCCTCCACTATGGCCGAATCGACCCTGGGGACAGGGGAGAATGCCCCTCGCGACACTTGGCGCGGAGACGAGACTTGCCCCATGGCTGACAGCGTTATGCCCAAGGGGCAGCTTTCACGCGATGCCGCCCCCGCTACGAGCCTCGCGGCGGCTTCCTTCTGCACCATGAGCAGCATGTATCGCGGCCCGCCCGACGGGAAGCTCTCCAGGAGCGCCCAGATGACGGGCGTCGTAATGTGGTACGGCAGGTTCGCTATGACGTGCGTAGGCGGCGGCGAAAGGCTGGAGTAGTCGAAGAGCACCGCGTCATCCCAGTAGAGCGACAGCCTGCTGTCGCGCAGCGCTATCGGCGCCAGGTCACCCTTGAGCTTCTGATCCAGCTCAACAGCGTACAGGCGTTCGCATGGCGATTTCAGTATCTCTTTCGTAAGCGCCCCTCTGCCCGGGCCGATCTCAAGCACTGTGTCAGATGCCGCGAGCGCGGCCCGCTCCGCCATCCAGGCCGCGACAGATCTGTCTTTCAGAAAATTTTGTCCCAGATGCGCTATGACACACCACCAACTTTCACGCCGCCCATTATACAACTTCGATTGACGCACAGAAAAACAGCGTAAAAGAAAAATAACGCGAGATAGTATCTATTTTTAGAGATTATTTCAGGATATTTAGAGTTGAGAATTAAGGTCAGGATAGATAAACTTTCCTCGTACCGTTTAGCACTCGATCAATGTGAGTGCTAACACAAAGAAGCGAACAATCATTTAAGGAGGTTGTATGAATGAAACTGAAACCATTGGGTGATCGCGTCGTAGTGAAGGCGGCTCCTCACGAGGAGATGACCAAGGGCGGCCTCGTCCTGCCGGACACTGTGAAGGAGAAGCCGATCGAGGGCATAGTCATAGCTGTCGGCGCGGGCAAGATCAATGACGACGGGAAGAGGCAGCCGATGGATCTCAAGGTCGACGACCGCATAATCTACAGCAAGTACTCCGGCACAGAGGTCAAGCTCGACGGAGAGGAGTACCTCGTGCTGAGCGAGCGCGACGTGCTGGCGGTCATAGAGAAGTAGGGGAGCGCCGATTTAACGGCAGCTCGGTCTGCGGCCGTTTCAGGCACGAGGCCGGACAGATCAGATTCAGCAAATCGCCGTCTGGCGTTAAAAAAACAATCAAGGAGGAAGTATAAATGGCTAAAGTTCTGCTTTTCAAAGAGGAGGCCCGCCGCGCGATGGAGCGCGGCATCAACAAAGTCGCCGACACGGTCGGGATCACGCTTGGCCCTAAGGGGCGCAACGTAGTCCTTGAGAAGAAGTTCGGGTCGCCCACCATCACCAATGACGGTGTCACGATAGCCAAGGAGATAGAGCTCGAGGATCCTTTCGAGAACATGGGCGCGCAGCTCCTCAAGGAAGTCGCTTCCAAGACGAATGACATCGCTGGCGACGGCACGACGACCGCCACCGTGGTGGCCCGCGCGATGATCCGCGAGGGCATCAAGAACGTCGCAGCCGGCGCGAACGGGATGCAGTTGCGCCGCGGCATAGAGAAGGCCGTCGACCTAGTGGTAGACGAGCTGAAAGCACAATCTGTGACCGTCAAGGAACACGAGATGATAGCGCAGGTCGCCTCGATATCCGCGAACGACAAGGCTGTAGGCGAGCTCATCGCCCAGGCCATGGAGAAGGTCGGCGAGGACGGCGTCATCACTGTGGAGGACAGCCAGTCCGTCGGGACGGCGCTTGAGATGGTCGAGGGGCTTCAGTTCGACAAGGGCTACATCAGCCCGTACATGATCACGAACCCTGATCGCATGGAGGCTTCCCTCGACGACGCGAACATCCTCATCGTAGAGGGCAAGATCTCGAACGTGAAGGACATACTCCCCGTCCTCGAAAAGGTCGTACAGACGGGCAAGCCGCTCCTCATAGTGGCCGAGGACGTAGAGGGCGAAGCGTTGGCGACCCTCGTGGTCAACAAGCTGCGCGGCATCCTCCAGGTCGTGGCCGTCAAGGCCCCTGGCTTCGGCGACCGCCGCAAGGCCATGCTCCAGGATATAGCGACCGTCGTCGGCGCGCGCGTGATCAGCGAAGACATAGGCCTCAAGCTGGAGAACGCCGACCTCTCCATGCTCGGCAAGGCGAAGAGGGTGCGCATAGGCAAGGAAGAGACCACTATCGTCGAGGGCGCTGGCGACTCGCAGGCCATCAAGGACCGCGCCGCGCAGATCCGCAAGGAACTAGAGGATTCCACCTCAGAGTACGACAAGGAGAAGCTCCAGGAGCGCTTGGCGAAGCTCGTCGGCGGCGTGGCCGTGATTCAGGTGGGTGCCGCGACGGAGACCGAGCAGAAGGAACTTAAGCACCGCATCGAGGACGCGCTGAACGCTACCCGCGCGGCCGTGGAAGAAGGCATCGTCGCTGGCGGCGGCGTAGCGCTCGTAAAGTGCCTCGATCCCCTGGACAAGTTCATCTTCGATCTCGACGGCGACCTCAAAACTGGCGCCACGATCGTCCGCAGGTCGCTGACAGAGCCGCTGCACCTGATCGCGTCTAACGCGGGTCTCCAGGGTGACGTGGTAGTCGAGAAGATCACAACCCTCAAAAAGGGCGAGGGCCTCGACGCCGCTAAGGGCGAGTACGTAGACATGATCAAGGCCGGGATCATCGATCCCGTGAAGGTGACGCGGAGCGCCGTCCAGAACGCCGGATCGATCGCCGCAATGATCCTGACCACCGACGTCCTCGTGGCCGACAAGCCCGAGAAGAAGGACTCAGGGCCCGGCATGCCTGGTGGCATGGGCGGGATGGGCGGGATGGGCGACTTCGACTAAACGCCGCCTGGCCGATATAAACGAAACCAAGCGCGCCCCCTCTCTACAGGGGGGCGCGTTTTATGTGACGAAGGGGCGCCAGGTCATTGAAATCGGCATCGTCGCTCCAGGCGATTTACATTATCGGGCCTTGCGTGTATTATTGTCTCATCGTTAGAAGAGGGTCAGAGGA
Organism: Synergistaceae bacterium; assembly: GCA_031263445.1. GTDB lineage: Bacteria > Synergistota > Synergistia > Synergistales > Synergistaceae > JAIRNC01. The sequence continues at coordinate 1,191 of JAISFV010000036.1, read as the reverse complement.
AGAGCTGATTAAATGCTTGGAAGTCAGTCTCGCAAAAATTTCTCCCTGGGGGATATAGATGTCGTATCGTGACCTTGACGCCACTAAAGTGATCGAATACATACGTGAGCGCGGTCTTTTTTTTGATCGCGGCGAGGAACTCGGCGTCAGAGAGATAGGGCGCAACGAGACCGACGGGGATGGCTACGTGAACCACCTGTACCGCGTCTGGGGCGCGTCCGGCCGCTCCGTCATAGTGAAGCAGGCAAAGCCGTACCTCAAATTATTCGGCGAAGGCGTATTTCCCCTGACGGTCACGCGAAGCGCCTCCGAGGCGGACATCGTGAAAATCCGCTCGGCCATCGTCCCCCAATACGTCCCAAAGCTCCTTCACGTGGATAACGAGAACAACCTCTGCATATCCGAGGACTGCGGCAGGCTGGGGATAATGCGCTTCGGGCTCTCGCGCGGGCGCAGGTATCCGCTCTTTGCGAAAATGATGGGCGAGTTCATCGCGAAGTGCAACTTTTACACGTCAGAGCTGTACCTTGACCAGGGAGTCCACAAGGAGCTGGGCTGCCACTTCACCAGCCCGCAGATGAGTTCTATCATGGAGACGGTTCTCTTCTTGAGGAAGTCGCTGATCGAGGGCATGGATTTCGAGACCGAGGTTCCAGATCCCGTGCACAGACAGATCGCTGATTCTTTCTGGGACATGCGGGAAGCAGCGGCGGAGCTTTTGAAGCTGCGGGACATCTATATGAAAAAACAGGAGTGCCTCGTCCACGGCGACCTGCACACGTCTAATACAATGATCGGCGACACCGAGATGAAGATCATCGACATGGAGTACACGCACATGGGGCCGTTCTCGTCGGACTCCGGCTACCTGTTGGGCAATCTCGTCTACACATACGACACGTGGTTCTACCACGAGGAGTGGACGGACGGGGAGCGTGCGCGCTACCGGGAGGAGATACTCGGGTATATAAGCGGCACCATGAAGGAGTACGCCAAGGCCTTCATCGGATGCTGGGAACGGGACGTGAAGGACATCTTCCGCCCGTACCCGGAATACCTGGGCGGCCTGTTGTCCGATTACGTGAGGGAGGTCTGCGGGTTCATGGGCTCGCAGGTTTGCTCCAGGGTGGGCGGGTACGCCGAGACGTTCGATTTCGACGTCCTCCCCGACCCGGCCGTGCGCAACAGCGC
>JAISFV010000013.1 GCA_031263445.1 Synergistaceae bacterium | reverse complement strand
ACATTTCAGACTACCCTCGAGGGGAACGCCAACGAGGTCGCGGCCATGCCATACAACCAGGAAGCGTTCGACAGCGCCGCGCGCGAGGGCGTGCTCGCCATCGAGATACACATGCGGGGCGCGCCCGAATCCGCGATACGCCTCGCGCAGAAGGGGTACGTCAGCGGGCTGGAGAAAAGCCGCATATCCGCAGCCGCGCAGGACGACCCCGTGTCGGCCATGGCCATGCTGGACGCCTCCGACGTTCTCCTCCCCGCCGACAGGGCCGCGCTGAGGAAGAGCGTGGAGCCTGAGGCCGTGAAACGGGAGGGCAGGGACATCGCGGAGCGGACGCTCGAAAGGTTCGGCGGCGAGTACGACGCGGCGGAGGGCATCGCGTGGATACGTGCGAACATATCCGACGACAAAACGGCCGACGCGGCGGTGAGCGCATACTCGGGCCTGATCCGCGAGAAGAACCTGGCCTACACGCTGGAGGATCAGCGGCGCGACGAGCTGCAGCGGGAGAACGCCGGCGCGCTGACCATGGACTACGCGCAGGGCAGCCCGCACCCGACCTCGGAGATCGTGGCCATGTACGAGCGGGGCGAGATCTCCGCGTCGACGGCGGCGCAGCTCATCGCGAAGACCGACAGCCTGGCCGACTACGGCATGACGCTGAAGCAGCTCCAGAACACGCCCGGCTGGAACCTGCGCTCCGAGCACGAGCAGGACATGCTCGTCATGGCCCAGGTAGCCGGCACCACGCCCGAGATACACGAGGCGGCGGTGGCCGAGCTGAACGCGGGGCTGGCTACGGGCGAGACTGACGAGGCGACGGTCAAGGAACGCAGGAGCCAGGGCCTCATAACACGCGCGGAGGAGCGGCAGTTCATCGCGTCGATCAAAGGCTTCACGGATGCGAACAAAAAAGCTGTCAAAGGGATACAGGACGAGTTCAAAAAAAGGATGGATCCGAGCGGGGCTAAGTCTTTCCTTAGAGGCAAGTATTCGTCTGACTTTTTCCTCCTGAAAAAAACGGAGCTTGACGCATTCGCCGCCGAGCTCGCGGCGGAGAACGACCCGGACATCGCCGAGAAGGTCGGCGTGAGGGCGCAGCTGCTGCAGGGCGAGATTATCAATGAAATTTTCAGCGCTTCGGGCCTGTCAGAGAATGACAAGGACGAGCACTGGTTCTCCGATCCTACCGAGACGCCTTACGCAGCTTACATCGCGGGGGCCAGGAAGGGCCTGGAGGACATCGCGCGCGCCGGCGCGCGCCTCAGCCCGAAGCCCGTCGAGGCGGTGAAGATGACAGCCGTGGCGGCGACCCCCGGCACCGTCTCCGCTGACATCCTCGGGGGCGACTTCCCGCTCACCAGCGGCTTCGACGCCAAGAGGAAGAGGGGCGCGCACGGCGGATACGACTTCGCCGCGCCGATAGGCACCCCTGTCAAAGCGCCGAGCGTCATAGGGAATGGCTTCGTTGTCGCGGAAATAGCGGCGGATCAGTCCGGATCTCACAGCGGCAACGGGAACCGCGTCGTTTTGAGGGGGAAGGATCCGAGGGGGCAGGACGCGGAGTGGCAGTTCAACCACCTGAGCGCGGTCGACCCCGGCCTCAGAGTAGGAGCGCCCGTAGCACCCGGCGCGCCCCTCGGCAGGGTGGGCAACACGGGGACGGTCATAGCAAGCCGGGGCGGCAACGGCGCCCACCTCGACCTCAAGATCAAAGTGAACGGCAAGCTGACGGACCCGTCCTCGTATTACTCGCTGGCAGGGGATCCGTCCCAGGCCGCGCCCGCCTCTCCCGCCGCGCAGACGCCGCCGCCGCAAGCCGCGACGCCGCCGCCCGCGGCAAGCGGGGATCTGACGGCGGAGCAGATACGGGCGCTGCCGGAGGAAGAGCGGTATGACTACTTGGACAGGCTGGAGGACTAGGGGATGGACACGCTTTTCTGGCAGGACGAGCCGTTGACGGAGGAACAGGAAAATAAATACGGCTCCGCGCTGATACCCGCGCGCGCTGCGTCAGTCTCCCCCGCCGTGGCCGCCGTCCGGGGCGTCCAGGCCCCCGCTGTGCCTGGCGGCGACGTGCGCGAAGAGGACTATGACAAGGACATATTGCTCCTCGAGTACCCGAACAAGGCGGACAAGATACGCAAGTTCAGGGAGTACGGCATATCGGACATGACCATCCGCCGGAAGATGGCAGACCGCGAGGCCAGGATGAGGGCCTGGGACATCTCGCCCGAGACCATAGACCGCAAGCTCGGGCGCACCGCGCAGACGAAAACTGAAGCCATAGACCAGAGCCGCAGACAGAAGGCCAGGGCCTTCGCGGACATCGCGGGCATGACTCCGGAGGAGGCGGACGTGATAATCGCCGTCGCCGACTACGGCGGCGTCTCGCCGAACCTGCTGTTCGCGGACGAGGGGATGCGGGACGCCGCCTTCAAGGCGCTGGAGAACCAGGGCGTTAAGGTAAGCGCTGGCTGGGCCGAGCAGTTCAGGGACAGCGTGAAGGCGCAGCAGCTCGCCGACGACAAGTACGCCGCCGGGTTCGCCGGGTGGCTCGCGGGCAGGGATCCGTTCAGCGACGCGTACATACTCGACATCGACGCGCAGCTCGAGAAGCTGGCCCCGCCGCTGGCGCAGACCTCGTTACAGAAGGTCGCCGCCGGCGCAGGGCAGTTCGGCACCCAGCAGTATCAGAACGTCAGGGCGGGCGGTGCCGCCGGCGTGGCATCCGCCGTCGCGGGCGGGGCCGTGGGCTTCGCCATCGGCGGGCCGCCCATGGCGGCGACGCTCGCGAAGGGCGCGGGCAGGCTCGGGTTCGGCGCGGGCGCGGGCGTCCACATGATGCAGCAGGAGATAGCCATGGCATACGAGGAGTTCCTGGGCATAGAGGGCGTCGACCCGAAGCTCGCGTGGGCCTTCGCGGGGATCTTCGGGGCCGCGTCGGGGGCGATCGAGTTCGCGGAGATGAGGACGTTCCTCGGCGCGATAGCCCCGAACCGCGTGTTCCAGAACCGGGTCATGGCAGCGCTCGCGTCGGCTGGGATAAGCTACGGCAAGGAGATCGGGCAGGAGGTGGCGCAGCGCGGCGTCGTGGTGATCGGGCGCGAGCTGCTGAAATACACGAGCGGGCTGGAGAACGCCCCGGCGGGCGAGATAGCCGGGGAGCTGGCCGAGGAGGGCATAGGCGCGGCGTATTCGTTCGCCGCCCCGTTCGCGCTCGGAGGCGCCGTCAAGGCGTCAGCCGCATACGCGGGGGGGCGCGTCACCAGCCCCGGGAGACTCAACAAGATCGCCAGGGCCGAGATGGACTCACTGATGCAGGCCACGGCGGGGCTGCGTCTGAAGATAGCGTCAGGCCAGGACGGCGAGGCGTTCGTGTTCGTCCCCAAGGGCGACGTGGACGCGCTCTTCCAGACCTCGGAAGAGGGCGAGGAAATCAGGACGGACGAGCGCGTGAAGGCCCTGACTCTGAAAAGCCTCGGCGTCGACCCCGAGACATACGACTCCGCCGCCGCCGCCGACGAGATAGCCATACCCGCCGAGAAGTTCGACGCCAGCCCGATCGAGAGCGAGAACGTGCGTCGCGGCGTCAGGGGCGAGACCGCCCGCGAGGAGCTGGCCCGCATACAGGCGGACATAGACGACAAGCTCGCCGACCCGCTCTACGCCGACACGAAGGAGGCCGAGGAAGCGCTCGGCGTCAAGAAGGAAGTCGAGAAGATGGCGCTCGACGCGGGGGCCGATCCTTCCGTAGCCGTCCAGGGTTCGGGGATGTGGGCGGCTCACGCGGTGATCATGGCCCGCGAGATGGGCATACCCGTCAAAGACGCCATGAGGCTGATAGTCCAGAGGGCCAGCCAGGAGATGGAGGACGCGGCGGCGCGCGGCGAGATTGAGCAGGGCGTCTATCGTCAGCGGGGCGCAGGGGATGAAGCCGGCAATGACGCCAAATACTTCGCGGCGCTAGAATCGGGAGACATGGAGGCCGCGCGGAAAATAGTCGATAATCAGGCCAGAAAGAAAGGCTATATTTCTGACGCAGACTACCGAATGAACCACAGAGCCCCGAACTCGCATGACGAAGACGTGACGGTAAGGATTGACAAAGTAAAAGGATCGGATTTGGTGCCCGCCGATTACTGGACAACTCCGCGTCATTATCAATATGAAAGTTATGACTACGAATCTTTTTACGCTATCCGTGAAGCACTCGAAAAGCCTTACCCTGAAAACAACAAAGGCAAGGGAGTAAAAGACAGATACATCCAAATGTTCAGAGCCGTCCCCAAAACGGTGAAAGAGAGCGAGTTCCGAAACGGAGACTGGATAACGCCTTCCCGTAAATACGCGGCACAGGAAGGCGCGGAAATCCCCGGCGGATATCGCATTATAGCTAAAAAAGTGCAACTGAAGGATATTTGGTGGGACGGCAACTCAATCAACGAGTTCGGTTTTGACGACGGCAGTGAATACGCTTACGCGAACACGAAAAACAACAGAAAGCTGAATGATGTCATCGCAAGAGACTATTCAGGCAATATCGTCCCTCCTTCCGAGCGGTTCAATTCAAGGAAGAGCGAGACGCATTACCAGCGGGGCAATCTCTCCGCCGAGGAGAACGTTCGACGCGGGACAGAGGCTATGGAGCGCGTCATATCGGAGCATGTGGGCGTTGAAAACGCCATGTGGCGGGAGGGTATAGAATGGATCTCTTTTGTGTGGGGCAGACCCGGCAAGGGGGCAAATTTCAAAGGCGGCTATGGGGTTTCGCATATAATTGAAAAAAGAAACGCCGAGGGACATGACGGACTAGCGATAGCCAGAAAAATGGTAGACGTTATCGCAAACGGGGGAATCGGGAAACCCTACCAAGAACATGACAGGACAAAAATCAACATCGATTATGATGGCTATAGGGCCGTATTGACTCAAGTCGTACACGGAAATAAAAGAACCTGGCTGACAAGCGGCTTTTCTGTCGAGAGTGAAAACGCCAAATCGGATGCGGCCAGTGGGGAGTATGGCCCTGTAATGCCTGGCGCTACGCTTTCTGGCTCTACCCGTCCCGAAACCAGAGAGGGAGCCGATTTGGCTGATAGCGACAGTCTACCACCCGCCGGCGAAATATTCAAGCAGCTCGACGCGGCTAACGGAAATCAGGCCGGCCGCGTCACGCGCGGCATGTTCCACGTCGACCCCGAGACCGGGAACAGGATAGTCACGCTGTTCAAGGCGAAGAACCGCTCCACGTTCATCCACGAGATCGGCCACGCGTTCCTCGAAGACCTCCAGATGATGGCCGCGCATGAAGGCGCGAGCGGCCGGGTGAGGAGCGACTGGGAGACCGTCAGGGACTGGCTGGGCATGGGAGAGCAGCAGGAACGCCCGACGCGCGAGCAGCACGAGAAGTTCGCGGACGGCCTCCTGAACTACGTCGACACCGGCCTCGCGCCGTCGAAGGCCCTGCGGGGCGCGTTCATACGCATAAAGAACTGGCTGCGCGAGCTGTTCGCGGCCGGGGAGATACAGAGGGTGGAGATGTCCGACGAGGTGAGGCGGGTCTACGCGAGGCTGATGGCCGCGCCCGAGGACGTGGACGCAGCGTACAGGGAGCGCTCCTCGATGTCCGACACGGACGCGCAGGTCACGGCGGCGAGGGAGGACGCGGACGCGACGCGGAGGCTTCTCGACGCGCTGAACGACCCCGCCTCGCTCGACAGCCTCATAGCGCGGATGGAGGACGAAGAAGCGGGCGTGCCGGAGCCGGACGCCGGGGAGACCGCCGCCGCAGTCGCCGAGGCCGTCAGGGGCCAGATGAGCGAGTGGGACAGGATATTCCAGGAACACGAGCTGGCGCTGGCGGAACCGGACAACCCCGGAAGCCGGGGCGGCGTGATCGGCGTCATAAAGGCCAACGGGTTCATAGACTACCGGAAAGTCAGGGACAGGCACGGGGCCGCGGACGCGACGCGACTGCGCAAGAAATTAGGCCCCGGGCTGTTCAGGAAGGACGGCCTCGGCCTTGACGAGTTCGTGGCCGTGCTGGAGGGCGAGGGCGCGCGTTTCGAGAGCGGCGACGAGATATTCGCGCTGCTCATGAGCGACGAAGGCGCGAACCGCGCCCTCAGCGAGGCGTACCGCAAGGGCGTCGAGAAGGGCCGCGAACAGGCCGAGAGGTTCCTGGAAGCATACGACGCGTGGGCGGCGGCTGCCGGGAAGCAGGGAGACGGCGAGATGCTCAAGGCCGGGCATGACGCCATAGAGACGATAATGAAGCTCCGGGCCAGGTCGAAAGAGGACACGCGGACGATAGCGGATCTGTCGCGGCGGGTCGGGTCGCTCATGTCAAACCTGACCAAGGCACGGGAGGACGCCAGGGCGGACGCGGAGCGGGCAGACAGCGAACAAGCGCGGCGCTCGGAGAGGGAGCTTGAGCGGGACATATTCATCGACGCCGCGGACAGGCTACTCGGGCGCAACGCCAGGCAGGAGGACAGGATTTCGGCGCTCAAGGCGCTTCTTTCGGAATCAAAGAAGGAGACGCGCGACGACGCCAAGGCCATCAAGGCGTATGGCCGTTTCGTGGACGAGCTCCTGGACGAGAACGAAAAGCTCGGAGAGAAAGCCACAATTGACGGGATAAAGGCCGAGATCCGCGAGGAGAGGCTGGCCGAGGCCTACGGCAAAAAAATAGACAGGCTCCTCGGCAAAAACGCGAAGCTCAAAGACAGGAGCGAGCGGCAGAAAGACATGATCTCCGCGCTCAGGATCCTGCTGCGCCACGAGGAGTCGCGCCATAAGATCGCCGACGGCCTGGCCGCGCGGCTCAAGACGAAGCTCGAGTCCCTGAAGGAGAAAGAAAAGCTCCAGCGCGCCGCGAAGAGGATGATCGGCCAGATGGCGCGCGCGGCGAAGGACAGGAAGGTGTCGTGGGAGCGCAGGGAAGAGATAAAAGAGATCATGGCGGCGGTCAACACGCGGGACAGATACAAGGAGACCTCCAGGAAGGCGTCCCCCAGGGGCGTGGCCCTGGCGGGGCAGCGCCCCGTGGAGACGAAGGACGGCGTGAGATACAAAGCCACCGACGCGGCGCGGCGAAACGCGATAGAGACGCTGATATCCCTGTACGGCGAGGCGGAGGGCGGCGAAAGGGCGCTGGAGGCAGGGTTCACCAAGAGAGACATGGAACTGCTGAAACTGTCGTCGATGGACGCGGTGTCCTTCGAGGAGCTGGAGGCCGTCCACGAGGAGATAACCGCGCTCAGGGACGTAGGCAAGAGGGAGCTGAGCGAACAGAAGGCCATAGAGAAAGAGAAGGTCAGGCTGGAGACGGGGCGCGAGATGACGGAGCTGCGCAAAGGCACAGCCGGGCGGGCGCCCGTCATCCTCGGCGCGGGCGAAGGGAAGAAGCGCTACTCGTTCGCCGCCGCGAAGCAGGACGCCATACGCAGGGAACAGGCCATGGGCATGGCCGCGCTCGAGGACGAGATCATGAACGGCCTCGAGCTGTCGCAGGAGGAGCGCGACGCCCGCGTGAACCGTATCCACGCCGAGGCCGCAGACCGCATAGGGAAGGACTTCGCGGGGAACATCAGGCGCGGCCTCAAGCGCAAGTGGGACTTCCTCCCCGACCATGTCGCGATGGTGCTCGCCGACCGTCAGAGGCTGTTCGACCTGCTGGACGGCGGCTCCGCCACGTTCAAGGGGCCGTTCGTCAGGTTCTGGGTCGCCCATATGAACGAGTGCGAGGACGAGATGCAGAGGGCGGTCAACGCAAGGATCGGCGAGCCGTTCGAAACGAAGATGCGGAAACTCGGCCTCAGCAAGATCAAGCTCTACAAGCAGGCAAAAGTGCCTTCCGCAGCGGCCAGGGCCTTCTTCGGCGCGAAATATCCGACGAAGGCGAACCTCATAGGCTTCTACGTCCTGAGCAAGAACCCCGACGCCAGGCGTTCGATCGTCAGCGGCAACTTCAGCGGCGTCCCGGGGGCCGAAAGGCTCATCGACGAGTGCATAGCTCAGCTGACGGACGCCGAGAAGGCCCTGGGCGACTTCATCTTCGCGGACATCAGCGACCGCGCGCACTTCGAGCGGGCGCAGCGCGCCGCCATATCCGTCCTGGGCGAGGGCATGGACGAGCTGGAGAGCTACGTAAGGATCTTCCGCGTCGAGCGGAACCCCTACGTGTCCGAGATAGACAAGCAGACCGCCTTGACGCACGCGGACTCGAGGGGCAGGCCCGCCAGGGTCGAGCCGGGGTTCACGCACAGCCGCGTCAGGGACTCGTCCGCGATAGAGACCGACATATTCAAGGTCTGGACGAGGCACGTGCGCGAGGAGGAGCATTTCATAGCTTACGGCGCGGCGCTGAAACAGGCGCGCGCCATGCTCTTCGAGCCTGACCCGTCGAACCCGAACCGGACGATGGCGCGGGCGATAAACGAGAAGTACGGGAGCTACGTGTTCTCGCGTGTGATCGAGGAATACAACAGGCTGGCGTTCCCGGACATCCTCAGGGCGCGCGGCGAATGGGACGCCGTCATCGGGCGCTTCGCCGCGACGAGGGCCGTCGCGGTGCTCGCTTACAACGTGTCGACGTACCTCAAGAACTTCGCGTCCATACCGAAGTGGTTCATAGAGGCCCACCCTGCGGACGTCATGGCTTCCCTCGCGGACTTCGCGAGCGGCAGGAAGGGATTCTATGAACGCGTCTACGCGACGGACCCGCAGATCGCGCGGAGGAAGGGCAGCTACATCCAGAACCTCATGAGCCAGGAAGCGGAGCAGGCAAAAACAAAGCTCGCGAACTCGGCGGACACGGTAGCGGAAATCGGCATGGAGCCTAACGCCGTCATAGACAGATGGACGGCGGCGATCATGTTCGACTCCGTGTACAGGAGCGGGCTGAGGCGCAACCTCACGTCGGAACGGGCAAGAAGCGAGGCGCAGCTCGCCGTGCAGCGGCTGCTGCAGCCTTCGAGCGCCAGGGAGCTGCCGCCTCTTTTTTCACGCGGCGGGCCGTGGAGGATCCTGCTCATGTTCATGTCGGAACCCGTCAAAAACTTCAACATCGTCGCGTACGACATCCCGAGGCAGGTCGCGAACGGCGACTACGCCCGGGCGGCGAGGGGCGCGTTCGCCATAGGCCTGTCCGCCGTCATAGTGAAAATGCTCGCGGAGGGGTTCCCTTCTTCCGGCGAGGGGGACGGCGAGGAAGAGAAGGAATCCTGGTCAAAGTGGCTGTTCGAGGCCGTCATGGACGGCTTCGTCGGCCAGGTGCCGGTGCTGGGGACGGAGGTCATGGACGCCATACAGGGCAAGACTTACAGCAAAGACCACACGATAGTCAGCGAGCCGTTCTGGCAGATGTGGTACGGCGTCAGGAAAATCATCGAAGGCGCGAGAGAGGAGGACGACGGCGGGACGGCGAAGCTCATGCGCAACGGGTACACCAAAAAAGAGTGGGGAACGCTCGCGATGCTCAACGGTTTCGCGAACCTGACCGGCGCGCCGTTCACCCAGTTTCAGCGCCTCTGGCTGTCGCGGGACGCGAAGGGCGTCGCAGACTGGATGCTCGTGAACATGGGGAACAGGAAGGCCCTGGAGCGCGCGCAACGGAACGCCAGGGAGAGGAACGCGGCGAGCTTCTGACGCCTTGCGTTTCCGGGCGGGCCTGCGTATAATCGACGCAGGAGAGGTGGCGCAAATGGACGGCAGCCTGGCTACGCCCAGAGAAAACTACGAATGGTTTCAAGAAAACCTTCCCGCCCTTGAGAAACAGCACGGCGACAAGTACGTCGTGATCAGAGACAGGCAGGTCATCGCCGTGTTCGGGAACCAGAGGGAAGCCTTCGAAAGCATGAGGAAACGGCGTGAAAGACCCGGCACGTTCATCATACAGCTTTGTTCGTCGGATGAAAAAAAAGTGCTGAATGTTTTCCATTCGCTGGCGAGTTTTCGTTGAACGCGCTAAAAATCCCCAAATCGCGTATGCCGCTGGGGGTTTTCCCGCCTGGCGGCCTGAGTTTCACGCAGACAGCGAATAATCTGGCGCGGGAACTCAGGAGCGACATCTATCTGACTAATTCTGACAAGGCGGACTGGGACAACGAGCTGAAATCAGAAGACAGCGTTACGTGGCTGCCGTACGCAGCCGTGTGGGACACCGGGGCCATGCGCACCGTCATTACGTCCAAAGTGGCGGACGAGCTTGATTTATGCGTCTACGGTTATCAAAAAATCGCAGGTGTCGGCGCGATACGGGATGCGACCGAACATTACGTTGACGTGCTGCTCCCGAACCGTCTCAACATATCGAGCGTAGCCGTTCTGAAGGGCGGCTTGCCAGGAGACGTCGACGTGCTCATAGGCATGGATATCATTTGCATGGGCGATTTTGCCGTCACCAACGTAGGAGGGAGAACAGTTTTGTCATTCAGGTACCCTTCTCTCCGCACAATAGATTTCGTAAAAGAGGGCTTTCCCGGCAAGGACGCGCACGGCGAGCCAAAATAAAAGCACGGCGTTCACACAGGCGCACACGCAGGCCGCCCCCCGGGGCGGCTCATTTTTTTGGAGGTGAGGCGATTGCCGACGTACAGGAACGACACCGACCGCCGCATAACGCACTGCGACATGGGGTACATGGAGTGGCGGCCGGGCGAG
>JAISFV010000155.1 GCA_031263445.1 Synergistaceae bacterium | reverse complement strand
TCCAGCAGTTCGCGGCGCATATTGTTTATTATCCTGATGCGCTCCTCCAGCAGGAAATCCCACTGCCATGACTGCTGGGCCGCTGCAGACGCCCTGACCGCATCGTCAACCGATTCATACGCGCTCCCCGCTTCTGGCTTGGAGATGGTGCCGATCTTTTCCAGCACTTTACGTGTTATGTCTTTAACCAGAAACTCCTGATTGGCCAATAAACTCACCTCTCACGTTTTTTGTTCTCTATTTTAGACGCCTGACTGTACAGGAAACGATGACTCCCAGATCCCGGCTCCCGCTTCGGCCACCGCCACGTCCTGGTCGACTGTTCCGCCGCTCACGCCGACGGCGCCAAAGACAATTTTACCCCGGCGGAGCGGTATCCCGCCTCCGAAGACTACCAGGCCAGGATCGGCCTGCAAACCCCATAGCATCGCCCCGGGCTGGGTGAGAGAGGCGAGGTCGGCAGTGGGGCATTTGAGCTGCGTCGCCGTGAACGCCTTCCTTTGAGCCAGGCCGACGCTTACAGGAAGTACGTTTTCCTGTCTCGCGAAGGCAACGAGATTCCCTTTTGAATCGCAGACCGCCATTGCCATGGGTACGCTTCCCTCGCCCGCTTTTGCCTTCATTGCGGCTAAAATCGCCTCCGCTTCGCTTAAAGAGACGTCCCTCTGCGCGGCGTCGGCGTTTTCGATGCGCCGCAGCACGGCACGGGTTATGCCGGCGACCCTGTCCTCGAAGTCGGCCCATTCGGCCAGCGCGTATACGTAATCCGACATCCTGTTGATGGTTTTCATAAGCTCTGGTTCAATGGCCTCATCCCGCGATAGCGTCACGGCCTCGCGCTCGGCGCGCCTGAATATGGCGCGGGCCAGATGCAAAGCCCCGCCCGCGGGGCTTTCGCCCGATGCCACAAATACATCCGGCATCGGGACGATATCCCTTATCGCTTCAATTTTCTCTTCGAGCGCTTCCGCCGATATGACAGGGCAATCCGCGCCATAGAGCGATATCCTGGCCATCAGGTTCACAAGTTCGTGCTGCAATTCCAAGATCGCGTCAGCCACCGGACAAGCCGCCTGGCTGCGGGCTATCCCCAGCGCGGAGGACGCCTCGTCCATCACGCCGTATAGATTGACCCTGACGGAATCTTTGGGGACGGACGCACCGCTGCCGAGCCGCGTCATGCCGCCGTCACCCGTCCTGGTGTAGACGCGTCCCACGTCAGGCGACCTCGCTCACGTTGAAGTCAGTCTGATCGACGATGCCGACAATGGCCTCGTCGACCGGGGAGTCGTGCGAATCAGTGGCGGCGTTGCGTGCCGACGACCCCGACGCATACAGGACAAAGTCACCGGGGCCGGCCCCAACGAGATCGATGGCAACTATGAATTGGCTCCCGCTCGGAGCGGGAATCAGGTTGCCCTCCGGACCCGGCTTCAGTTGGCGAACCATCAGCAGCTTATATCCGACCAGCCTGTCATGTTTGCGCGTGGCGACGACAGAACCGACTACCTTGCCCAGTTTCATGCGATCACACCCTCGCTTTTTAGTGCCGACAGTACCTGTTTTACATCGGCCACGTTGCCGATGAAGGCCATTGTGACTATATTTTGCGGGCAGTTGCCTGTGACTTCTACAGCCAGCGCGGAGCTGGCCTTCGACCCGACGTCTACTGCGCCGAACATATCCGGTATGGTGCCCTGCACGAGAAGCACCGCGCCCCAATTGGCGGCATTAAGCGCTTCCGCCTCCTCAGAGGCGCGCCCCGTCAGAATGCGGCGGGTCAGTATTTTCCTGGTGGATGCGGACGGGGCGTTGATGAATTTATGGAATAAAGCCATTACAACGCCTCCTCGACGCGTATTTTCAATTTTAAGAGCCTGTCGCGGGATTCAGGCGTCAGTTTCGTCCCTGCGGCGAGACGGACGGCCTCGGCGCCCGCGACGAGCGCTGAAATCTCGTTCCATGTGAGCCAGCTCCCGCAAAGGGTCACTATGCGGGGCTTCGTGCGCTCTCCGGCCGTTTCGGCGTTCTCGGTGCGTGAGGGCAATGCGCTTTCCAGCCCCATAAATTCCATCCCGCGCTTTTTCAAGGGGAGGACTATTTTCCGCAGTGTCTCCAATTCGCCCTCTGTCGACAGCTCGAGCCGCCTTCTCAGGCCGGAAGCGTCGAAGATGACGGGTATCCCGCTGCGGAGAGCGCCTTCCGCCAGTTTCGACGCGGGAGAGACTGTGATTTTAGAAGCTATTTCCAGTATAATTTCCAGCGTTCCGCCAGGAACCACGAGCATATCCAGGGTATTGCCCTCAGACAGCGGGTCGCGCAGGCTCGCCAGGTCATAGGAGCGTGCCGCCGTAGCCGCAGTATCCGTGCGCCGGTAATAATGAACCCACGAGAAACCGGCGACTTCCGGCAACGGCTTCGGCAAGCCGTCCCACAAAAAGCCTACCCGTTTTTTTGATAGCATGTCGCAGACTAAAACCGCAATTTCGCTAATGTTTAGAATCCCCATTTTTCTCTCTCCAAAAACCTGCAGCACCGCCTGGCCAGGACTGCCAAACTGGCTTACTCGCCGTTCTCCAGGGCGTCAGACGGCTATTCCGGAATCTCGCACGTCAGATTCGGATCCGCCGGCGCGTCGTCTGCCAAGAGCTTGGCGGTCTCGTCATCAGGGCGTGGTATCACGTGCGTGGAGACAACCGTACCGAGAACGCTTGCCGCCGCCGTCCCGGCGTCGACCGCCGCTTTGACCGCGCCTACGTCCCCTTCGACCATCACCGTAACCAGGCCGCCGCCCGATATCCTGTGGCTTACGAGGCGCACCGAGGCCGATTTCACCATCGCGTCAAGCGCTTCGACAGCGCCCACCAGACCCCTCGTTTCTATCATTCCAAGAGCTTCCTGCATGAGCTACACCTCCAGGCTGTCTAAATACCGTTTATCTCGTTATGCCTTATCTTTTCCTTTTGCTGCGGGGCGGCTTGTTGTGCGGGGGCGTTTTCTTGCCGTCCGTGCTGCCCTGCTTCTCGCCGGCGGGTTCCTCGCCCGTTGTCGTACCGCCGCCTGCGTCTTCCTGCTTGCTCTCCTTCATCGGCGTTGCCTCCGGAGTTTCGTCGGGCTTCACATCCGCCGCCGGTTCAGGCTCGGGCTTCGTCTCCGCAGCAGGTTCAGGATCTGGCTTCGCATCCGTCCCTTGCTCTGCGCCGGAAACCGTTGTCACAGGTTCCGGAGCGGACACGGCGAGCGGGAAGTCCCCTACCGGCACCGGAAGGGACGGCTCAGCCTGTTTGCCGCACAAGGGGCCTGCGGTCTCGCCGTTCCATACCATCACGCTGCCAAGCCCGCTGGCCGGGCGTGGGATGACATCCGTAGACACGGCCTGCGAAACCCCCTCAGCCGCTGCCCTGGCGGCGCTTATGGCAGCCTGGACGGCCGCTACGTCGCCTGAGACCTTGACCGTGACGTAGCCCTGCCCTTTGGATATTTCTCTGCCTATGAGCCTGACATTGGCTGACTTAAGAGCGGCATCCGCAGCGGCGATCGCGGCCGCGAGTCCCTCCGTTTCAATAAAGCCAAGGGCGCTGCCCTGTTTCACGTCCATCAACCCCTCATCCCGTGGTTTCTTTTGCGACGGGTTCGCCTTTCGATATCCTGGCCGCCGTCTGCCCCAGCCACCGCAAACGCGCCGGAGAACCGGCGGCTCGCTCTACATATGGCGCCTCCGTCACTGAGACTAAAGCGATAGATCCGTTCCCCGCGCCGTCTATGCCTATGCCGACCCTGAGATGCGATCTCATGCAGGCCATCCTGGCGAGTTCCGCCGACGTCCCCGATTTTATGTCCCACGCGAGCGGAACGCCCTCTTCCTCGCAGCCGGACGCTACAAGAGCCGCGTCGTCAGTCGGAAAAGACGGATCCGTTATCATCCAGACCGAAGGCTTGTTTTCCGGCAGGGCGCTGACGCTTCCTACCCTGCCGAACCAAGCGTTCATTGCGCCCCTCCCGTCGATGAAAGCACAAGTCCGGTGGCCACGGCATTTCGCGGCCCTTCTGTGGATCGGATGTTGCCTCTGCCCGCGACGATCCCGTAGCGCGACAGCATGTCGGTGACCATCGTCGAGATTTCAAAGTCCTTTGCCGAGCCTCCGACTAAGACCACGTAATCAACAAGGCGGACATTATTGCCAGGGGCGACCTGTTCGAGCGCCCGCATGGCATTTTTCACGAAAACCTCCTGCTTGGCCTTCCGTCTGGTCATGCGCACCCGCTCAAGGCTTATGTTCGGGATCATCAGCGGCTGAAGCATGTCGTTTTCATGCAGCAGCGCGACTCGCCCAAATACCGAAGGGTCGAGGGGCTTGTCAAAGAAACGCACGGTCCCGTCCTCCTGCCTCACGTGAAACGCGCTTTCGACCTTGCAGAGAGGATAGCGCTTTATGGCTTCCGCGAGATCCATGTCGTCGATGCCTAGTTCGCTTCCTATTATAGTGTTTACCATATTACCGGCGCCGGCAAGGTGGGTCAGGGAGACGGTCCCGTCCGTCTTCATAAACGACGCGTCGGAACTGCCGGCTCCGAGATCCAGTATGGCTATCGGCGGCTTCGTCCCAGGCGTGGTCAATGCCCCTCTGATCGCCATGTCGGCCTCTATCCCGCCGACCTCGACTTTCACCCCGAGCTCTTCAGCGACCGCTTTGGCCAGGCGCTGCATGGGAAGTTCCTCTGTTTTTACCATTACGGCGAGCGCGACGCCGGATTCAAGTGAAAATTCGCCAGCCACGCCGCCCACCACTTTTTGCGGGACAAGCGTGTCGACGGCCAGAAGATCCTGTATATATATATCACCTATAGGTATATCGGTCAGGTCGGACATGGTGCGGCGCACGCGCTCCATCATTCCTCCGACGTTAGTGCCTGGCTGGCCGAAAATATTTTCCACCGGATAACAGTCTATGACAGTTTTTTGGATGACACCGGCCCCTTCTTCCACGTTGACGGTGCGTTTTCCCTGCGGGCCTATGATATAAAGTTCACCTGCCGGTATGCGGCGCTCCCTGACCTCGCCCATCGGCGTCCTTATGACGACGGCGGAGCGGTTGCCGACGAGCGCCCGCGCGACCGGGACTATCTGTTTGGTTTCCTCTGGTGACAATTCAAAGAGCGAAGCTATATCGTAAGGGTTAGAAAGCAATGACACCACGCGCCCAGGAGGCGCCACCTCCACGCAGCACCTCATGCCGAGCGGCACTCGCTCTATCGCGCTCACCTCGTCGACTATGGGGATCACGTGAGGCATCCTGTTCGCAATGAGAACGCCGTCGTCGGACTGACAGATCGCAGCGGCTACATTGACGCCGCGCGCAATCGCCGCTGAGATTTCCGAGGCGGCGGTTTCGTAATCGTATTTCGCCTCTATGACGGGAATCACGGAGTCACCCTCGCTCGCCCGGGAGAGTCCGCCGAACGGAATCGAAACGCCCAGCCCGACGCCGATGCCGCCGGGAGTGGATGGATTATGCCCTATCATGGTGGACTCGGTGACAATCGTCTCCGTGACGGTTTCCATCGCGACGTCGCCGATGACCGGAGCTGCCCTGTTGAGGCGTATCAGGTCGACCGCTCTGTAATCGTCGCCTTTGAAACCGGCCCGCTCCAAAGCCATGCCGAGCGACGAACGAAGCCCGTGGAGGTTTTGAAGCGTACCTTTTATGCCCGTCGTCGGGCTGATACCGGTCGCGAGGAACGTAATATCCCGTCCCTCTATTCTGGCGAGCGCAGTCTCCGTCGTCGCGTTGCCGATATCAATCCCAGCTACTATCGCCATTGTCCTCTCCTTCAACGCGCTTTTGGGAAGGTTCCCCCGCATCCGTCACTGGATCCGGAGGAACCTTCCTCGTTAATTGACGCTAATCAGTCGACGGCAGATCGCCCTTCAACAGCTTGCGGCGCTCGTAGACGTCAGCCGCTTCCTTGACAAATCCAGCGCACACAGTGGCATTATACTTGCCCTGCAGTTCGTCGGCTATCGCCAGCAGCTCGGCCTTTGTCGAGCGGTGCGGGCGGAGGCTGTTGTACATCTCCAATATCCGCTCGTCAGGAATCTTCGTCATTTCGCGCGCACGGGCGAAGTTCAGGGCTATTTGCGTACGGCCCGCGCTCGCGGCGATATTCCCCTGGAAATTGAGAACTTCGCCGGATATGCTGAAATCCTCGAAAACTACTTTGCCGCTCTCGACGTTTTCCAGTGTCAGTTCTTCGAACGGAATGCCTCTCGGGCTCTTGAGCAGATCCCTGCGTTTCATGCCGAGAGGATAATCCGCCGCAGTGACGCCGCCGTCACCCGCTGCTGCAGCGACTGGCGCGCCCCCGCCGTTTATCTCCTTCATTAGCTGGCGGACAACACTCGCGATAAGCTCTTCGTTAGACTGTGCCATTATACTCCCACCTCTATTCGAAGGATACCGAAAGCTCCTGCGGAGCTTTCGAACGATCCTGGAATCCGGCCTCTTTGTTGTGCAGGAGTGCCGCAAGTCCCTGATAACGCGGACGCGCCATCGGGTCGTTGTTCGTCGGGACCGGAGTCGGGCTTTCGCCCTTCGCGTACTTCGCGGCGTTCTTGCCTATGGCCCTGAACGTCGGAAGATCTATGACCGGAGACTGAGGGAACAACTCCAGGTTTGAGAGCGGGGCGAGGTCACGCTGGTGAATGACGGATGTGCCACGCGAGAGTATTCCGATGCCTATGCCGGATCCGGATATGCGGGCCGCGTAATGGGCCATGAACGCCACGTCAGCGGTGTGGTACACGCGGATGACGCGTACATGGATCCCCTCTTCCTCAGCGCCGGCAAATACCTGGCGCAGCACGGCAGCCAGAGGAAGGCCGATGATTGTGGTCTTGAAAGTCGTCCCGAAAGCAGGGCTGACCGCGAGCACGACTTCTTTCGGATCCGTCCCGCGCTCTGCCGGGCCTTTTTCAGTCAGTTTTATCCCCGCAACTGCTTCGGGCGCTGCGGTCGCTACCGCCGCAGTCGAACCCCCTGCGGCCCCAAGCTCGGCCAGAACTTCTGTCACTATCTTTTCGAGCAGTTCAGGATTAATCTGCATAATCTCGTTCCACCCTTCTTCCTATATATCCTCGGCGCGAATCGCCCACGGAATCGACTTTATCTCTTCCCAGCGATCGTCGGGTATCTTGTACCCTGTACCCGGTCCCATGTAGGTGTTGGCGTCATTCACGGCGCTGTAAACGGTGCCGTCGCTGGCGACCCAGGCCGAAGTCTGGAGATAGTCGCCCGCGACCCGCTGCCGCATCATAAGAATGATGGACTCAGCCACATCGCGGAAGCCGCGCTTCGCAAGCGCCTTCGCAACGTCCACACCCGTGACTGCATCCTTCATGAGACGCTCTGCCGCCTTGAGGTCTTCGGGGATATTGCGGTCCCCGATGTCCTTGGAGCCGTTGGCATAGGTGCAGGCTTCGACTTCATCATCGGTGATCGGCGGGAAGCCGAGTTCCGCGAATACCGCCTGTATGGCCCGCGCGGCCTTGTTGCGGATCGCTATTACGTCTTCCTCTTTGACTGGACGCAGACCGCCGTCAATTTTGAAGTCGCGCTGCAGCGCGAGGTAATCGTCGACGTCCGTTATGTCCCAGTTGGAACCGGCGAACATGTTGTCGTAGTTCGGCGTCGAGGAATAGCCGGAGAATATCCAGTCCGTGCCGGCGAAGAACTGCGGCATGGTGCGTGCCGTCCTGCGCTGGTCGGAGTGGGAGAAGGTCTGGTCGCTGCCGCTGGCCACTTCGAGGTCGAGGCACATCGTTATGAGGTTCTCGGCGGCTACGGCCCTGATCCCGGAGGGAACTGCGGCTGGAACGCCTATGCAGGAAATGGAGCCGTTCTGCAGCCCCTGGACGCCTGCGCCCTTCGTCACCATGACGCAGAGCGTTTCGAGGTAGAGCATGGACTTGCCTTCGGCTGCGCCCATCTGAACTTCGGAGCCGGTGCCGGACGTGAAGCGCATTTTAAGCCCGCGGCTCGCGTAGGCGGACGCCAGGAAGGACTTCGACCACGGGGTGTCGTCGCCGTCGACGAAGACTCTCTCAGTCCCGTATACGGAGACGGTCTCGGCGTAACTGGTGAGGCCGCGCATACCGACCTGAAGCTCGAACGCTTCTTCGAGCGCGTCCTGGGAGAGCGTGCCGCGGCGTCCGACCTGACCGCCGACCAAGAGGGCCAGCGCGTTGAAGGGCGCGTAGCGGACGACGCCGACCGTCGTCTCTATCTCTTTGAAGCCGCGATACGTCGCCTCAGCCGCGTCGGCCGCCAGCATTACCGGGTGGTCTTTCGCGCTCGTGACGTGCGCCTGGTTCGCGGGCGTCTGACGGCAGCGCATCTTCTGCATCGCCATCATCATTTCGACGATGTTCATGCAATCCATGACGCGGGCTATCTTAGCGGGGGTCAGCGCCGTGAATATGCGGGTACACTCTGAACGCGGGACGTTGATGTCGACGAGCATACGGGATATCTCCACTTCGCTCTTCGCCATCGCTTCCGGCGCGTTTTTGACGTTTATCGCGTAGTCCGCGACGAACTGCTCTATCATGCTGAAATCTGCGCGGGCTTTGCCGTCCATTTCGACGACCTTGCCGCCTTCTATGCGGATCGACGGTTTAGGATCCTGCGGGCTGCCCATCGCGTAAAGCCCGACTTCTATCCATTCCCCGATGAATCCGTCGAGGTGTACGGGACGACTTTCAAGAACCTCAAATCTCTTACTGCGTTTCGTGCCAGCCATTCTCAAGCCACCTTCCTAACTTTTGAGGGTGTTTTGCTAAATGTAAGGGGTTGTCGACGGCTTCGGTTTGCCGCCCAGCGAATGGAGCAATTTCACGCCTACGTCGCGGGCGGAAAGAATGGCCTGACGCACAGCGCCGGAATCCCCGCTCACCATTACGAACGATTCGTTCGTGTAGCACGTTCCCTTTTGCGGCGAACAGTAAGCGAAAGTCTCCACTTCGGCGGCTTTGAGGGCCGTGTCGCTTATCACCACGCCGATGCCGGCCGGGGCGCCGAGTATGAGCCCGAACGCGCGCCCGACGGGAGCGCCGAGGGCCTTGTTCAGGCAGTAGCTAGCGCGCGCCGTGTACTGCAGTTCGAGATAGCCTACCTCGTTGCCCCAGACATCGCCGAAGAACTTCGGCGTCTCTTTGAGGGCGACTTCAATCGCGCGCTTCGCATCGGATACGTCCTCGGCCCCGAAGATGATGAGCGCGCCGTGTCCGCATCCGCCTTCCGTGTCGCGGCACATCTCGGCGGAAACTATCTCCGTGTTGGTGGCTTTTACCGCCTCGTCGCTTGCCATAAGCTGCGGGCCGGCGCCGATCCTGTCGGAGATGATGCCTATGGAACGGTACTTTTTGTCTATGCCCATCAGTTCGTGCAGACGGCTCTCAACGTTCGCTATCACGAGCCCTATCGTATGCCCCATCGCCGTCCCGATGTACTCTGTGGCGCTTGCCGGGACGCAGCTCTCTTCAACGGCTGCTTTTGCCACTTCCGCCGGCGCTTCATTCGCAAAGCGCTTAATAACTTCGTCCATTACTTTTTTTACCGCATCTTGCTCCATCTATGGCACCTCCTCGAATTAATGGGAACCTACCCTATCTTGGGGAGAATTTTCTCTGTGTCCGAATGAGGCCGCGGGATGACGTGCACGGATACTATCTCCCCGACCTTTTTCGCAGCCGCCGCTCCGGCGTCCGTCGCTGCCTTGACCGCGCCCACGTCCCCGCGGACCATCACGGTGACGTAGCCGGACCCGATCTTTTCGTACCCCATCAGACTGACATTGGCCGCCTTTACCATCGCGTCAGCCGCTTCGATGGCACCGACGAGCCCTCTAGTCTCTATCAAACCGAGTGCTTCTCCAGTCATGCTTTAACCGCACCTCCTAGGATATCGTCAATTTTTTCCCGCAGTTCCGCTATGCCTTCTCCCGTAATCGACGAGCAGGCCATCACCTCCCTCGCTCCAGCCACTTCGAGAGCCCTTCTTGCGCGTTTCACCATGGGCTCCGTAGAAATGTCTATCTTTGTCACCACGCCCAAAACTTTTCCGTGTATGGCAGTGTTGAATTTAGGCGGGTAACGTGATATCTGCGTCGGATCCGCCAGAAAGAGGACGAGTCCGGCCTTGTTCGCATTTTGAAGAAGCGATCTGTAAAGATACAGATGATTTAAAAGCTCGCCAGGGGTATCTATGAAAAAATCCCCGTGAACTACCATCTGCGTCTTGTTCACGCGATCAATGTATCCAAGCGCCTCCAAAAGTGTAGATTTCCCGGCCCTCGTGGGGCCCGCAACCATCAGCTTACGGTTCGCGGAGAGGTAACCGCCCTGCTTCATCGCGTTATATACATATGCGCTGCTGAGACCTGTTTCCCTGGCGCGAGACCCTGGACGGTCCTAGCCTCTCCGAGCCGGGAAAGTTTTTCGGACACTTCATTGTTACCTCCCAGAAATCCGCAATCCGTACACAAATGACTGCGCGATGAAACACATCTACGCATCATCTCGGCTACACTGGCTCGCCGCACGGACGATTGCTTTGTAGTTGACATATCTAGGAAATCCTTTTTCGGCTTTCTGCTACGCTGTTAATAATGACACAAAAAACGAGTTAGCGTTAGATAGATTATTGCCGCACTCTCTGGTATTTATTTGCCCTCTTGGGGCTTAAAGCGGCCCTGCAATCGAGCAAGTATTTATTGATAATAAAAAATATTGCATTTTATTGCCTGTCAGTGACCAAGATAATGGACAAAAAATTATTATATGTATATAATATTGCTCAGGAATGAATTTCATGCAGATGATAGTTTTTTGACTCCGCAGGTACGTTCATCTATAATAATTTTGAATAATCGATTTCTGACCCGTCATCTGTGTTGCGGATCGCTAAATCTTCTAAACACTGTGGAGGCGACAGGGGCTTTGAAGCTGAGTGACGTGATATCGACGGAGGAATTGCAGGAAATACAGGACTGCTTCGCCAGGGCGACCGGTTTTGCCGCCATAACTGTGGATTTTCAGGGCCGGCCCCTCCTTAAATACAGTTCTTTTTCAAACTTTTGCGCCAAGCTGAGGGAGGACGGTGCCTACAACGACAGGTGCCGCCAGTCGGACGCGCACGCCGGGCTCGAGGCGGTACGCAGCGGGACGCTCTGCATTCACCGATGCCACGGCGGGCTGATAGACTTCGCCGTCCCGATAATAGCGGACGGAGAATACCTGGCGACCTTCATGTGCGGGCAGGTGAAATCAAATGACTTCGAAGACGTCGAAAAGCGGCTTATTCAGCCGGATGCTGAAATTTTCAAAAAACACCCCGCCCTCATAAAACTTTATGACGAAATACCGACACTGCCAGCCGAACGCATCAAGGCCACCGCCCGCCTGCTTGAGATAACTGTAAACGCGATCGTCGAGCAGTCCAACCTCCGCCGCAAAAATTCACTCTTTCTGGAGGAACGGCACAGAAACGCTGATCTCGAAAGAACGAGGGACGATCTGGAGATAAGGCTGCTCCATTCGGACGTAAGGCCCCATTTTGTATTCAACGCGCTCAACACGGCCGGCCGCCAGGCCCGGCTGGAAAGCGCGCAGAAAACGGAGGATCTCATCTATTCCATCGCCGACATGTGCAGGTACTCGATGAAAAACTCCGGGCCTTTGGTGACGGTAGAGCAGGAGCTGCAAAATCTAAGAAATTATTTCTTTATCCAGAAAATCCGCTTCGGCGAGCTGCTGGCGTTCGACGTGGAGACCGAGCCCGAAATATGCAACTGCGTGATCCCCGCCATGTCGCTTCAGGTCTTTGCCGAAAATTCCATGAGGCACGGGCTTGAGAGAAAAAATGACCTGGGGTACGTAAAGATTACCGGCGAAAAGAGGAGCGGCAGGATGTCCTTCGAAATCGCGGACAACGGCGCGGGGATCGAAGAAGGCCTCATGGCGCGGCTCAACGACACGGAGAGCATTGTAAACGCTCCGCGCGCTCATCCAGGCACAGGCATCTATAATTTGTACAGGAGGTTTCGGTATTTCTTCAAGGACGATTTCAAGGTGACATTCTCAGAAAACCCTCAAAACGGCGTCATTGTCCGCATCGACCTGCCGGCGCGGCATTCCCGCTCGGTGCCGGGTGGTGCCTGAAGCCCGATGTTTAAAGTCGTGGTCGCTGACGACGAATATCTGGAGCGGGAGGTCATAAAACAGACCGTCCGGCAGATAGAGGGAACGGTCATAGCCGGGGAAAGCAATTGCGGCGGGCTAGCAGCGGTGATATGCGCCACCGTCAAGCCCGATCTCGCTTTTTTGAACTGCGGGATGGGAGCGCTCGGAGGCATGGAGGCCGCTGACGTCATACGGAGATCCGACAAAAATATCGTGATAATTCTCACGAGCGCGGACGAGAATAATTTCACCGACAGGGACAGCGCCAAGCAGATTGCGCGCCTGGATATAGCGGAATGCCTCCTGAAGCCGGCCCGCACCGAAAAGATAAGAGAGGTCGTCTTGAGGTACCACGAGCACTCGGGCTCGGCTTCCGGCGTATCCCCCAAGATGAAAAAGCAACTGCGCTTTTACCCTGACCACCTGATGTCGCATGAAATCAGACACGCCCTCTCCTTCATCGGCGACCATTACAAGGAGAATATCCGCCTTAAATTCATCGCCGACAGGGTCAATCTGAGCAGCTATTATTTCAGCAGACTCTTTAAAAAGGAAGTAGGGGTCAACTTATCGCAATATATCCTGCACAAGCGCCTCGAAATCGCCAAACAGATGCTGGAGGAAACAGATCAGTCCATAGTGGATATCTCCGCGTCCGTCGGATTCCAGGAACACAATTATTTCGGAAAGATTTTTAAGAGATTCACAGGCGCGACCCCGTCCGAATACAGGAAAAAACACGCTATCCAACAGGAAGAAAGAAAGGACATACGGGGGAAATATCTCTAAAAAGGGCGCTCTCCCGAATTTTTAGCTTGCCGCGCCAGGCCGTCTGTCCCTCAGCGCGCCTGGCTTTATTTTTGAACACCCCCGGCTCTCAGACCGGAGATTTTGTAAGGTTGTCACGGTTATTGACAATAAAGCGCATTTTTCATAATATACATTCACGTAGACGAATCAAAGCAATGAAAACTCTGAGTGGCTTCTCTGCGATGATTGAGGGCGAAGGGTGAGTTTTTGATGTGGAAAGCTGTGACGGGTATCTGCCGTTTGTCCTTTCTGTGCTTGGGTTGCCGTTTGCGTTTCCCGATGCCGTCGAGGAAATTTTAAAAAATGACAAAATTCGCTGCCAGATCGAGAAGACGGCGCGACGGGCAAAGGCGGGAGTTCCCCGGATCTTGCGCTGAAACTCGCCACAGCAGGAATCCTCGGGCTCGCAGACATGAAAAAAGGCAGGCCTGAATGCTCGTTACCATAGCGAAAATCCTTTCGGAACAGGGCATAGATGTCAGGGAGACGCCATACGCGAACCACGAGGATATTCTGAACAGCCCCTTTGAGGCGGGGAATTTCTTCAAAGCCGCCGACGCCGAGAAATACAGGAAAAATTTTGCATGTCCAGGCGGTTGTGAAAACTCTAAAACCGACCTCCGATACGGCAAAAAATACGAAGATCTATCCCTAAAGCTCGCAAAGACAGAGGATGAAATCCTAAAACTGCGCAAATACGGCAAAGAAAAAAAAATCTTCGTAAGCAGTACGCTGACCGAAGAGGGGATGTCCCTGATGGCCAGGATCCGGGATCTGCGGGGAGAGAAAAACCTCATCTCCAAAGAACTGCAAGCTCTGATAGCTCCCTCCGCCGGGCGCGTCAAAAAAATCCTCACGTATAAGGGTACCGTTATCTGCGACATGTTTTCGAACATGAGGGAACTTTTGCCGCAAATTGGCTCGATCTCAGGCAGAGTAGACGGCATCCCTCTCTTTACGAGAGCCTTTGGAGAGCTTTCTCTGAAAATAACCGGTCTCGGCGCTGACGTAGCGGTCGTAGGAGGCCCTTGCCTTTTCGGGACTGACGAGATGCTAGTCGCCGTGCGTCACGACGACGGCAGCGTTTATAACTTCGATTATAACACCGAGAAGCATTACAATAGCTTGAACGGAAGCGCGAACATGAGCGCGCACCTCATGGAATATGGCAGACGTATCGAGAGCGTGAGTTTCGAGAACAGAAAGGAACGCGTAACCCTTCAGGAGTACGAATCACTCCGCCTGCCGTTCGAATTTGCGAGCGCGCTCCGCGCCCCGCTCGTCATACCGATCCCGGACATGTCGTACAAAAAATACCTTGAGGCGGTTACGGTAAAACTTGACGAGAGACTGCGCCTCAGCGTGATCGAGTCTTTTGAGAAGGAGCTGCGCAAAATATCGGATCTCTACCTCGGCGTGATCGACGGGCTCGACGATCTGTTCAAGCCGCCGAAACTCGCAGTCGTTCACGGCAGGGACAGAGAATCTTTGGAAACTTTCTACAGAGGGCGCGGCCCATATGTCGAGAGATTCGTGTCGAGGCGGGGTATCAAAGCTTTAAGCAACAAACCGGAAAATATCGAGTCCGTGACGGACTATATTTTTTTCCCGGCGCTCCCATTTTATTTATGGGGGATCAGGAATATCCTCCAGGTGGATTCGATGGACGAGGCGGATTCGCTCCGCAAGTGCGCTCAGGCTCATGGGACGTCCGTCTCCCTTTACGGGGGCCTATATCCGGAGATGCTCGGAAAGAACGGAACAAACACTATTTTTAACTCGACGCTCGGAAACAAGGAATACGTGTAGTTGCGGCAAGCGGCTCTGGCTTGTTTTTCACGCTGAAACCGCGGACTGAGAAGGGACCTGTCATGACTGGCAAAAAAATATCACGCCTTTTAGGTAAGATGTCAGGAACGAAAAAAGTCCTCATAGTCGTTGCTGCACTGCTCTCGTCCGCTGTGGTTTTATATCATTACTCCGATTTTATGTCGCTGAATCCCTTTGAAAGGATCACTTTCTCCAAAGTCCATACCGCAAAGACGGACTCCTTTGGGGATACTTACATCGTTGACAGCGGCATGGCGCGCATCATCAAGAGGAATTCCGACGGCGATGCGGACTATGTCATTTACGGCGGAAGGGATAAGCCGTTTTTTCATGCACGCAACTTGTCGGTCGAGGATGAGAATTACTTCTATGTCCTCGACGTGGTTTTTGATGCTAGCGGGATGAGCATAGAGACCGAGAGGATTTTGGAGTTCAGCAAAAAAAACGGCAGAGCGGAAAGGGTGCTGTATGTCCTCGACCGGTCAGCGGACGAAGAGCAGACGCCAGGCTCATCGTACTTACCGGCCCTGTACGGACTGGTCTCCGAAGACGGGAGGATATGGTTCGCTAGAATAGGTATGGACGGTTACGCAATAATGAGCCTGGCGCTGAATCATGGAGAAACGTCCGGCAACGGCGAAATGCCTGATGCCGTGAAGGAATATGAATGTGTGTGCGAGGGCGCGGCAAAAGAGATATTCGATTTTTCTATCGACCCCATAAAAAAGAACGCGTACTACACCGACAATGCAGGAAACGTATTCCTCTCGGCGGCAGGAGACGCGCGATTGATCTTTGCCCCGGTTTCAGGCAATAAGGTGAGCGAGTTCTCGCTGCCGTTCCACATCTCATTCGACGGATCTATCCTTTATTTTACCGATATCGGCCAAAGGGCCGTCTTCCGGGTGGACGACGGGGGGCAAGCCGTAAGGGTGACGGGCGGTTGGGGCGCCTCCTCATGGCCGCCAGTCTACCATTCAATACACGCCGCAGACGGCGTGTTGACGCTGACCAGCCTTGAATCCGTTGTGGTCAGGGGACTCGGAGATGATGGCCTGATACTCAATATCTCTAGCCTGCCAGTCTCCTCCGCCATGATCGCCTGGAGGGCCGGCCTGACGGCGGTTCTTGTTGTTTTTATCGTCCATGCTCTGATAGTTTTTAAAATGCTGTTTTCCCATATTTTAAGTAATAAATTATCTCAAAAAACATCAATAAGCCTTTTAATGGTAATTTCAGCGGTTCTCATGTTTTTCTCCATCGCTCCCAGTATTCTCGGTGCGCTGCGATCCGAGGTAAGAGAGGAGACTTTCGAGCGGCTGTCTTATATTATGCAGATATCGTCAGAAATACTGGATTCCGAATCCTTCGCCGCAATTGAAAACCCGCAGGATTATGACAGCCCCGCATACCGTAAATTCACGCAATCGCTCAACACCCTCGTCGACAGGGAGTTTAGATGGAACAAAAACAAGTACTGCGATACCTATAAGTTCAAGGACGGCGTCCTGTACGTGACATCTTTCTTAGGCGGATCCATCGGGGCCTTCTCCTCCCCTGTACTGTTTGAAGGATCCAACGCTCAAAAAATCGCGCAGGGCGGTCCATGGATTACAGATACGAACCTCAAGGATGAGAGCGGCAATTACATGTCACTGTCCGGCCCTATCTATGACAAGAGCGGGGACGAAGTCATCGGAATCCTCGAGGTCGGGATTGAACTGAGCTCGTTGGAGGAAGAGGTATACAGGTACTTCAGGACAGTGGCAGTGAGGGCTCTATTGATCATATCAATCATGCTCGTCCTGGTCTATGAGATATTAGAAGCCCATCCCATGGCGAGTTCGGGAGACAGCGCAACAAAGGGACGGAGGGCGGGAATGGCCTTGCCGTTCTCTTGCATCCATCCGCTCACGTTTGCCATATTCCTCATTTTCAATTTATCGTCCGGCTTTGCCCCGAACTACGCCGAAAAAATGGGCGGAACGCTCTGGAACCTGTCTCGTGGCGTTTCGTCGGTTTTACCGCTGACAGCGGCACAGGCCATGCTCGCCATAGGGCCGTTCCTATGCGCGAGGCTGATCACGCGGATCGGGATTAAGCGATCCCTTGTGACAGGCGCGGCGCTCGGGGTTTTAGGGGAGGTTCTGAACGCCCGCGCCACGTCCATTTACACGTTTTTTTGGGGGATGAGCGCAACCGGGCTGGGCGCCGGTTTTCTGTTCACCGCCATCCGTATATACATAGCGTCCATGGAGCATCCAGACGACAGGGAGGGCGGGTTCTCCGCGTTTACGGTCGCCAGCTTTATGGGGATCAACTGCGGCGTGATGATAGGCGGGGTCGTGGCGGTTTACTTTAGCCAGAGCGCCGTCTTTTATATGGGATCTTTTATGTGGCTGCTTGTGATGGCTGTCTTATCGTTAATCGTCAAAAGTGGGAAACGAGGCGCAATCCCCGCCAGACAGGCAGTGCCGGCCGTTTCTCACCATGAAGGCGCCAGCCTGGCCCGTCGTTCGCCCATTGGCATGTTAGGCTTTTTATTCATGCTGCTCCTCCCGTATTCTCTTCTGAGCGGTTTTGTATATTACCTGATACCTATTTTCGGAGGAGGTGCGGGGCTGTCGGAGTCAGAGGTAAGCCTTGTCTTCGTCCTTTACGGCATCGGGGTGATGTCAGGCACCAAGCTGAACTTGATTGCGGGGAATGCCAGGCCGGGAAGCCAGAGGAACCTTGCGGCCCCGGTTCTGTTAGGAGTCGCTGCGATCGCATTCTTCTCCGTCATGCAGTCGGCTGGCGCGATGCTTGTCGCGGCATTCATAATGGGCTGCTCCAACAGCGCAGGCGGCGTTTTTTTCCCGCTCTACTTCACCGAGATATCCGTGATGAGGAATTCCGCCTCCGGTACTGATATGGTAATATATGACTTCATCGAAAGCCTCGGATATGCGGGAGGCCCCTTGATTTTCGGCATGATACTGAATTCGGCAAACGTCACGTCCGCGTTTTTTGTACTGTCGGCGGCGATACTGACGAGCTTCGTGGCTTTTTACCTCGCCCAGGCAAGGCGGCCCGCGTCGCGTTGACCCCTGCGCGGCTAGAGGGTTGCACGGTGCCGCGATAGCGGCAAAAAGACAAAACACCGGGAGAGGTGAGGCATGAGGGTACATGCAGACACGAAGGCGCATTGGCGCTCAAAAAAGCGCACAGCCGCAAGGTTGTGCGGGACGTGCCGATGCAACGGCACCAAAACGGCTAAAACACTGAGAGAGGTTCAATTATGAGCAAGTTCACCGATTTCTACAAGAAGATCGCGACCGACAAGGCACCCGGAGAGGAGTTCGGCAAGATAGTGAAGGCGCACAACGTCAAAGAGGGAGCGACGTTCGCCGACCTGGACAAAGGGGCTTGCGCTTACTGGAACGGGAGGTATCCAGAAAAAATAAAGCAAGTTTTTAAAACGTCTCGACAAGTGACAGGATAACAGCGTGCTTGCTGTCATCGGCTGATGGGAAAAATCATTTTAGTCGATCTGTTTGACAGACAGACCGGAACAGCGGAAAAAATCGAAGCGCACCATTCTCCCCTGTTGCACCGCGCGTTCTCGGTTTTTGTCCATCATGAGGGGAAGATGCTGATTCAGCAGCGTGCCGCGCACAAATATCATTCGGGCGGTTTATGGGCAAACGCCTGCTGCTCCCATCCGCATGACGGGGAACAGACGGGGGACGCCGTACTGCGGCGCATGGAGGAAGAACTGGGCCTCAGAGACGCCGGGGCGGAGGAATTGTTTTCTTTCGTGTATCTGACTAAATTTCGGGACGACATGTACGAATACGAGTACGACCACGTGTTCGCGTCTGACTGCGGCGGCACGATAGCCGTGAACGGAGAGGAGATACAGGACGTCGAGTGGGTGGATTTCGGGGAGCTGGCGCACAGGCTGTGTTCCGCCCCCGAAAAATTCGCCTCGTGGTTCCTGACGGCGGCGCCGCGCGTGCTGGAAACCCTTTGCCCTGGTCTCCGAGGTGAACGCGGACGAACGGGAGAGCGGAACGCGTAAGGCCGCCCCTGGGCGAATACGCCCGTTTCAGCGGTATATGTCGTTCCCGGACGAATCTATCGCCACAATGGCGGGGAAATCCTCCACCTCCAGCAACCGTATCGCCTCGGTGCCGAGTTCAGGGAAGGCGATGACGCGCGCGCTTCTGACACTCCTGGAAATAAGCGCACCGGCGCCGCCGACGGCCGCCATATACACCCCGCAGTGCGCAGTGATGGCGCGCCGCACTTCCTCGCTCCTCAGCCCCTTGCCTATCATCGCCTTGAGGCCCATACCTATCAGCGCGGGCGAATACGCGTCCATGCGCCCGCTCGTGGTGGGGCCGATAGAGCCGATGGCTGCCCCTGGCCTCGTCGGGCTCGGCCCGGCGTAGTATGCGATCTGGCCAGAGAAATCGAAGGGCATCTCTCCCCCGCGCCCCATAATCTCGGACATGCGCTTGTGAGCGGCGTCCCTCGCTGTGTAGACGACACCGCTGATCAGCACCCTGTCGCCTGCGGAAAGCCCCCTTATGACGTCGTCGGACAGGGGCGTAAAGATTTTTGCCGCGCTCCTGACATAACTCACCGAAAATCCCCCCTATAGGCGCACGGTGCCGTGCCTCGTGGAATGGCAGCCGATGTTGACCGCCACCGGGAGGCCGGCTATATGCGTGGGATATGGCTCGATAAAGACCGCCAGTGCCGTAGTACGCCCGCCGAGGCCGGCCGGCCCTATGCCAAGCGCGTTTATGCGGTTCAGCAGGTCGCGCTCCGCCTCGTCCCAAAACGCGTCCGCGTTCGGGCTGCCCATGCTCCTGAGGAGGGCCTTCTTCGCCAAAAGGCAGGCGTAATCCATCGTCCCGCCGACCCCGACGCCTGCTACTATCGGGGGGCAGGGGTTCGGCCCCGCCTTCCTGACGGTTTCGACCACGAATGCCTTGACTCCCTCTATGCCATCGGACGGCTTCAGCATGGAGAGCGCACTCATGTTCTCGCTCCCGAAGCCCTTCGGCGCTACGGTTATCACAAGCGAGTCCCCGGGTACGACGTCATAGTGGATGATCGCCGGGGTGTTGTCCTTCGTGTTGGCCCTGCGAACAGGATCGGAGACTACGGACTTTCGCAGGAACCCGTCCTCGTAGCCGCGCCGCACACCCTCGTTTATGGCGTCTGTGAGCGGCCCTGTGACGCGAACGTCCTGCCCGGTCTCCACAAAGACGACGGCCATCCCCGTGTCCTGGCAGAGCGGCAGCGCGCCCTCAGCCGCTATCGCCGCGTTTTCGAGCAGGTCGTCCATCACGCATCGCGCAAGCTCGCCCTCCTCGGTGTCCCTCGCCCGCTTGAAGGCCGCCGCGATATCTGGCGCGATGTCATAGTTCGCCTCCACGCACAAGCCCGCTACCGCTCTCGACACCAGCTCCGCGTCTATCTCCCTCATTGCTCCTCGTCCTCCGCCAGAAATTGCTTTACCTTTATCTTGCCGCCGCTTGCGACCGTCTTAAAACCAGCCTCGATCAGGCGGAGCGACTCCCTCGCCATGTCCTCCGGCTTAACGCCGCCCAGGACGACCGACACCAGCCTGATATCGCCGCGCTTCGCCGTGCCGATCAGGCTGTACCCCGAAGCGTTGACCCAGCCGGTTTTGAGCCCGTCAGCGCCGGGACACGATTCGAGGAGAGGGTTTTTATTCGTGTTGACGAACCCGCCGTACTCTATGGAGGGGATGTTGTGATACCGCAAATTGTCCGGATAATCCGAGATGTAACGCTTGGTCAGCGTGAGCATGTCGCGGGCCGTCGTCACCTGTTCCTGCGCGGGGAGGCCGTTCACGTTGACGTATTTCGTGTTCTTCATGCCCAGTTCGGACGCCTTGGCGTTCATGAGACGCAAAAACTCCGTGACGGATCCGCTGACGTGCTCCGCCACGGCAACGGCGGCGTCATTGCCGGACACGGCGGCTGCGCCCGCGAGGAGCAGGTCGAGCGACACCACGTCCCCCTCCTTCAGGTGGAGGCTGGAGCCTCCCTGAGATGCGGCCCTACGGCTGATCTTCACGCTGTCGGACAGGCTTACTTTGTCGGCGCTGATAGCGTCCGACGCCACGTACATCGTCATGACCTTAGTGAGCGACGCCGGAGGGACCTTTCGGTTTTCATCCTGTATGTACAGCACGCTCTCCGACTTCAGGTTCATCAAAATAGCGCCGCGCACGTTCTCGAGGGCGGCGTCCGCCCTCGCCGAAGCCAGGAGCGCGGCGGCTGAGAGCAACATAACAAGCGCTTTGCGCGTCATACGACATATCGCCCCTTTAAATCAGACTTACTGACAAACCAGGCTATTATATCCGCAAAGCCAGCGCCAGACAATGGAAAAAACACACGCGCCGCCAGTGCCTGGCAAGGGGCAACCCGCTCCGTGAAACGGCGGAGCTTCGTTTCGGCAATTAATCCGTGCTTCCTTGGCTTGCTCAAACGGCTTTCTGTGATAAAATCGACTAATCGCGGTGAGTTCTTTTGAACTTCGACTTCACACAAAAGGGGAGGAATTTTAATGGCTAAAATTGTAGTGGATCAGGACACTTGTATCGGCTGCGAGGCGTGCGTGGGGGTTTGCCCGACGAGCGCCATCAGCGTGAACGACGGCAA
>JAISFV010000186.1 GCA_031263445.1 Synergistaceae bacterium | reverse complement strand
CCGCCGCCTGGGCGTAGTCCTGTCCCACTCCCCGACCAATATCGTACATGAAACCGAGGCTGGCTTGCGCGCTCGCGTGACCCTGATCGGCGGCCTTGCGGTACCACGCAGCCGCCTGGGCGTCGTCCCGCCCCACTCCACGGCCATTCGCGTACAGGAGGGCGAGGTTGAATTGAGCGGTCGCGTGCCCCTGTTCGGCGGCCCTGCGGTACCACGCCGCCGCCTGGGCGTAGTCCTGTCCCACTCCCCGACCAATATCGTACATGAAACCGAGGCTGGCTTGCGCGCTCGCGTGACCCTGATCGGCGGCCTTGCGGTACCACGCCACAGCCTGGGCATAGTCCTGTCCCACTCCCCGGCCATTATCGTACATGATGCCGAGGCCGTATTGCGCGTTCTCGTACCCCTGATCGGCGGCCCTGCGGTACCACGCAACAGCCTGGGCGTCGTCCCGCCCTACTCCCTGGCCAGTCGCATACATGATGCCGAGGTTGGTTTGCGCGGCCACGTTCCCTTGCTCGGCGGCTTTGCGGTACCACGCCAGCGCCTGGGCGTCGTCCTGTTTTACTCCTTGCCCATTATCATACATGAAGCCGAGGTAACTCTGCGCGCCCGCGTTCCCCTGC
Source organism: Synergistaceae bacterium (assembly GCA_031263445.1). GTDB lineage: Bacteria > Synergistota > Synergistia > Synergistales > Synergistaceae > JAIRNC01. The sequence continues at coordinate 69,854 of JAISFV010000186.1, read as the reverse complement.
TCGGCTGCCTTGGAGAAAAGCCCGAAAGCCGCGGGGTAGTCCTCAGCGTCGTAGCGCGCTTTGCCCTGGGAGTACAGATCTGCCGCCGGCTGCGGCGTCGCCGGGACGGAGGCCGGGATCCCAGAGCCGGCGTTCAGGGCGTCCAGGTTGGCCCGGGCCTGCGGGAAGCCGCTTTTGGCGGCTTTCTGGAACCAGTCCCGCGCCTTTTCGATATCTTTGGCGACGCCCAGGCCGTCCCGGAGCATTTCGCCCAGCCGGTTCTGGGCCATGGTGTTGCCCTGGGCGGCGGCTTTCTCGTACCACTTCACGGCCTCGGGCAAATCCTGGGCTGCGCCGTCTCCGGTGTCGTACACCCGCCCCAGCATGTACTGGGACATCGCCGCGCCCTCCTCGGCCGCCTGCTTCAGGCCGTCCAGCTCCGAAGCGCCCCAGGATGCCGGGCTTCCGGAGAGACAGCCCGCGCCAAGGATGACGGCGATCAAAAAAAACCTTAAAAAAGGCTTCTGCCGGCCCGCCCGCAAAAACGCCCGCTCTCTCTCCCGCATCCCGAAAGCCTCCCGTTCTATGTTTAATCATTTTGCTTTAGTTATTATACCAGGATGATGGATTTTTTGTGTTGACTTATGATGCCCGATACAGTAATATGAAAATCGTTTTCAGATTATAGCACGGGGGCATGTCTATGAGCCGGCCTACGAGATACAGCACAGCGCAGGGCAAGGCGACGCTGGAATATTTGGCGTCGCTCGAGGGCGGGCACGTCACCGCCGCCCAGGTCGCCGAACACTTTGGAGACGCCAAGCCGTCCATCGGGCTCACGACGGTCTACAGGCACCTTGAGAGGCTGGTAGAGAGCGGCCTTGTGCGCAAATTTTTTGTCGACGGCGCTTCCAGCGCCTGTTACCAGTACGCGGCGGGCGACGACAACTGCTCCGAGCACTTCCATCTGAAGTGCGAGTCATGCGGCGCGCTCCTGCACCTGGAGTGCGGGATGCTAGACGAAATACAGCGCCACGTCCGCGCGGAACACGCGTTCTTAATCAACAAAAACAAGATGGTGTTTTACGGCAAGTGCGCCGATTGCATGAAGGTCATGGGCGGGGCAGCAGAAAATGCGGAGGCGTGAATCGCTCATAGGCAGTGTTTTGCGCCATCCCGCGTCGCGCCGCGGGCCTTTGGGGTTTGCCGCAATCGTGCTATCCGTCTGCCTTTCCGCCGCTTTCGCCCTGTCTGCCGTATCGGCGCCGGCCCACGCGAACCACCCGCACGACCATGACGGCGCGGGGGGCGGGTGCTTGGCCTGCGCGCAGGCTGCCGCGGCGCAAAACTTGCTCTGTGGGATCAGCTCACCGGCCAGGTGCGCGATATTTTCATCATGCGCCGCGTTTATCGCGTTTTGCAATCCGAAAGCCGCTATCGCGTGGGTTTATTTTCAGACCCTGACTGTACTGAAAGTCCAACTGAACAGGTGACCCCCCTGGCAAAACAGTACGCTTAGTCAGCAGAAAAAACAGCTTAAAAAAATCATATGGAGGTACCTCTGTCATGAAGAAATTTTTCACGATACTGTTGTCTTTGTCATTCCTGGTGACCGCCTTCCCGATATGCGGGCAGGCAGCGGTTAAAAAAATCAGCATAGTGACGACCATCTTCCCCCAGTACGACTTCGCGCGCGCGATCGCGGGGGACAAGGCCGACATGACGATGCTGCTCCGGCCAGGCGCGGAGAGCCACACCTACGACCCCACGCCGCGTGACATATTGAAAATCAAGGATTGCGACGTTTTCATATACGGCGGCGGCGAGTCGGACGAGTGGGTCAACAGGGTGCTCGAGTCCGTCGACACGTCGAAGATGAAGATCATCTCGCTCATGGACTGCGTTGACGTGGTAGAGGAGGAAATCGTCGAGGGCATGCAGGAAGAAGAAGAGGAAGAAGAAGGGCACGACCACGAGGCCGAGTACGACGAACACGTATGGACGTCGCCGAAGAACGTGAAGGTCATCGTACAAAAGATATCCGATGTGCTGACCGATGTAGACCCAGCCAACGCCGGCGTCTACACGAAGAACGCGGCGGACTATCTCGTGGAGCTCGACAAGCTGGACAAAGCCTTTGCGGACGTGGTGAAAGGCGCTTCCCGGAAGACGCTGGTCTTTGGTGACCGCTTCCCGTTCCGCTACTTCGCGGACGCCTACGGGCTGAATTACTTCGCCGCGTTCCCAGGCTGCTCGACGGAGACGGAGGCCAGCGTGGCTACGGTGGCGTTCCTGATAAACAAGGCGAAAGCGGAGAAGATCCCCGTCGTGTTCCACATCGAGCTGTCCAACGAGAAGATAGCGGACACGATCTGCGAGGCTACCGGCGCGAAAAAGCTCCTGTTCCATGCGAGCCACAACATCTCAAGGGACGACTTTCAGAACGGGGTCACGTACCTCGACATAATGACGGCCAACGTGGGCGCGCTTAATGAAGCGTTGAATTAAGGCCGCCGGGACAGCACGCGGCCGATTGCATCGGGCGACGCCCGCACCCGAACGGGCGCGGGTTGCGCCGGATTCAATCGGCCTCGTCCTAGCGCGGATGGGTGCCGTTTATGACGACGTTCTCCAGGATCTTCGAGTCTGCCGCGTCCGCTGTGATCGTTCTTTCGTCGGGGCTCTTCAGCGTCGATTCCTGCGTCAGCTCCTGCGTTATGTACTGAAACGTGTTCCCCAGCTCGCGGAACGCCTCGGCCACGTCGGGGTCGAAGTGCCGTCCGCTCTCGCCCATGATGAACTCCATCGCCTCGCCGTGCGACATGGGCGGCTTGTAGACCCTCTGGCTCACCATCGCGTCATAGACGTCCGCTATGGCCATGAGGCGTCCCGGTACCGGGATTTCCTCCCCCTTGAGGTTCCTGGGGTAGCCGGTGCCGTTCCACTTCTCGTGGTGCGTCCACGCGATCTCGTCTGCCAGCTTGAGAAACACGTTGTCCGGCAGACGCGACACGAGCTTGCTCAGGATCTCGTGCCCATACGTCGCGTGCTTTTTTATCTCCTCGTACTCCTCCGGCGTCAGACGTGCCGGCTTGAGCAGGATGTGGTCGGGGACGCCGACCTTCCCGATGTCGTGGAGAGTCGCGGCGGTGCCGAGGTCGGTGGAGTGTATGGACGAGAGGTACGCTTTGAACTTCGGGTGTTCCCGCAGCTTCACTGAAAGGGCCTCTACGTAGTACCTGGTGCGCATGACGTGATCCGCCGTCTCGGAGTCCCTTGTCTCCGCGAGGCTCGCCATCGCCTCTATTATGACGCCCTGCGTGACGGCCAGCTCCTGCGTCCGTTCCCTTACCTTTATCTCCAGCATCTCGTTCTGCTCCTTCAACGCTTTTTTAGCGTTCAGGAGCGAGAGGTGGACGTCCAGCCTCGCCTGCACTTCCAGTATGGCGAACGGCTTAACCATGTAGTCCACGGCGCCGAGTTCGAACCCACGCGCCTTGTCGTGTATGTCCGTCATCGCCGTCAGGAATATGACAGGGATGTCTACCGTTGCGGGATTTTCCTTGAGCTTCACGCAGACATCGTAGCCGCTCATCCCTGGCATGACGACGTCGAGGAGTATGATGTCGGGCGGGGTGCTGTCCACGATGGAAAGCGCAGTCTCCCCGTCCATGGCCGTGCAGATATTGTATCTGTCGCTCAGCGCGGCCTCCAGGATGTCTATGTTAAGGGCTGTGTCGTCTACAACCAGGACAGTGCTTCTTTTTCCCGCGATTTTCGAACTCTTGCTGTCCATGTTCCTACCTTCTTCAAAAAAATTCCTAAGCACGCGTACAGTTTACCCTGAACCACTCGAACATTGCAACAGCCAAAGCGACGGATGCGTTGAGGCTCCCTGTGCCGCCCGATATCGGGATGCCCAGCGTTTCGTCGCACGCGGAGGCGACGGCCCTGCCGACGCCCTTGCCCTCCGACCCAACGACGAGCAGGGTCCGGGGCGGCAACTGGGCGCTGTATATGCTCTTCGTGGCGCCGGCGTCGAGCGCCACGGCCCATAGCCCGGCCTCCTGGAACTCCTTCACGGCTGACGCGGTATTGCCTGTCGCGACCAGAGGGAGCCTCATGGACGCGCCCGCGCTCGTCTTTACGACCGTCCCTGTGGGGAGGGAGCTCCGCCTGAGCGGCAACGCCAGGAAGCTAGCGGAAGCCGCCTCTGCCGAGCGGATCATAGCACCCAGGTTGTGGGGGTCCTGCACGTGATCCAGGAGGACGGCGAGCGCCCTCGACGGCGTCTTCGGCAGCAGGCCGGGCGCGTCCGCCATGTCCATCATGGGCTTCGGCGCGATCACCGCTATCACGCCCTGATGGTTGGCCCCGTCCGCCAGGGCGTTCACTGCCCTCTGCTCGACCCTCTGGAGCGGTATGCCCGCCGCCCGGCAGAGGGCCGCGATCCGGTCCATCTGCCCTGCCTGCATCGTCTTCGACGCTATGACCTTGAGGCACCGCGAAGGCTCGTCCTCCAGGAGATTGGTCACCGGGTTCCGCCCCCAGCAGATATCCCCGGGCGTTCCCTTCGGGGCGTCTGCCCTGCCCGCGTCTCTTTCGCGCCGCGCCCCGGCAGACAGCCGGCCTGCGTCCCTGCGCGCCGGGCGTGTGGGGGAGTGTTCGCGCCGCCCCTGCCCCTTGAAGCGGCCATGCGTCGTATCAGCCATATAGCCAAGATCCTGAGAGGCAAAATTTAAGCCCTCTCGGCACCCGTGTTTCAGCGCGGCTGATAGCCGTCCCTGTCGTCATATAATCAGCCCTTCCCCAATTCCTTGAAGTATTCGCGCAGGTACGCCGCCGTGTATCCTGCTTTAGCGCGCGACACCTGTTCGGGGGTCCCTTTCGCGACTACGCGCCCCCCTCTGGCGCCCCCCTCGGGGCCGAGATCTATCAGGTAATCCGAGGAAACGAGGACGTCCAGGTTGTGTTCTATCAGCAGTACCGAATTTCCCTTGTCGACTAATTTATGGAGAAGCAGCAGGAGCTTTTTAACGTCCGTGTAGTGCAGCCCCGTAGTCGGTTCGTCAAGGAGGTACAGCGTGTTCCCCCTGAATTTTTTCCCAAGTTCCGTCGCCAGCTTTACGCGCTGGGCCTCTCCCCCGGAGAGCGTCGTCGCCGGCTGCCCGAGTTTTATGTAGCCCAGCCCCGCCTCCTGGATGACGCCCAGGTGGGAGGCTATCCTCGGTATGTCCCTGAAGTGCTCGACGGCCTGATCCACGGTAAGGTTTAAGATATCGGCGATGGACAGCCCCTTGTGCAGAACCTCAAGTGTTTCTCTATTATACCTCTTTCCATGGCAAATATCACAGTTCACGTAGACATCGGGTAAAAACAGCATCGAGACCTTGAGGACTCCGTCGCCGGAACAGGCCTCGCACCGGCCGCCCTTCACGTTGAAGCTGAAACGCCCGGGCAGGTACCCCCGGAGTTTCGATTCCGGGAGCTGGGCGAAGAACTCCCTGATAGGGGTAAAGACGCCCGTGTATGTTGCAGGGTTCGACCTCGGCGTCCGCCCGATAGGGCCCTGGTCCACCAGCACAACGTTACGCAGGCCGTCTGCGCCGGAAATCGCGCCGAATTTCCCCGGCCTGTCCCTGTATTCCCTGTCCAGCTTCATCCGGAGCCCTTTGTAAAGGATTTCGTAGAGGAAGGTGCTCTTGCCGGAGCCAGAGAGTCCGCACAGAGAGGCCAGCACCCCCTTCGGCACGGAGATGTCGATCCCCTTCAGGTTGTTTTCGCGGCAGTCCGAGGTGACTATCCATCCCTGCGGCTGCCTCCTGCCGCCCTTTGCCTTCGTTATCCCGGTGACTTCTCCCCGCAGGAACGCGCCTGAGAGCGAGTCTGAAGCCGCTATCGCCTCAGGCTCCCCCTGGATTACGACGCTCCCGCCGTGTTCGCCCGCGCCAGGGCCGAGCTCCAGCACGTAGTCGGCCGCTTTCAGCGCGTCCCTGTCGTGTTCCACGACTATCACGGTGTTCCCGAGGGAGCGGATTGCGGCCAGCGTTTCCAGCAGTCTGTTCGTGTCCTTTGGGTGCAGCCCGATGGTCGGCTCGTCCAGCACGTAGAGGACGCCTGACAGCTTGGAGCCGATCTGAGTGGCAAGGCGTATCCTCTGGCTCTCCCCGCCGGAGAGCGTGTCGGCCCTCCTGTCGAGCGACAGGTACCCGGCGCCCACGTCGACGAGAAACGACAGGCGCTTCTGAACCTCCGAGAAGGCCTGTCCCACTATCTTCCTCTGGTTTGGGGTGAGGGCGAGCGATTCCAGCGCCGGGATCATCTCCTCGACGGGCATGGCGGAGAGTTCGGCGATGTTGTAGCCGCCGAGCTTCACGGCCAAGGCCTCCGGCTTGAGCCTCCTGCCTCCGCAACTGCTGCAGATGTCGTCCACCCTGTAGCGTATCATCTCTTCCCGCCAGTTCTCGGACTCGGTCTCGTCGAAGCGGCGGGTGAGCCACGGGATCAGCCCCTCGTAATGGCCCATGTACTCGCTTTCTCCGTTCCTGTCCACGAACGTCAGCAGTAGCTTCTCGCCGGATCCGTATAGCAGGGTGTTCTTTGCCTCCTCGGATAGCTCGTCGAACGGCTTTCGTAGATCCCAGCCGTGTCTTGCGGCGATCATCTCCGCCCTCTGCAACATATATTTGTAACTCTTCCAGGGCAGGAAGCCCCCCTCGGCTATGGGGAGCGAGCCCACGACCGCCAGTTCGGGCGAGAAGTGCTGGTGGACGCCCATCCCCGAGCAGTTCGGACAGGCCCCGAACGGGTTGTTGAACGAGAACAGACGCGGTTCTATCTCCGGCAGGCTGACCTGGCAGTCCGGGCAGATGTATTTTTCCGTCAGTTCAAGGTCGCCCGAGTCCTCGGAGCGGAGGACGACGAAGCCGTCCGACAGGCGCAGGGCAATTTCAACCGCCTCCGCCACCCTCGACTTGTTCTCTTCCTTTATCCTGAGCCTGTCTATGACCGCCTCTATCGAGTGGCGCTTCTTCTTGTCGAGCGGCACCTCCTCCTCCAGCCAGTAGGTCTCGCCGTCTATGCGGGCGCGCATGTAGCCCTGTGAGCGGAGCTGCAGCAGCAGGTTGCGGTACTCGCCCTTCTTGCCTCGCACGAGCGGCGCCATTATCTCGAGGGCCTTGCCGCCGTAGTCCCCGTAGATCCTGTCAACGATCTCGTCCAGGCTGTAGCGCAGGACGGGCTTGCCGCAGGACGGGCAGTGGGGCGTCCCGGCCCTCCCGAAGAGCAGGCGGAGGTAGTCGTATATCTCTGTCACCGTGCCAACAGTCGAGCGCGGGTTGTGGCTCGTACCCTTCTGCTCTATGGATATGGCGGGCGACAACCCCGATATGTCGTCCACGTCGGGCTTGTCCTGTATCCCGAGGAACTGACGGGCGTAAGACGACAGGGACTCGACGTACCGCCTCTGCCCCTCGGCGTATATCGTGTCGAACGCGAGCGACGATTTGCCTGACCCTGACGGGCCTGTCAGCAGCACCAGTTTATTTTTTGGCAGGTCGACGCTTATGTTTTTTAAATTGTGCTGACGGGCGCCGACGACCCTTATCCATTCCACCAACTGTAAATCCTCCCTCGTTGCCGTGCCTCGCGGCGTTTATGGTGTCCCTGAGTTCCGCCGCCCTTTCGAAGTCGAGGCGCTCCACGGCCTCCCACATGCGGCGTTCCATGTCGCGTATCTCGTACTTGCCCGCGGACGCCTTCGCGGCCTCCCCGTCGGAGACGGCCCGTATCTTCTCGCTATCGCCCTCTTCCTGCAGCTCCTCCGGAAGCAGGTTCTTTACAGCCTTGCTTATCGTCTTGGGCGTGATGCCATGCTCTTCGTTGTACTTGATCTGCGCCGCGCGCCGCCGCATGGTCTCGCGGATGGCCATGTCGATGCTGTCCGTCATTTTGTCAGCGTAGAGAATGACACGCCCCGCCTCGTTCCGGGCGGCCCTCCCTATCATCTGTATCAGCGACCTGAACGAGCGCAGGTAGCCCTCGCGGTCTGCCTCCGTGATAGCCACCAGCGAGACCTCCGGGAGGTCGATCCCCTCCCGCAGGAGGTTTACGCCTATCAGGACGGAGTATACCCCGAGGCGGAGGTCGCGGAGTATCTCGGCCCTCTCGAACGTGTCCATCTCGGAGTGGATGTACTGCACCTTCAAGCCTAGCTCCGCGTAATGGGCGGAGAGGTCTTCGGCAGCGCGCTTGGTGAGCGTCGTCACGAGCGCCCGCCGTCCGGAGGCTATGATGTCCCGCAGCTCCGCCAGGAGGTGGTCTACCTGCCCGGTGGCAGGGTATATTTCTACGTCAGGGTCGGGGACGCCCGTCGGCCTTATGAGCTGTTCCGCCACCTGATACGAGCGCTCCAGCTCGTAGTCGCCGGGCGTGGCCGAGACGAACAGCACGTTTTTCATGAACTGGCTGAACTCCTCAAAGCGGAGGGGCCTGTTGTCGAGGCAGGATGGCAGCCTGAATCCGTGCTCGACCAGGACCTCCTTCCTGGCCTTGTCTCCATTGTACATGCCGCGTATCTGGGGGATCGACATGTGCGACTCGTCGATGAAGAGCAGGAAGTCCTCCGGGAAGAAGTCCATCAGCGTGCCGGGCGACTCACCGGGCGCGCGCCCGTCCAGGAAGCGCGAGTAGTTCTCGATGCCGGAGCAGTAGCCTACCTCCGTGAGCATCTCCAGGTCGTATTTCGTCCTGCTTTCAAGACGCTGCGCCTCCAGGAGCCTCCCGCTCTCGTTGAAGCCCTGGACGCACTCCGCCAGCTCGCCCTCGATCATGGCCTTCGCTTTGATTATCGCGTCGTCGGTGGTCACGTAGTGCTTCGCCGGGAATATCGACGCGCTCCTCTTCGTGAGCAGGCTCTTCCCGGAGACGGGGTCTATCTCGTCGATCCTCTCGATCTCGTCGTCGAAGAAGGCGATCCGCAGAGCCGTGTCGCTGTACGAGGGGTATAGCTCCAGCACGTCGCCGCGCGACCGGAAGACGCCAGGCGCAAAGGCCGTGTCGTTGCGCTCGTAGTAGTTGTCCAAGAGGCGCATCATAAAATCGCGCCTCCGCCACAGGTCGCCTACGGCGAAGTGGAACACGGCATCCTCGTAATTCTTTTTCTTGCCCAGCCCGTATATGCACGAGACGCTTGCCACGACCACCACGTCCCTGCGCTCTATGAGCGCCTTCGTGGTGGCGAGCCTCAGCTTCTCGATCCTCTCGTTTATGGACGCGTCCTTTTCTATGTATATGTCCTGGGCGGGGACGTATGCCTCCGGCTGGTAGTAATCATAGTAGCTCACGAAGTAATGGACGGCGTTGTTCGGGAAGAAATCCTTGAACTCGCTGTAGAGCTGCGCCGCCAGCGTCTTGTTGTGTGCCATGACGAGCGTGGGGCGCTGGAGGCGCGCGATGATGTTGGCCATCGTGAACGTCTTGCCGCTCCCAGTGACGCCCAGGAGCGTTTGCATGACGCCCTCCTCCCTGCCTCCCTCGAACCCCCGGCACAGCTTCTCTATGGCCTCAGGCTGGTCCCCGGACGCGGGCCAGGGCGAAACCAGCTCGAAGCGTTCGCCGCCGTGATCTGCCTGCGCGTTATCTCCCAAAAGACCGCCCCTCCCGCCGCCGCTACGGCTTTTTATCCAGCAAGGATTATACTACATCTGGCTAAATCCGCTTCTCTGTAGTATATTATCTTCACGCGGGCGGCATTTGCGCCGCATGGCTGCTGACACTGTGCGTAAAATGGATATGGGGTGACCGTATGAGGATAAGGCTAGACGATGTCGAACTCGCGCTCAGCGAGGATATCCTGAACGGCGGGAAGGCGGTTCTTTACGACGCCGTCAAGCGCTTGGCCTTGGATGACGGCCGCGTGGTCGTCGATATAGTGGTGGACGGGGAGTCCGTCCCGGAGGAGAGCGCCTTTTTTGCCCTGTCGGGCGGCTTGGATATCAGGTTCGTGACGCAGCCTGTCAAGCAACTGATCCGGGAGTCCATCGCGGAGGGGGAGCGGTACATCCCGATCCTCGAAAACGGGCTGGAGTCCGTGGCGACGCTGCTCGAAGGAGGAAACGACCAGGAGGCGCTTTCGCGCTTCGCAAAGTGCGTGGACGGCATAGACTGGCTGATGTCCGTCTTTGAAAAATGCCGCTTCCTGTTGAACGTCCCGGCCGGCGGCTTCAGGTGCGGGAACTACGATGAGTACGTCGGCGAGTTCCAGAAAGCCCAGAGCGGCATCCTGTCGAGCATGGAGGGCGGGAAAAACATGAGGGTGGCCTTTCTCGTCCGCGACGAGCTCTTGCCGCTGATAAGCCGGTTTTCCATGTTCTGGAACGAGGTAAAAGAGCTGGCGGAAACCCCGCTGCAGTAGCGCGGGCTGCCTTGGCCTGTTCAGAGGTATCGCATTGACTGTAAAAAAAGGGCTGTCCTTCTTCGTGATCCTGAGTTTGCTGGTGAGCGGGGCTGTCTTGTACGCAAGCGTGGACCGCTCGTCGTTTGAACTGTTCAAGAGGGCCGACCCATGCAGGCTCAGCCTGGCCCTCTTGATGGTTGTCCTCGTCTGGGCGTTCGACGCGCTGAAGCTCAGAGCTCTCACGAAGGCGGCGGGGGAGGGGATATCCTTCTCGTTCTCCATGCAGCTCACCCTGATAAACTACTTTGGCGCGGCCGTAACGCCGATGCAGAGCGGCGGCGGGCCGTTTCAGGTGTACATGATGTACAGGCGCGGCATCGGAGTGGGCAAGTCCGTGGCGATAACGCTGGTGCGCACCGTCCTGACGCTCTTGATCCTCGGGGTCACGATTCCCTTCACGCTGATGTTCGACATCGATATCCCAAAAGCCGGATGGTGGATCCGCGGCTTCGTGTTCTACGTCGTGACGTTCATCATGCTGTCGTGGCTGGTGATCATCCTGAGCCTCGCAAAGCCGAGGCTCATCAAGCGCGTCTCCGGCATTGTTGTGATGTCCTTGACGCGGGCAGGTTTTTTAAAACCGAAGCTCGTGACCGCCATACTGAGGTGGATAGACAGGGAAGTGGACGCGTACAACCAGAACGTGAGGGATTTCATCAGGGGCGGGAGGAATCACTTCCTGCTCGGGGTGCTGTTCGCGGTGATCCAGATGTGGCTCTACCTTTCGGTCATGCCGTGCGTGATCTGGGCGATGAGGCTGGAAGTGATGTACGTGGAATGCGTCCTGCTGCAGGCGATGTTCCTCTTTTTGCTGTATTTCATCCCGACGCCGGGCGGCAGCGGCGCGGCCGAGGGAGGCGCGGCCATGATATTCAGCGTGTTCGTGCCGTGGAGCGTGGCGGGCGTGCTGGGCCTCGGCTGGCGCTTCCTGACGGAGTACACGGGCATAATCCTTGGCCTTCTGATCGCCGTGAAGGAATTTGGCCTGAACCTGACAAGCGGCGCCTTTGAGAAGGACAAGGAGGATCCATGAGCCGGTACGGCGGCGCCGCAGGCGTCATATTCAAGTCCAGGGGCCTCCTGTGGGGTGTCTTTGGCCTGTGCGTCCTGGTTTTTCCGGTCGCGCCTTCGGCGTGGCGGACGATTTTTGCCGTACCGCTGCTTCTGGGCGGCCAGATCCTCCGTTTCTGGGCGGCCGGCGTCATCCCGAAATACCGCACGCTCAAGGTGGGCGCGCCCCGGCTCGTCACCTGGGGGCCATACGCGTTTGTGCGCAACCCGCTCTACGCCGGCAACGCGCTCATGGGCTTCGGGTGGACGCTCCTGGCCGGGTGGTGGTGGGTGGCCGCGTTCGCCGTAGCGTTCTCCCTTCTGTACTGCCTCGCCATAATCCCATACGAGGAGGCTTTTTTGTCGGGGGAGTTCCGGGACGAGTACATGGCCTACAAGGACGCGACGCCCAGCCTGGTTCCGGATTTTTACGGCATTTTGAAAAAAGCGCCTGGCCTCGGGCCTTTCGACAGCCGTGCCTCTTGGTCGATGGAGCGCCACTCGCTCTTCATGAACCTGGCCGTGACCGCGCTGGTCTGTCTCAGGCTCTTTGCCTTCGATTACTGACGGCAGCCCTTTCACCTTGACGCCCCGATGATGCTTTGGAGCCTGTACGATGAGAAGAGGCCCATTTCAGAATAGGGGATGTATATGGTGAACCCCCACGAGTCGCCCGGCACCATCCTGTCGTATGTGACGTCGGTGACGCCGCCGTAAGCCTTCCCCGTGGCGTCGCAGAGGTCGAACGTCACCCTGACGGCGTCATAGCCGAGATCTGACCTGTTCACGACCGTCCCCGACACGAAAAGCCCGTTTTCGTCCTCGCCCAGCTCATGTTCCGTGAGTGCCAGCCCCGAGTCGGGCGGGACGCTGTTTTCTTCGTATGCCTCGTCCTCGCCGTATTCGGTTTTTGGATCCTCCGGCGCGGCGTCACGCGACACGCCGCCGCCTTCTGGCGCCGGCTGGGCGGAGGCGTTCACCGCCGTGGCCCCGCCGCGCGCGGGTGAGGCCGGCCTGTATCCGTAGCCCGTGAAGAAGCCCGTCATGAAGCCGACGCCAAAAAAAACGCCGAGCAGGGCCAAAATTTTCCCTCCTGGCGTCCAGCCTCCGCTATTCCCAGTCATCCCCGCCGGTGCGCCCCGACCTTCCCAGGACGGTCATGTATGAGACGTCCTTCATCTTTTTATGGTCAGGCAGCTTCAGGGAGTACCTGGCCAGCGTCACGGCCGCCGCCGTCCCTTCGATCTGGAAGCCGGTCAGCAGCACGTTTTTAGCCGAATAAAAGCTGAAAGTCGCGCGGAAGCGCACGCCGCTCCTTTCGGGATTGCGGATCATCACGCTCACGCTGCCGTCCTCCGCGACAAACAGCCTCTCGTAGGAGAGCGCCGTGCCAGGTATCGTTCCGGCTGCCTTATAGGGCGGGAGGGCAGGCGCCTTCGCTGTTTTTTTCTTTGCGGCCAACGCTGCCCCTGGCGCGACGGCGCAAAGCGCGAACGCCACGAGCGCTATTATGACTGTCATTTTGTCATTGCCTATTTTCACGATACCGCCCCCTTCGCGCTGATTATAGCCCCCTTGCGCCCGCCAGAAAAGAGCCTAGGAAACGGAATGGGATATAATCAGAATATGTTAGGCGGCGATGTCACTGGCGTCACACTTTGGCACATATTATTTACACGTGTTATAATGTCACTGTCGGAGGAGATCAGCGGTATGAAGGCAAGCGGGCATTCTCCATCGGAGATAATAGAGATACTGAGGGAGGACGGATGGGTACCCTTCAATGTCGAAGGGAGCCATCATAGCTTCAAGCACCCGGTGAAAAAGGGAAAGGTCACGCTGAAACATCCCGACAAGGACGTGCCGCCGAAGACCTTCAAGTCGATAATGAAGCAAGCGGGGCTATGATACCGGTTTGATTTCAAATTGGCATCAATCTTCGGCAACGGAAGGAGGAACGCCTGTGAAACCGACGAAGTATACATATCCCGCGACCCTCGGTTATGACGAGCACTCGAAACATTACTACGTGCTCTTTCCTGATCTGCCCGGGTGCACGACGACCGGTGACAGGGAAGATGAAGCGGTTCGCAACGCGCACGAGGCTATGTCCCTGCACCTGTACAGCATGGAGGAGGACGGCGATGAAATACCGCCCCCAAGCCCGATAATAGGGACAAAGCACGACGATAACGAGGCCGTCATATTGGTTGAAGCGATTATGCCCTCTTTCCGGGAGAAGATGGAGACAAAGGCGATAAGCAGAACCGTCACCCTTCCCGCCTGGCTCGACAGGGAAGCCAAAGAGGCCGGGCTGAGCTACTCTCAGATATTGCAGGACGGCATCATGCAACGTCTGCGCATCAGCAGGACGACCGCGAGAAGGAGGAAGACTGGGATCCTGGCATAGGCCAGCCGCTACTTGACAGTCATATTAAAAAAATTCGGGGGGCGTGCGGATGAAAAACAGGATATTCGTAGATTACGGGGCCATCGCGGAGAACGTCAGGCGCGTTGCGGAGCATAGCGGCAAGGGGATATTCGCCGTCGTTAAGAACAACGCGTATAACCTAGGGCTGGCCGCCGTCACGCGGACGCTGACAGGCTGCGGCGTAAACCATTTCGCTGTCACCCTGTCGGAGGACGCGCTTTTTATCAAGGAGCGATTCCCCGAGGCATACGTCCTCCAGCTCAACCCCGCTAACGGCGCGGAGGCACGCCTCGCGAGGGAGAGAGGCATAGCCCTTTCGCTCGGCGGCGGCGAGTGGTTTCGGGAGTATGCGGACGCGCTGGAGGGTATCGACCTTCACATGGAGATAAACGCGGGTATGAACCGTTTCGGGTTTTCTGACCTCCGCGAGGCGTCCGAGGTAGTCCGCTCCTGCCGCGACAGGGGGCTTTCGCTGAAGGGCCTTTACACCCACTTCGCCCTGTCAGAGGAAGCCGACCTCTCGGAGCACAGCGCCCAAGTCGATCTCTTCGCGGCCTTCCGCGAGGCGCTTTCGCCGCTCTGCGCGTTCGAGTACGTGCACGGCGAGAACACTGCGGCCGTTTTGCTGCGCGACCGGAGGCTGTCCTTCTGCAATTTCGTCCGCCCCGGGATAATGCTGTTCGGCTACTCATCGCGAGAGCCTGTGGAGTGGCTGAGGCCGTCCCTCTTCGTGTCGGCAGAGGTCATAGATATCCGCCGGCTGCGGCGCGGCGAACGCCTTGGATACGGGACGTCCTTCGCGGCGGAGCGCGACATGAAGGTCGCGACCCTCCCGATGGGCTATGGAGACGGCCTGATGCGGGCTAGGGCCGCCCTGCCGGTCTACGTGAACGGTTCTCCGTGCGCGGTCGTCGGCAAAATTTTAATGAGCCACACGTTCATCGAGGCTTTTGACGGCATGAAGATAGGCGACACTGCCGAGATATACGGCGAGCGCGTCAAGATCGACGCGCTCGCCTCCCGCGGGATCGCGACGAACGCCGAACAGATGGCCGCGCTACATATTGGCAGGTATGCGCAAGCCGAAAACTCTTGACTTACGCCTTTCAGGCCGAGCGGATCTTTTTCAGTATCGAGCGGAGTTCGGTTTCTGTGTCCGTGTCGATGGGGAGGTCGCGGAAGTAGAACTCCTCGAAGCGCAGGACGAAGGAGCGGGCCAGCTCAAAGACGGGTAATTCGCCGAGCCGCGGGGCGACGCTCGGCTCGCCGCCGATGGACGACACGAATTCCTCCAGCCCGTCGCAGGGGTTCTTCTCGTACCCCTTGCGTTTCATCACCCGTAGGAAATCGCGCAGGAGGGCGCTCTCCCTGTCCCTTCTGCGCCTTATGGCGCTCCTGGCCGCGACGGCTGCGAGGAAAACAGTGCCTGCGGCCGCCGCGAGCGCGGCCAGCTTCCACAAGGACCGGAAAAATTCCCCCTTGCCCTCAAGGACGAGATTACGGGAATTTTCGATAGCCCGACGGAAACTGCCCAGTATTTCCCACTGGGATTCGCTGTCGTATTCCAGGAATATTTTGGATACCCTGTAGTTCAGGGCGTCTATGTAGAAGGATAGGAAATTATACTTCGCCTCCGCCTGCGCACCGCCGGAGGCGAGAGACGACGGGGTAGGGTCATACCTCACCCAGGATCCCGCGTCCCGGTTCCACGCCTCCACCCAGACGTGCGCGTCTGCCTGGCTGACGATGTAGTAGCCGCTGCCCCTGTTGTACTCGCCTCCCTGATAGCCGGCCACGAGCCGGCTCGGGACGCCGGCCTGCCGGAGCATGACGGCCATCGCCGTGGCGAAATACTCGCAGTTGCCCATGCGCGAGGAAAAGATGAATTCGCTCAAAGGGCTGTCAGAGGTGGGCAGGTCGCTCAGGGAGTATTCGAAATTCGGGGGGCCGAGATACGCCATTATCGCCTCCGCCTTCTCCCTGTCGCTCTTCCCGTAAGTCATCCCTGCCGTGATTTCCCTGAGCTCCGGCATGAAACCCTCCGGCAGGGCCAGGTAAATCCTCTTGTCCCTGTCGGGATCCAAGGGCTTCATGAACGGCGAAACCGATGAGATAGCTGTGTACTCCAGCCTCCCGGACGCCCTGTAGTCAGTGTTTGTAAAATTTCCGTCGCCCATGTCAACCGCGTTCCTGTTATCGACGTGCATGGGCTTGTCCAGAGCGAAGAAAACCCTGTGGTACCCTGGCTCCATGAGTATCTTCTGAACGACCGTCGTGCCTTCGGCCGCGAATGGGCCGTTTCGAAAACTCCTGCGCATCGGGAACCAGGCAGAGCCGTTGAACGCCTCCAGCGTCATGCCGCGCCAGTAGAGCGCGTTCGGCGGCAAAGGCGGCGTCTCCGCCCGGAAGGCCGTCTCGTCGCTCAGTTGTATCTCCTTCACGGAACCAAGCGTTACGTGGTCGCTGAAGCCGGAGAACGTGGAACCGCTGCCGCCGGGCCGCTGAAATTGCGCCATCACGGCCCTCGTGCGCGGCGCCGCGAAAAAGAGGGCAAAGCATATGGGGAGCATCGAGGCCCATATCAGGGCCGCGCAGCCCAGCGTCCGGAGCGCCTGGCGGACGGTAAGGCGCGCCCCTGGCTGCTTGTCGTGCCACGACATCAGCACCAGCTCCGCGCCGGCCAGGGCGCTGATGAGCAGGGAGTAATAGACCACGCTCTCGACGTATGAGACGATTGCCGCGCTCAGTACGGCAAGAACCGCAAGGCCTAAGATCTGCAGGTAGTCCCTCCACCTCTTCTCCTCCAGCATCTTGACGGATATCAGCAGCAGCACCGCGCCTGTGAAGGTCTCTATCACGTTGCTGTACCTCAAGGCTCTCACAATCCACAGGAGCGCGCAGACGGAGACGGCGTTGATCACGAGCCTCGGGGGCCGCCTGAGCCCCAGTGCGTCTATGGCGAAAGCGATGAGGGAGAGCGCGAGGAACAGGGTGACGTGGGACGGCGCTACAGCACCGGCGCAGGACGCCAAGGCGACCAGCACACAGGCGACCGTGTTGGCGTAGAGGAGGGTGTTCAGGCGGATCACGTCTCGGCGTCCCGCGTCACGCGCGTCATTCGTAGAGCGCGAGCGCCCTTAGCATGGACAGCTTGTCATGCCTCTCGCTGGATATGTCCAGCAACTGTCCGCGATTCATCAGCCCTATCGCCTCGCCCGTCCTGATGGAGTCCATTATCTCCCAGCTTGCGCATGAGAGGCCCTTCTCCACCCCGGACGCGGTAAGCACGTCCAGGTCGATGATCTTCCCGCCGCTTAAAGCCTCGTACAGCCGCGACTTGAGCGACCCCGTCTTTGCGCTGGACTTCCAGTGTATCAGCCTCATCGGGTCGCCCTCCGCGTAGGGCCTGACGCCCGCTATGTCGGAGTCAGAGAGCTGCCTTTGCGGCCCGGGCCGCGAGAGCGCCTCTTCCAGGTCGTCTATGCCGATCATGCAGGACGCCCTGACGCCCTCGTCCGCCATGAGAGGCTCAGGGAACGCTGTCAGCCTTTCAGGGCAGGGGATGGAGAAGCTGCACGTGAATAGGTTGAAGGGGTAGACGGACGAGAGCCTGACCGCCCCGGCGTCGCTCATGCCTCGGCGCGGGGCCAGGAGTTTAACGGCGGCGGCTTTTTTCTCCCCCGGCAAAATCGCGGGGAAGAATGCGGCGCCCCCCAGCACGCTCACGTCGAGCAGGGATATGGCCTGGAACCTCTTGGTGTTCGTCACCTCGACTGTCGCTAAAAACGGCGTCCCGGCGTAGATTTCATCCGGGAAGGAGAGCGACACCGACGCGCCCCTCACGTTGCGCTTCCCTGCCTCACCGGAGACGGCCATATAGCCTAGCAATGAAGCGGCGGCGAGATAGTGGAAGTTGTTCCCGCCGTTTATGGCGAGGACGCCCAGCACTACCGCGACGACTATGTAGATTTTTCCCGACCTGTGAACGGCCATCCTGACGCGCCCCGGCCTCATCAGGGAGACGGGACCTCGCTCAGTACAGACTGTATGATTTCCAGGGCGTCCTGCGCGCCGCGCCGCGATACGCCTTTAATCTGCATCCGGTGCGCGAGCGCCTCCGCGGCGAACGCCTTCACGTCCTCCGGTATAACGAAGCCCCTGCCCTGCATCCACGCGGCGCACCTCGCGCAGCTCAGCAGCACCATCGCCCCCCGCGTGGAGACGCCGGCTGCTATGTGCGGGTGGTTTCTCGTCATCTCGGCTATCGACAGCACGTAATCCAGGATCCTGTCCGACACTGCGATGTCGCGCTCTATGGCCTGCTGAGCCGACACCACGGATTCGGGGGACAAGACCGGCGATATGCCGTCGATGGAGTCCCGCTGGCTTCCTGCCCTGAGAATGCCCAATTCGGAAGCCCTGTCGGGATACCCGATCGATACCCTCATCATGAACCTGTCCATCTGCGACTCGGGCAGGGGTGTCGTGCCGGAGTGCTCTATCGGGTTCTGGGTTGCTATCACCATGAAGGGGCGCGCGAGACGGTACGTGAGGCCGTCCACCGTGGTCTGTTCCTCGCCCATGGCCTCCAGAAGCGCGCTCTGCGTCTTCGCTGTCGCCCTGTTTATCTCGTCCACGAGGACGAGGTTGTTGAATATCGGCCCGGGGTGGAATTCGAAGGCACCCTTGTCAGCCTTGAAGATGTTGAGGCCGGTCACGTCCGTCGGCAAGAGGTCGTTCGTGCACTGGACGCGTCCGAACCGCAGGCCCAGCACTCGCGCCGCCGCTATCGCCATCGTGGTCTTGCCCAGGCCAGGGAGATCCTCCAGGAGCATATGCCCGCCGGAAAAGGCGCAGACTAGGATCCGTATGAGGGCCTCGTTTTTTCCGTGCAGAAATGGCGAAAGGCGGCTGAGGATAGAGAGGACAGTCTCGTTTTTCACTTCAAAGGAACCCACTGAACCACATCCATTCAATAAAAACTTCATAAACCGATACTACTACTAAATCAGTCAATAGAACAGCCCCAAATGCGTTTGATTTTTGCGGGACAGTTGTGGATTCAAGGCGCGCGGCCTTGACAGAGCCGCGCGTGATGGCATAATAATACAAAGGAAGCGTTGAGTAATTGTCCTAGGCGATATTTAGCCGTTTATAGAGTGCGGTGCCGTGAGGGTTTAAATCTTTACCTTTAGGCCCTTGACTATAATCGGTCTTCTTATAAGTGTCAGGCTTATGCCGGACGGAGGCGGGAATTGTGAGAAAGGCAAGCGTTATCGCGTTTATTGTCGCTATGGCCGTGCTCTCAGGCGGCGTGTTTTCCGAGGCCGCCCCAAAGGCCATAACCCTCCGGACGTCCGACCGCGGCGGCGTACTCGAGTATATCGCCCAGTCCATGATGACGCAGGGATTCAAGATGACGTCCTCGGATCCGTACAGCCTCGTGTTTGAAAAAAAATCACATTCCTTTTCCGGCATCGCCCTGTACCGTGAGCCGTGGGTCTTTAAAAACCCCGTCTTCCGCAAGACATGGAGCGTGATCCCGTCCCCGGGCGGGCTGGAGGCTGTCATCGACACGTTCTTCGTAGCGAACCCAGGGACGAAGCATGAGAAGGCATATGCGACGGACGAGGTCGTCTCCCTGAGTGAAGAGAGTCGGATCGATAAGGAGAAACTTTACGACCTGTTTGACCTGAAGGCGGCCGTAGAGGGGCTTGACAGGTATTTCCTGATGAGGGTCTCCGGGCAGTTCCCGGAGCTGGAGCCCGATTTTCCAAAGGCAGACATGCTCATGGAGGGCAACAGGATTATCGCCGTCATCCCGGACGGCCTCGCGGGCAGGGCAGGCATCAGGGCCGGGGACGTCATCTTGGAGATGAACGGCCTTCAGGTCACGGGGGATGTGGTAGAACCCATCGATTTGAGGCTGGCGCAGGGTAGCCGGGTAGTGCTGCTCGTTCAGAGAAACAGCGCCAGAGAACTCGTCACGCTCACAGATCCTGATATTCAGCCATATCAGAAGCAAAAAAGAGAGCCGCAGTACCGGGTGCCGTCAAAAAAAGAAGCGCGCTCGAAATAAATAAGAGCGCGGTCGCGCGGCATCCTTACCGGTAAAAGAGCGCCGCGCACACAACGGCTGCTGCCACGAGGGACAGCCCAGCGGCGGTCAGTATGTTTTTGCGGTGTTCGCGGCTGGCGTTTTCCTTTCTTTTGATCCTGATCGTCTGAGTGTAGCGCTCCCTCATCCTGTCGAAATACTCGCCGCGCATCGTCCAGCCGCTCTCCGTGCCGCCAGGCCCATACTGGCCCCAGGCGTCGTCAGAGCCCTGTCCGCAGTCCGCGTACTCACGCTTTTCCGCGTAGGGCTCGTGATGCCAGGGGGCATCCTGCCGCGCCGCCCGCCTCCTGCCATGGATATTTACGCGCTCGATCTGTTCCTGGACGGTCCGGAACTTCCGGAGCCATTCATATGCCTGATTGAGGTCGCGTAGCATGTCGTTCGCGATCTTCCAATCCGTCGATCCCTGTTCAAAACGGTCAGGATGCACGATGCGGACCCGCATCGTGTACGCGCGCTTTATCTCTTCCAGTGTGGCATCAGCAGGGACGCCCAGAACTACGTTGGCATCTTTCATCTGCAATATAATCCCGCCTAAGCAGCGGCTCTCCCGCCCTCGCTAAATCCGTGCGCCCGGACGCCTTGCTGAACTGGAAAACGCGAGTGTCCTCCATTGTTTCCGCGCCTTTTGCGTCATCCCTTCCCCGCTCCTCCGCGTGCCTTCTTATCGTTGATACTATATCATATTTATCGCGACGGCGATCCGTCCCGGCGGCTTGAGGGTCTGCTGACGGCGCTGAGACGGCCGAAAGGTTTTCATGGCGGCGTCTGAGATCCGCCGGCGTCGAATTAAAATCGAAAGGACGAGGGGTTAGGGAAAACGTTGACCAATGTCAATTTAAAATAGAATTGTCATGACAAACAGGGGGAGCGCTTGCGCGACGCGCTCCCCCCTCTGCTGTGTCACTTCCCCAGCAGCATGAGGCAGATTACGCTGTCGGCGTCGTTCAGGGCGAGCTCGCGCTTGATCTCGGCTTCCTTTATGGAGTGTATGTAGCGCGCGCCCAGACCCATCGCGGCGGCGGCCAGGTAGACGTCCTGCGTCATGGCGCCGGCGGCTACGGCGGAGAACTGGAGCATGAGGGTTTCGTTCTTGATCGCGGAGAGGGATTCGCTGTTCGCTACGAATATGAGCGAACAGGGTGCCTGAGCCACGAAGTTCTGAAGGCCTATATTCGGGCGGATGTCCTTCTTCGACACGTCTAACAGGGAGTGTGCCTTCCAGTCGTAGCGGAAGACGCCGGACGGTAGCGCGGCGTAGACGTCCACGTATGGAGGGAGTCCCCTGTCCATAGGCACAGTCCAGCCGTTTTCTCCTCGGTTCAGCCCTGTCGCCGCCCACAACGCGTTCGCGAGTTCCGCGTCGGAGAGGTCCGCGGTCGGGAAATCCCCTCCGGGCGCCGACTGCCTCTTTTTGAGCGCCTCGAACAGCCCCATCCCGCCGCTCGTCTGCGGGGCCGGCAGTTTTTTGTCAGCATGCGCCTCCGTCGCGGAAATCCCAGCGATTATGACTGCCGCGATAAAGGCTATGAGAAACAGTGCCGTCGTAGATCTCTTCATGATGTTGCCTCCTGACAGGCCAAAAGTTTTATAATACGTTCAAATTTTACATCTTTAGGGAAGGATGATCAACTGCGATTCGATTCGACAGACATTACTTGGAAAAATTATAAATGAATCAAGGCTAAATATCACAATTATATCTGAGAATGCGTAATATTGGACATAAATACCTTTTATTATAATTGTATCCAGTCCAGAAAGAATTGTTTGACATAATTAACACGGAGATGTATTATCCCTCTCGTCAACTGTGGCGCGTAGTTAGGGTTAGCGGAGTGTCCCGCTGTTTATTAGTTGATGCGAACTTGAAAAGGCTGATTAATGTTAGTGGCCTAAAGGGTGAAAATTTAAACATCGCCGCACCTGCTTTTCTGAACGGCAAGACATCGTTTAGGCTAGAGACTTGACCGGCGTTCTCTCAATACCGGGCAGCCAAAGCCCTCAGGCGTGAGAAACACCAAGGTTCTGGACTGTTGGTTTGTGTGTTCGTATAAATGACAATGTGGGGTGATTTGACACTTTGAGAAAGAATATTTTGACCGCCGTCTTTTTTTTAACGTGCTTGCCGGTGTTCATTATGCCAGCGCCAGCGGGCGCAGCGCAGTATGCGTCGTGGAACGCGATAATCGACCAGATGCACATAGCGCTCGACAACGCGCTAGATGCTTATAACGGGAATGACGCCGACGCGGCCAAGGATTTCGTGAACGACGCGTACTTCGGCTATTACGAGAAGGAAGGCGTAGAACGGGCCGTCCTCTCGTATATATCCGGCAAGAGGGCCTCCACCGTGGAGTACCAGTTCAGCGTGGTGAAGAGGCTTATGACCGAAGGGGCGTCGGCCACCGAGGTAAAGGCGTCGCTCGACTCCCTGAAAAAAATGCTGAGGGAGGACGCCAACAACCTGGACGGCAAGGAAGAGGAGGAGGAGAGTGCCGTGGGCGTATTCCTGGCCTCACTGGTTATCATCCTCCGTGAAGGGTTCGAGGCGATACTCGTCATAGCCGCGATCGTCGCGTATCTCATCCGCTCCGGCAACGCGAAGCAGGCCAGGGTCGTCTACGGCGGAGGCATCGCGGCTCTCATAGCGAGCGCGCTGGCGGCCTACGCGCTGCAGTACGTCTTTGAGGTGAGCGGCGCAAACCAGGAGATACTGGAGGGCGCTGCCATGCTCTTGGCCGTGGTGGTCCTCTTCTTCGTCAGCAACTGGATGGTTTCGAAGGCCGAGGCAGAGGCGTGGAAGCAGTACATCGAGGGCAAAGTGCAGTCCGCCGTGGAGACTGGGAGCGGTTTCGCGCTCTGTGCGGCAGCTTTCCTGGCGGTTTTCAGGGAAGGCGCGGAGACGATACTCTTCTACCAGGCCCTTCTCGGAACGACATCAGCCTACGTAAACATGGTATGGATTGGCTTCGTCGTCGGTTGCGTCGCACTAGTTGCCATATTCCTCCTCGTGCGCTACGGCTCGCTCGTTATCCCCGTCAAGCCCTTCTTCATGGGGACGAGCATCCTGATGTATATCATGTCGGTGGCCTTCGCGGGCGGTGGCGTAAGGGAACTGCAGGAGGCCGACGTCGTCGGCACCACGTTAATCACCGGCTTCGAACCTACGCAGATGATAGACATTCTTGGTATTTACCCATATCTTGAGACTTTAATCCCGCAGGCAATCCTCTTGGCTTTGGCGATAGGCTCCGTCATCTACTATCGGGCAAAGGGGCGCAAGTTGCGCGCGGCGTTATAAGCCTTTGGACGTTGGGATACAATACAAACTCAAATTTTTAGGAGGTTTTATCGCAATGAAGAAATATTGTAAGTACGCGGGCTTTTCCACTGTTTGCAAGGTTCTGTTTCTGTCGCTGTTCGTGCTGACGATGGCGTTCGCCACGGCCGGATACGCGGCCGCCCCGGCGCCTGGAGAGGCCACGGCCGGTTTCGAGGAGTTCCCTCTCGGGGACGATCACGTCGTGGGGCCGCTGAACATCGCCGGCGTCTATTTCCAGCCGGTGGACATGGAGCCGGCGGGCATGGGAGGCATACCGGCGTCGCAGGCCGACATGCACCTTGAGGCCGACATATCTGCGGCAGAGGGGAACAACCTGGGCTACGGCGCGGGGGATTTCGTCCCTAACCTGACCGTCAAGTACCGCGCGCAGAAGCAGGGCAGCACGAAGGTCATCGAGGGGAACTTCATGCCGATGAGCGCGTCCGACGGCCCGCACTACGGCAACAACGTCAAGCTCGACGGCGCCGGGATGTACAAGATCACGTTCATCATAGAGAACCCTGAGAAGCAGGGCTACCTCCTCCACGTGGACAAGGAGACCGGAGTGACCGGGCGCTACTGGGCGACGCCCATCGAGGTCTCGTGGGACTTCGACTACATCCCCAGGGCGTGGTAACGGCGGCAGGTTAATTTTATAGCATAGGTTAAGGTTACGCAGACGAGGCCGGAGGATCACAGAGCATCCTCCGGCATAGATGAACTGAGACCCGCGCCCTAGGTTAGGCGTGGGCTTTCGCTGATTTTACAGGCGGGCTGTTTAGGGAGAACGACATGCTGGAGTACATTATAAAGGTAACGATAAATTCCCTCTATCTCGTCATTCCGCTTTCGATGCTTTATGCTTTTTTGAACAGGGCGAATCGATTCGAGGCCGGGAAAACATTATATCGCGGCTTGGCGCCGGGATTCATCCCGGCCCTTGTCTATGCCGTAGTCAAGCGCAACACGGCTTTCGGCGTGCGGGAGTATTACGACCTCGGGGTATTCGTACCGATGCTCGTATGCGGCCTCGCGCTGCTCTGGTCGTTATGCAGGGTGGCAGGGTCCGTCCGCGCGCCCCTGCAACAAAAAGAAATGACTGCTACGGACGGTCCGGGACGGAAGGCGCTGTACCGGCTGACGTTCTGCTTCGCCGCGTTAGTCTCGGCCGCCCTCTTCCCGAATATACTGCTTTATCCGTTCGAGTTCGCCGTCGGGATGGACAATATTTTCAACACGGAGTTCCTGTTCAAGGTCATAGGCTACTCGGCGGGCCTGCTGCTGGCGGCGTTGGCCGGCTTCGCGATTTATAAGGCAGCATCTGGCGCGGGCGGACGGCTCCTCTTTGCGGCGGCGTCCGTCTCGCTCCTCGTCCTCGACGTGAAAACGGCGCTCACGATCGTCCAGATACTGCTCGGGCGTAATATGATCCCCCGTTACAGGCTGCTCACGCGCAGCGTGATATGGACGCTGACCCACGTGAATTTCTTCCTGTACGCCATGATAGCGATAGCGGCGGCGACGGCGGCCTTGCAGTACATACGGGTCAAATCCGCCAGGCCGTCAGGAGAAAACCCCGCGCTTGTGAGGCGCGCGAGGCATGCGGCGCGGAAGCAGATCCGAGTCTGCGTGACGGCCGTCCTCGCCGTCGCGATATCGCTCCTCTCCGTCACCGTCGGCGCGACGTACAGCAACAGGCGGGTCGAGCTGTCGCCGCCCATAGAGTTCCCGGCGCAGGGAGACAGGATCGTGATCCCGCTCGAAATGGTAAACGACGGGAACCTCCATCGGTTCTCTCATAAGGTTCTGAGCCTCTCCCAGATGACAGACGTCCGTTACATCGTGATCAAAAAGAACGACACTGCCTACGGGGTGGGGCTGGACGCCTGCGACGTCTGCGGGCCGACGGGCTACTACGAGCGGAAGGGACAGGTCGTCTGCATCCTCTGCGACGTGGTGATGAACAAGGCCACTATCGGTTTGCCCGGCGGGTGCAACCCGGTGCCGCTGAAATTTGAAATCGCGGAGGGCAATCTGATCATAATGACGCAAGACCTCGCCGACGAGGCGCGCAGGTTCTGACGTTCTTTTTTAAGGAGGCTGTGTAACATAATGTTCTTTCGGATGATGACCGGCGCGCTCCTGCGGCAGCGGGGGCGGATGGCGATGATAGCGGTGACGATGGCCCTAGGGGCGTCGATCTGCACGGCCATGCTCAACGTCATGTTCGACGTGGGGGACAAGGTGAACCAGGAGCTCAAGTCCTACGGGGCGAACCTCACCGTTGTACCGCGCGCCGCCTCCTTCCTGGGCGACCTGTACAGCGAGGCGGGCGATGCTGATATGGGCGGCGGCGCTGACAAGTATCTGGCCGAGGACGAGCTTCCGAAGCTGAAGACGATATTCTGGGCGTTCAACATAGTCGATTTCGCGCCTTACCTGGAGTCGAGCGCACTGGTAAAGAGTGGGGGCAAGTCCGCCAACGCGACAGTCCATGGCACGTGGTTCGACAAACAGTTCGACGCGCCCACGGGCGAGTCCGTGCAGACCGGGATGGGCAGGATGAAATCGTGGTGGGACGTAAAAGGCGCGTGGGCGGAGGACGGCAGCCCGTGCTGCGAGGCGTCTGGCATGATTGGCGCGAGTCTTGCGTCGAAGCTGGGCGTAGGCCCTGGCGACAAGGTCTCCGTCTCCGACAGGAGCGGGGCTGACGTTACGATAGCGGGCGTATTTCAGAGCGGCGGCGCGGATGACGAGAGTCTTTTCGTCCCTCTCTGGCTCGCACAGGAGATATCCAGCAGACAGGGCCTCGTCAGCAGGGTGGAGGTGAGCGCTCTCACCACCCCTGAGAACGATCTGGCAAGACGCGCGGCGAGGGATCCGAACAGCCTCTCGCGCCACGAGTGGGACACGTGGTACTGCACGGCGTACATCAGCTCGATAGCCTACCAGATAGAGGAGGTCATCAGCAACGCGCGCGCGAAACCCGTGCTGCAGGTGGCGGAGTCGGAGGGCGCGATCCTCCAGAAGACGCAGTTGCTGATGATCCTCCTGACGGCGCTCAGCCTGTCGTGCGCGTCGCTTGCCATATCGAACCTCGTCACGGCAAGCGTGATGGAGAGGAGCGCGGAGATCGGCCTGATAAAGGCCGTCGGGGCGTCCTCCTTCGAAGTGTCCGCCCTCATAATCACGGAGACAATGATAACCGCGCTCCTCGGGGGCGCGGCTGGTTACTTCGCGGGGCTGGGGTTCGCGCAGTTGATCGGGCACACGGTGTTCGGCTCGTCGATAGAGGTGCGGCCGCTTGTCATCCCGCTGGTGACGCTCCTCACCGTGACGGTCGCGCTGGCTGGGAGCCTGCCCGCCATAAGGCTCCTGCTGTCGCTGCGGCCTGCTGAGGTCCTCCATGGCAGATAGCGCGGTGATTTGAGATGACCAATCGTAGAATGTTCTTCAAGATGCTCGTGAGCTCGCTTGTGCGCCGCAGGTCGCGTCTGTTGGCGGCGTTGTGCGCCGTAGCCATAGGCGGGACCGTGCTTTTGGGGATGGCGTCGATCAGCTACGACATCCCGCGCCAGATGGGTCGGGAATTCAGGAGCTACGGGGCTAACATGGTGCTAGTGGCCTCCGGCGAGGAGGCGTTGCTCGGCCTGGAGGACGCAGAAAAGGCGGCAAGCGTCATCCCGCCCGCGTCCTTGGTCGGCATGACGCCGTACCGGTATGAGATGGTCAGGGTCAACATGCAGGGTTATACGGCCGTCGGAACGGTTTTCGAGAGCGCAAGGAAGACCAGCCCTTACTGGAGCGTCACGGGCGAATGGCCGGCCGGATCGGACGACATCCTGATCGGTTCCGACATAGCGGAGTTCACCGGGCTGGCGCGCGGGTCGTCCATAACGATTACGGGCAGGGCAAGCGACGGGTCGAGGTTCAGCCGTGACGTCACGGTGTCGGGCGTCATCCGTTCCGGCAGCGTCGAGGACGGTTTTATCATCATGTCGCTTCCCGCCCTGGAAGCGCTGATGGGGAACTCCGGCGTCGCGGACATGGCCGAGCTGAGCATTGCCGGCACGGAGACGGAGCTTGGCGAGATAGCCTCGTCGATAAGAGCCGGCGTGCCCAACGTCTCGCCGCGCCTCGTCAAGCGGGTCACGCAGTCAGAGGCGGCCGTCCTGTCGAAGCTGCAGGCGCTTGTAGTCATCGTCTCGGCAGTCGTGCTTGTCCTGACCATGATATGCGTGGCGACGACGATGATGACGGTGGTGATGGAGCGCAGACGCGAGATCGGATTGAAAAAGGCCATCGGCGCTGAGAACCGGAGCATCGCAAAGGAGTTCCTGGGCGAGGGGGTCCTTCTGGGCTTCCTGGGCGGCGTGCTGGGGGCGGTTTTTGGCTATGTCTTCGCCCAGACGGTCTGCGTCAACGTGTTCGGGCGCGGGATAATCCTGGACTGGAAGCTACTGCCCTTGACGATCGCAGTTTCCATAGCCGTGACGGTGTGCGCGTGCCTCCTGCCTGTGCGGCGGGCGGTCGAAGTGGAACCGGCCCTCGTGCTGCGCGGGGAATGAGGAGGGGATGTAATATGATGAACATACTCGAACTGAACGATGTTTCGATGGTATACGGGCAGGTCAGAGCGCTCTCGAACGTGAGCATGTCGGTCGGGCAAGGGGAATGGCTCGCCATAATGGGTCCCTCCGGGTCTGGCAAGACGACTATGATGAACATCATCGGCTGCATGGGCAAGCCCACGAGCGGCTCCGTACTGCTCGACGGGGAAGAGCTGTCGAAGCTCTCCTCCGCTGAGCTGACCGCGATCAGGCGCGACAAGATCGGCCTCATATTCCAGCAGTTCCATCTCATAAGCTATCTGACCGCCCTTGAGAACGTGATGGTGGCGCAGTATTATCACAGCATGACCGACGAGCCGGAGGCGCTCAATGCGCTTGAGCGCGTCGGTCTGGCCGACAGGGCCAAGCACCTCCCGAGCCAGCTCTCCGGCGGCGAGCAGCAGAGGGTGTGCATAGCTCGCGCGCTGATAAACTACCCGAGGCTCATACTCGCCGACGAGCCGACCGGCAACCTGGACGAGACGAACGAGCGAGTCGTTCTGGATATCTTGCGCGGTCTTCACGAGGGGGGCTCCACTATAGTCGTCGTCACCCACGACCCAGAGGTGGGCTTCGAGGCGGACCGCACGGTCTACCTGGAACACGGCAGGATCGCCGAGGTTGTTAAAAAGGCGGCGGAACCGAGCGTCGTGAGTCAGGAGGAATTCAGCCTGCAGCACAACTGCTGAACTGGCCGCATTACGAACAGCGGCGGCAGGGGAGCGCTGCCGCTGTTCGCCTGTTTGCCGCAGCAGCCCCTGATCCGTGCGGCGAAAGCATCATGAGACAACGCCCTCCGCTTCGCCCCATTCGCGCAAGGATGGTTGTGGCGGTCGTGGAGTATCGTGACGGGACTTTGATCGACAGCGTCTATCAGGTGAAAGAATAGCGGAAACGCCAGGCATATTGTACCGTTTCCATAGGCGGAGCGCTGATTGGTTCACCTAAACGGCATTTTGCCGTTTTAGGACACGGACGCCGCGAGGGTTTTCGGAATCATCAATCAAGCGTATGAGGTAATTTTACGAGGAATTGCAGCCCGCATTTACAAAATCGCCCGATGCTGTCGGGCGATTTTATTTGGACGTAGCCACGTATAGGGCGCTGAGCCAGTCATCTCAGTTATGTGAACACAGCGTAAAGGATGTCTTGGTTCATTGAAATTATTATAATTTCAAAAAAACTTATTTGACAAAGGGCGGCATAAAGCAATAACATAAGCGCCAGGGTACTGTGGGGTGGTAGGAATTGCAGCCGACATGGATCAGCGGGGGAAACACAACGGTCTCTCTGAATGAATACACTGCAGCGGACACCGAAGGGCCTTACATCGACGTCACGGTGGGGTATCAGAGGACAGGGGAGGAAAAAGTCTCCAATGAAAAACGGCCGTCTGTCAACATGACCTTATTGACCATAAGCAAGCTCTGTGGCCAGCTCGGCCTGAGTGTGCCCGCCGCAGGCGGGCTGTCGCTCTCTGAAAAGCAGGACATAAGCATAGCAGCCCAGATGTCAGGCAGCCTCATCGTCCCTGACATCGCGCGCGAGCCTGCCGTGAGCGCCGGTGACGTGATCACGGTCGTTCCGATACATCAGGGTGACGCGCTCACGCCGCTCTATGCCAAAAAGCACCTCTTAGTCGAGCTCGGGATGGCTATCGCCAGAAGCGACGGCTACGTTGACGACTACGAGCTCGTCCAGCTCTCCTACACTATGGAAAAGCATTTCTCCTTCACTGCCCTCGAAATTCGCGCGCTCACCGCTCTGAAGGACTTCTGCCTCCTATACCCGCCCGATTTTCAGGACACGGCGCGTCTGCTCGTGCCTCTGATGCCAATGTGGGAGCGCCTGGAGGCCTCCAGGATGATGACGACCGTAGCCGCCGCCGGAGGACAGCTCGCGCGCATGGAATTCGACGCGCTCGGGATACTCTTTGACATAATGGAGCTGGGCGACGACGCCTTCAACCAGGTCATAGACGAGCTGTGCCTCAAGAGGGTATGGGTCTTGCTGAAAGGCCGCTAGCCTTTTTCGCGCGAACGCACAATCTACGCTATTAAAACGGGGCGGCGTTTTTTTCCGCTCCTGCTGGGGTGACCGGGCTATGGACACGATAATCAAAAGCGGAAAGATCTACGTCGAACGCGGCAAATTCGCCGAAGCCATCCGTATCTCGGACGGGGTCATAACCTCCATCGGCACTGACGACGAGATGCTTTCGTCCGCCCAGGCGGGGACGCAGGTCATCGACGCCGGCGGGAGGACGGTCCTGCCCGGGCTGAACGACTCCCACATGCACCTGGCCTACCTCGGCGAGGCTCTTTCGACGCTCGACCTCTCGGGGGCGCGCTCCATCGACGAGATCGTGGCGCGTGGCAAGGAGTATGCGGGAAGCCACCCGGAGACCGTCGAGCGGGGGATTTTGGGCATCGGGTGGAACCAGGACTTCTTTGACGGGGAGAAACGCGCCCTGAACAGGCACGACCTCGACAGGATCTCGCGCGACATACCGATCGTCTTGAAGCGCGTCTGCGGGCATTCCGCCGCCGCCAACACGAAGGCGATGGAGATATGCGGGGTTACGGCCTCCTCCCCTCAAGTGGAGGGCGGCGTCTTCGAGACAGAGGACGGAAGCCCCTCTGGCGTGTTCAAGGAAAACGCCATGCAATTGATCGAGGGGGCGATAAAACCCAACTCGCGGGCGGAATGGAAGAATTTCCTGAAAAAAGGCATGGCCTACTGCCTGAGCGTTGGCCTCACGTCCGTCCAGTCGAACGACGCCAGGGACGATGACGCGGCGGAGGTGTTCGGGCTGCTGCGTGAGCTCCTCTCGGGCGGCGAGCTGCCCTTGCGCTTCCGGCACCAGGTCACGTTCCTGGACGAGGCGCTTCTTTTGGAATACATCAGGACGGAGAGGCACGACCCTGTTTACCGGGGCGACACGCTGACGGCGGGCCCGCTGAAGCTGTTCAAGGACGGCTCGCTGGGCGCGAGGACGGCGCTCCGGCGCGAGGACTACCGCGACGACCCCGGCAACAGGGGAGTAGACTGCCTGCCAATGGAACAACTGGACAGGTTCTGCCGCGTCGCGTGCGAGAACGGCTTACAGGTGATGACCCACGCCATAGGCGACGGCGCGATATCACAGACGCTCGACGCTTACGGAAAAATCATACGCGGCGGACAGAACGTGCTGCGTCACGCGGTCAACCACTGCCAGATAACAGACATGCCTCTCTTGAAGCGCATCGCGGACATGGGCGTGCTGGTCATGGCCCAGCCGATCTTCATCAACACCGACCTCCACGTGATAACTAGCAGGGTCGGCCCGGAAATCGCGTCTGCCTCCTACGCCTTCGGAAGGCTGCACCGCCTCGGTGTTCACGTCTCGTATGGCTCCGACTCGCCAGTGGAGGACTGTAACCCGTTCAAATGCATCTACTCGTCCGTGACGAGGATGGATCTCGCGGGCGCGCCTCACGGTGGCTACAACCCGGACGACGCCGTGGACGTGGAGACCGCGATAGACGCGTACACATACGAGAGCGCTTACGCGGAGTTCAAGGAAAACGTCAAGGGACGCCTGAAACCAGGGTTCCTGGCGGATCTCATAATCATCGACCGCGACATCTTCACGATACCGCCCGAGGGGATAAAGGACATATCCGTAGACCTCACGATGGTGGGCGGAAAGGTCGCCTCAAGGCGCGATTGAAGCGGATAAAATTCGATTTTGCCCAGGCGGCGTCAGGACGCCTCACCGGGCAACTCAATGCAGAAGGAGCGTGAAGGAGCGTGAGCGTGTTCTCGCTCTGTTAGGTTATGGCATCTGTCTTTTCTAAAAGCACCAAGGATCTGCGCAAGCTGCTGGAGTGGGTGGAGTCCCTGCCAGGTGACATCGCCGCCCATGAGGTGATCCTGCCCTCGCCGGCCGTCACGGCGGGATGGCCCGACATCGACGCGGATCTTGTCGCCGCCCTCAAAAAGAGGGGGATAGAGAGCCTGTACACGCACCAGGCGCAAGCTATAGCCCTTGCCTCCAAGGGGCGCGACTGCGTGGTCGTGACGCCCACCGCGTCCGGCAAGACCATCTGCTACAACGTGCCGGTCTTGAATACGATAATAGGCGCCCCATCCGCACGGGCCATATACATCTTCCCCACGAAGGCGCTGGCGCAGGATCAGCTCTCAGAGCTGTACGAGCTGGTGGAGGACATGGAGCTCGACGTCCGCACGTTCACGTATGACGGTGACACCCCCTCCGACGCGAGGGCGAAGGTCCGCAACGCGGGCCACATCGTGATCACGAACCCTGACATGCTCCACACTGGCATACTCCCGCACCACACGAAGTGGAAGAGCCTCTTCGAGAATCTCAAGTTCGTGGTCGTCGACGAGCTGCACACATACCGCGGGATCTTCGGCTCACACTTCGCGCTGATCCTCCAGCGCCTGGCGCGCATCTGCGAATTTTACGGATCACGTCCGACGTTCATTTGCTGCTCGGCCACGATAGCTAACCCTAAAGCGCTCGCGGAAGAGCTTATAGGCAGGGAAGTGGAGCTGGTAGGCGAAAACGGCGCGCCGGCGCCGGAGAGGCACGTCATCTTTTACAACCCGCCCGTGGTGAACAGCCAGCTCGGCATCAGGCGCTCGTCACTGCTCGAAGTCTCCAGGATCGCCATCGAGGCTGTCTGCAACGGGATAAGGACCATCGTATTCACCCGCTCGCGCATCAACGTCGAGCTCCTGCTGACGTACCTCCAGGGCGCGGCCTCGAAGCGGGGGATATCGCCGTCGCGCATAACGGGATACCGCGCCGGTTACCTGCCGAACGAACGCAGGGCAATAGAGCGCGGCCTCCGGGACGGGAGCATCCACTGCGTCGTCAGCACGAACGCCCTGGAGTTAGGCGTTGACATCGGCTCGCTCGAACTCGCCGTCCTGCACGGGTACCCGGGCAGCGTGGCGTCGGCGTGGCAGCAGATCGGAAGGAGCGGCAGGAGGGCGGACGGCAGGGTTTCCGCCGCCGTGATGGTCGCATCGTCCCTCCAGATCGACCAGTTCCTCTCCGCCAACCCGTCGTACTTCTTCGGCGCGTCGCCGGAGCACGCGCGGATAAACCCTTCGAACCCCTATATACAGATCGGGCATGTAAAGTGCGCGTCGTTCGAGCTGCCGTTCTTCGCCGGGGAGCCGTTCGGGAAGTGCGACACGGACGAAGCGCTTGACTATCTGGCCCGCCACGGCGTCCTCCACATGGAGGGCGGCAGGTACCACTGGCAGGCCGACTCATACCCGGCGTCGTCCCTCTCCCTCCGGAGCGCGACGAGCGAGAACGTCGTCATCCACGACATCACGGATCCGGCGAACCCGAAGGTGATAGGCCAGATGGACAGGAAGACGGCACCGACCCTGATATTCCCCCAAGCCATATACTTCCACCTAGGCGAGCCGTACCAGGTGGAGGAGCTGGACTTCGAGCAGATGCGGTGTTACGTGAAGCGCGTCGACGTGGACTACTACACGGACGGGGATTCCGCAGCGCGGATAGAGGTCCTGGACGAGGCGGAGACAAAAGCGCCGTTCGGCTGGGGGGAGGTTCTGCTGGCGACCAGGCCCACGATCTACAAGAAGATCAAGCTGCTGACCCACGAAAACGTCGGATACGGCTACATACACCTCCCGGAGGAGCAGATGCACACGACGGCGTTCTGGGTCACGGGGCTGCGGACGGCCGGCGAAGCGGACGGGACAGGCGAAGCGCCGGCAAAGGAGAGGCCTGACAGCCTCTCAGGCCTCGCGAACCTGGTACGGACGATAGCGCCGCTCTTCCTTATGTGTGACAGGGGGGACATAATCGTAAAGGGACACGAGCGGGATCCGCACTTTAGGGCGCCCACTGTATTCGTGGCCGACAACGTCCCCGGCGGCATAGGGCTGTCCGAGGCGCTCTTCGGCCTCGGGCCGAAGCTATTGGAAGCCTGCGCTAGCGCGCTCTCAAACTGCAAGTGCAGGTGGGGCTGCCCGGCCTGCATAGGCGCGACCATAACGGACGGCGGCGAGAAGGCCGCCGTCATGAGGCTGCTGCGCGATATCCTAGGGATGCGCCCTTAAGGAAACGCTGATCAATCGTAAAAAGCGCCTAGGCCGCAAAATTAACGGAACTTCAGGACGTCAGGGGTTATCGCGCCGGGCGAATCTGCCCCTGTTAGGCTCATTATCACCCTCATGTCCTCATTTACCCCCTCGATGACCTTACGGACGCCCTCCGCGCCCTCTGCGGCAAGCCCGGCCATGACGGCCCTTCCAAGGGATGCCGCGTCGGCGCCGAGAGCGATCGCCTTAAAGACGTCGGCGCCGCTTCCGATTGAGCTGTCCACGAATACCGGTATTTTTTCACCGGCTATTTTTTTTATCTTTGGGAGCATCATGAGGGGCGGGACTGCGTAGTCAAGCACGGAGCCTCCGTGATGGGAGATCATTATGCCGGCCGCCCCGGCCTCGAGTGCCTTTTCCGCGTCCTGTTCGCTCAGTATTCCCTTCAGGATAAACGGCAGGCCGGACGCTTTTACAAAATTTTTAATATCGCCTGATGTCTTTGGCCCCACGGGGAAATCCTGGGCGAAGCCTCTTTTTTTCTTCCCGCCGAACACGAAGTCCACATCCATGCCGACCGCAAGCAGGCCCAGCTTCTCGGACAGCTTTATTTTACGATAGATCAGGTCGTCGTCCGCGTATGGCTTTATTATTTTAATCGCCCTCGCCCCTGTTTTGGCAATGGCCGTTAATTCGCTGTCATCCCCGATACCCGTCCACATCACGGCCTTTGCGGCAGCCGCGCCTCGCGCGACCTCTACCATTCCGTCGGGGTGAATTTCTTTAAGCCCTGAGAGCGCGGCGGTCATTACGGGAGAGGCGAAGGTTTCGCCAAAAAGCTTAAATTCAGTCGAGGCAAGGGGGGAATCGATCACGCGCATCTCGATCAGTATAGAATCGAGATAGTCCCTGGTTATGCGCAACGAGTTGCCGCGGTTCGCGCCGTATCTGCTCACGACGCCCTTCTCCTGTAATTTCTTTTCGCCTTCCGCAAGATAGCTGTCTATCATTGGTTCGAACACCTCCCGTTATTCGCCGCTGCGCGGCGCAATGCCCCTCTCCTCTGGCGTGCCTGGTATGACAGAGTCGCAGAGGATGGCGCAGATGGCAGCAACGGCCATCTGCGTGTTGAGGATCGCCCATACCGTCTTGCCGGCCACTTCGCCCAGATACGACGTGAATACTGCCTGGTTCTCTCCCACCCATACGGGCAGCCCCTGTGACATGAGGAAGGCAAAGCCCACGATGAGTATGTTCCTCTGGCTGCCGATGTCCGCCCGCATCAGGTTTTGTATGCCAAGGGCGCCTATTGTCCCGAAGAGAGTTATGTAGGCCCCCCCGATCACCGGGTTCGGCATTGTGGCGACGAGCGCGCCCAGCTTCCCGATGAACGACATGACGATGAGTATCACGGCGCCTATCATGACGACGTAGCGGCTCGCCACCCCTGTGAGCCCGATGAGGCCGATGTTTTCTGTGTAGGACGTCGTCCCGACGGAACCCAGGAGGCCCGAGACGGCGCAGTTTATCCCCTCTGCGCCGATACCCTTGCTCACCTGCCGCTCGGTGGGGTCGTCGATGCCGGCGGCGAACGCGCAGGAGTGGTAGTCACCGATCGACTCGATCATCACACAGAGGAAGCCGGCGGCTATCGCGCCTGCGGCCTCTACCGAAAAGCGCGGCGGCCCCCACGGGATGAATATGTCGGTCCTGAGCCACTCGGCGGA
The DNA here is from genome assembly GCA_031263445.1 of Synergistaceae bacterium. Lineage (GTDB taxonomy): Bacteria > Synergistota > Synergistia > Synergistales > Synergistaceae > JAIRNC01. Next base: position 34,059 of record JAISFV010000186.1, on the reverse strand, counting down.
GGCGACCTGCGATAAGTTGACGAACGCGGCGTGCCCTTCGGGAAAGAACCCTGCCAGCGAGCCGGCGAGGCAGACGAGATAGGAGATCATGATGGCGGCCAGTATCGCGAATATGTTGAAAAACCTGTTTTTGCTGACCAGGCTGAAATAGAACACTAGCACGACGACTAGGAGCGACACGGGCCAGAACGTCGAGGCGGAACTGATCGCCGTCCCTGCAAGCGAAAAGCCTATGGCCATTATCGTAGGGCCGATTACAACGGGAGTTATCGCGCGCTTGATCTTTCCGACCAGACCCGTGTAGCCGATGATGCCGAGCGTCACGCCGCCGATTATGAGCGCCCCGCCGACGTGCTGCATTATGACTTCCGGCCCCTGCGACTGATAAATGCCCACTATGGTGATGATGGGAGGGATGAAGCTGAAGCTGGAACCCTGCACGATAGGCAGCCCAGAACCCGTTTTGGGCCACACCTGGATCAGCGTGGCAATCCCCATGCCGAAATAGACGCACCCGATAAAGGCGGCTATCTGAAGCGGCGACATGTTCATGGCCGGGCCTACTATCAGCGGCACCAGCGTAGTGGCGCCGAAGAGCGTGAGGACATGCTGCGCCCCTGCCAGTATTGCGACCCCCAGCTTCGGACGATCCTCAATGCCATAGATGACCTTCTTTTTCCCCATTGACCGCACCTCCAAATTTGTGTGAACGCCCACCAGAGCGTGAGCAGTTTTAAGCGATCGCTGATCAATGAAGCGCTGATTAATCTGACCAAACGACATTTTGCAGTTTACAGAAGGCAAACCCGCAGGGGCTTGAGGCCTTACCCTTTAGGCACCTGACAGTAAATTATCATTTCATTATACATACATACTATCTATAATAGATGATAGCAAATATCCTGCAATCCGCAATAGCGTTTTTTCTTTTCCCGCCCGGGCCGTTTCTATTCCCGCAGCGCGGCATACGCGAGCTTGAATACGGCACGCGTGTGATATAATCAGCGGTAATAAAATTTAAGAGGGGAGTGACTTTTTTGCTTACTTATATCTTAGCCATTGCATTTTCCGTGTTGCTCTCGGCTGTATACGCTTTCCAGAACGCGGCAGACGTCTATGTGAAGTTTCTTATGTTCGAGCGGTCTTTTCCGCAGGGTGTGTGGGAGGCGCTCCTCTTTTCAGCCGGGGTCCTCCTGATGTGGATCTTCTCGATTGTCGCGTCGCTCGAGGTGCGCGCCAAATACAGGGCCAAGATAAAGGAGCGCGACCTCAAGATCGCCGGGCTGGAGGAGGAGAAGAAATCCCTCTTGTCCGCGTTCAACAACCTGGCTCCCTCGCAAGCCGCTTCGCCGGCGCTGCAAGTCACGCCTGAACCTACGCCTGCCACGTCTCCAGACGCTGCCCCGGAGGCCGTATCGGAGGATAAGGGGACTGTATCAGCTTGATCGCGTCATGTCCTGAAGAAAAGCTGAGGGTGTGGGCGCCGGACGAGTCAATGGAGCAAATGGCCCGGAAGCTCAACTGCTCGTCGTTCATGGCGTCGCTCCTGTGGATGCGCGGCGTGGACGCTGACGCTGCTTTGAGCGAGCGCGAAAAATGGATAACCCCGGATCTGGCCGGCTGGCTCGACAGCGCGGAGCTGGGCGCTGACTCGAAAAAGGCTTGCGACATCTGGGCCGGCATAAAGGAGGGCGACAATGTCGTAGTTTACGGGGACTACGACGTGGACGGCATATCATCTACTTCTTTCATGATGGAGCTGGCCCTGCTCAAGGGCGCCCGCGTCCGCTACTACATCCCTCACAGGTACAATCAGGGTTACGGCTTCCATCCCAGCGTCGTGAAGGCGATCGCGGGCCTGGGGTGTAAGTGCGACCTCCTGGTTGTGGTGGACTGCGGCACTCAGAACGCGGAGGCGGCCCTTGAGGCGAAATCCTGCGGGATACCGGTCCTGATATTCGACCATCACCTCGCGCGAGAGAAACTCGCCTCGTGCGACGCCCTGATAAACCCGCACGTGGACGGCAATGAGCTCTCGCGAGATCTCTGCGCCGCAGGGGTAGTGTGGAGCTGGGCGTGGAAGAACGAGATCGCGCCACGCGACTGGCTCTTGAAGCGCCTCGACCTGACGGCGCTCGCGACCGTTGCCGACTGTGTCCCCATGTCATCGCCGCTCAACAGGGCGATAGTGAGGGAGGGGATCGCCGCAATGCGCAGCTCCCCCAGGGAGGGGCTCTATGCGCTGATGCGCGGGATGGATCTGGATCCCGCGTCGATCGACAGCGATTCTCTGGCGATGAGGATAATCCCATGCCTCAACGCGGCCGGGCGGCTGGAGCTCGCCGACCTCGCCATGAAGCTCTTTTTCCCGAAGGGCGGCGTCGAGGAACACGCGTGGAAGCTCATCGACCTCAACAAACGCAGGAGGGATCTGTCCTCCAAGATCATAAACGACGTCGACACCGGCATCAGCAGCAACGCACGATACAAGCACGTCCTCTTCGGCAAGGACTGGCCCGCCGGCGTCCTGAGCAGCGTTGCGAGCCACGTCTGCGCGGCGCGCGACGTGCCCATTGTGCTTGCCGCGCCAGCCCAGCCGCCGCTGGTCCGCGGCACGCTGAGGGTGCCGGCCGGAGTCGACGCCGAAGCCATCCTGTCAACGCTCTCGGACGACCTGGCGAGCTGGGGCGGCCACAGAATGGCGGCCGGGTTCAGCGTGGAAGCCGAGAAATGGGAGGAAGTGCGCGACAAGCTGGAGGCGCTGCTCTCGGACGCCAAGGCGTCAGACGAGAAGGAGGATATCCTCTACTGGTCCCCGGCCGAGCTCGACATAGCGGCATGGAAGGACGCCGAGCGCCTCGGGCCCTTCGGCGTCGGGAACCCCCACCCGAGGCTCTTCTGCGCGAACAAGGGCCGTATAAACGCCGAGCCGCTGGGCAGGAAGGGCAACCACATACGCATATTCGTCGAGGGCCGGGAGATACTGGGGTTCAGCGCGGAACATCTGCTCTACTCCGACTTTTCTCCGTCCGGGTGGGTGTACAAGCCGCGCATCAATTTCTGGAGGTTCTCTGAGAGCCTTCAGCTCGTGCTGGAAAGGGTAGTAGTCAGCGGTCCTTAGGCAATGGACGCCGCAAGCGACAAGTTTACCAACCTTAAAGCCAAAGAAGACCAGGAAAAAAAGCTCCTGAGGCCGGAGGTCAAGGCGGCGCTGTCGGTCAGCGTGAACCGCTCGATGCGCGCCCTGATGGAGAGCTATATCGGACGCATCCCGGAGGATCAGCGCGTTTCGAGCGTCCGCATAGCCTGGCAGGAGCTATGGGCGAGGTCGTCGCGGTACCTGCAGAAAGAGGATCTCATGCGGGTAGGCGACGCGTTCGTCTACGCGGCGGAGGCCCATAGCCCGCAGCGGCGTTACAGCGGCGACCCTTACATCGTCCATACGCTGGGGGCGGCCTCCGTCCTCTCCGACATGCAGCTTGACACCCCGACGCTGGAGGCCGCGCTGCTCCATGACGTCATTGAGGACACGGACGTCAGCGAGGGCGACATCAGCGAGCGGTTCGGCGACGACGTGGCCACGCTGGTAGGCGGGGTCACGAAGCTCGGCAGGCTGCCTTTCCAGAACGTAGTCGACTATCAGGCGGAGAATTTGAGGAAGATGTTCCTCGTAATGGCGAAGGACATCCGAGTGGTCCTCATAAAGCTCGCGGACCGTCTGCACAACATGAACACGATTCAGGCGCACAGGCGCGAGAAGCAGATATCCATCGCGCGGGAGACGCTTGAAATATACGCGCCGCTGGCGCACCGCCTCGGCATCTACCACATAAAGCGCGAGCTGGAGGATCTGTCTTTCCGCGTCATCGACCCTGAGACGTACTACGACATCCGCCGCAGGGTGCGCAAGAAGATGCCTGAGAGCGAGAACGTCATAAAGAAGGGCATAGAAATCCTGAACGAACGCCTCAGTCAGGATGGGATGTCTGCGCAGATCAGCGGGCGGCCCAAGCACTATTACAGCATCTACGAGAAGATGAACAGGAAGAACCTATCGCTGGATCAGATATACGACCTCTTGGCGATGCGCGTCATCCTGAACACGCTGGGGGAGTGCTATCAGGTGCTGGGCATCGTACACACCATATGGAAGCCGATACCGGGCCAGTTCGACGACTATATCGCGAACCCCAAGGGCAACATGTACCAGTCCCTCCACACGACTGTCGTTGGGCCGAACGGCGAACCGCTCGAGGTGCAGATCCGGACGTGGGAGATGCACCGCCTCGCGGAGTACGGGATCGCGGCGCACTGGCAGTACAAGGAAAACGCCGCGAAGGTGAGCGACCTCGACATAAAGCTCTCGTGGATACGCAAGGCGCTCGAAGGGCAGGGCGAGTCGTCCGAGCCGTCGGAGTTCCTCGATCACATCAAGACGGATGTGCTCACGACGGAGGTCTTCGTCTTTACGCCGCAGGGCAAGGTGATATCCGTCCCGAACGGCTCGACGCCCATCGACTTCGCGTACTCCGTGCACACGCAGATCGGGCATAAGTGCGTCGGCGCGATGGTGAACGGGCGCATCGTGCCGATGGACTACACGCTCCAGAACGGCGACATCGTGCGCATACTCACGTCCCCCCAGGGCAAACCCTCGCGCGACTGGCTCAAGATCGCCAAGTCGAACAGGACGAGGAACAAGATAAGGTCATACTTCAGGCAGATCGACAGAGCCGAGAGGGAGGAGAAGACAGAGCGCGGGCGCGACCTCCTCGAACGCGAGATCGCGCGCAGGTACCCGTCCGGGGAGCGCTCGCTAGAGAGCTTCACCTCTCAATTGAGCCATGTGTCGAACGACCTTGGCTACAACGGTGTGGACGATCTCCTGCTGTCCATCGGGAACGCGCACCAGACGGCCGCCGGCGTCATGACGCGCGTCGAGGGTCACAGGTCAAAGGAGGACGCAGCGGCGCCGAAGTACCTGCCTAAGCCCGCGAAACCGACGAAGGAATCCGATTCGGCGGTGGTGGTCGAGGGGGCGGACGGGGTGCTGGTGGCTCTGGCCATGTGTTGCTGCGCCGTCCCTGGCGACAAGATCGTGGGCGTGGTGACGCAAAGCAGGGGCATAACGGTACACAGGAGCGATTGCCTCAACCTCGAGCGCATCCGGGATGATATGAGGATCCCCGTGACGTGGGGGCAAAAGCAGTCCATCCGGTACACCGCCCGGATTCACGTCGAGGCGAGCGACAGGGCGGGGGTCTTCGCGGACCTCGGGCAGGCGATCAGCCAGACGGACGGGCAAATAGTCAACATCCGCGGCCACGTCGTGAACGGCGCTCGGACGAGGTTCCTGATAGATCTGCAGGTGTGGGATCTGGAACACCTGTATCGCGTGATCGCCAGGATCAACTGCATCAACGGCATGATAGAGATAACGAGGGGCTGATGCGATGAGGGTGGTAGCCCAGCGGGTCTCACAGGCGAGCGTCCGCGTCCGCGGCAGGGTGACCGGGCAGATAGGGCGCGGGCTGTGTCTCCTGATAGGCGTCGCCCCTGAGGACACCGAGGCGGACGCGGAGAAGCTGGCGCTTAAAGTCGCAAATCTAAGGATTTTCGGCAGTCCTTCCGATACTGATGATGACGGGCGGATGAACCATTCGCTCTTGGAGGTGTCTGGCGCAGTGCTCGCGGTCTCCCAGTTCACGCTCTTCGCCGACTGCAAGAAGGGCAGGCGTCCGTCTTTCACCGGGGCCGCGCCGGCGGAATTGGGCAGAGAGCTATACGGGCGTTTCGTGGGCTGCCTCGAAGTGCTAGGCGTAGAGGTCGCGTGTGGTGAGTTTGGGGCGGTCATGAAGCTGGAGATAACAAACGAGGGGCCGGTGACGATAATCCTGGACTCTACTGAATACATTAACTGAGAACGGTTGGCGGGGGGATTTCCTTGAAGGTAAAAAGATTTGCCGTGGGCGTTTACTGGACGAACTGCTATGTGGTCTACTCGGACGCGAAGGACGCTATCGTGGTGGATCCAGGCGGGCCGATGGACGAAGTGCGCGCATTCCTGCGTGACAACGGTCTCAGTTTGAAGCGGATACTGGTGACGCACGGACACGGCGACCATATATACGGTCTGCCGGAGATAAGCCCGCTCGCCTCTGAAGGTGTCGCCATCCACTCGGGCGACGCGCAGTGCCTCACCGACAGCCATAAAAACCTCTCGTTCGCCATGGGGAGCCCGGTCAGCGTCAGCTCGGCCGACCGCGTATTGTCGGACGGGGATGTGATTGAGGCTGGCTCAATGAGCGTGAGGGTCATCCACACCCCGGGACACACGCCTGGCTGCTGCTGCTTTTATATCACCGAGGGCGATCAGGAGCTCTTAATCTCAGGAGACACTCTCTTTGCCCGCAGCGTAGGCCGTACCGACCTCCCCGGCGGCGACGAGGAAGAACTCTACAGGTCGCTCGGGAAACTCGTGCCGCTGTCAGACTCCCTCGCGGTTTACCCGGGCCACGGCCCGGACACGACCATCGGGGAGGAAAGGCGGCTCAACCCTTTCTGGCCGCGTTAGCCTGACCCGCCGGCTTTGAGGGCGTCCGACTTTTCGCTGGATCTGTATATTACGGCAAACTCTCCAGGCGAGATATCTGGATGGGTAGCGCCTGTGGTGCGCGAAATCCGTTCCCGCATATGGAATTGCAGGATTTCGGTCGTAATACTGCCCTGCCAGTACGCGAGCGGGGAGGAGCTGGCGCTCTGCGGCGAAACTGGCGCCGACAGGTGCTTCCGCATAGGGGATATGAGCGCCGTGGAGACGTCAGGGGGCAAAAAGCTGGTGCTGCGCCTGGGCGGTGACCTTTTCTTCGCCGCATGCCTCGCGAAAAAGATCGGCGCGCCGATGTGGGCTTATTCTGGGCGACCTGGCTGGAACAGGCTTGTAGAGCGGTTTTTCGTGCCTGACGGCGACGCAGCGCGGCGGTTTGCCATCTCCGGCCTGCCGAAGGGAAAATACGAGGCTATCGGGCATTTAGCGCTCGACAGCGTAGCTGTGAACGAGAGCGAGGAGGAGACGCGGGAGATCCTGGGCCTTCAGCCAGGCGAGCCCGTCATCTCCTGCCTTACGGGCAGCAGACCCGTCGAGTACTGCAACGCAGCGCCTTTCTTAGCCCGCGTGGCATCGCTGGTGACCCAGAAATTCCCGGATCACAGGGTTCTCTTCCCGCTCGCGCCGACAGTGCGCGACGACCTGCTGCAACAGGCGCTCGACGAGGCAGGGATCGAGCGGATAGGCACGAGCAGGGTTCATTCTATCGGGCTTGGCGAGGGCCGGTGGGGGACAGTAGTCAGGGGGAGGTCACTCGAATCGCTGGTCTGCAGCAAGCTCGCGATAGCGGTGCCTGGCACCAATAACCTCCAGGCGGCAGCCCTGTACGTCCCGTTCATCATGATACTGCCCCTTGACAAGGCCGACGAATTCCCGCTCGACGGACTCCCGGGCCTTTTGCCTCTCTGGCTCCCCGGCGTCAGGAAGCTCAAAAAGGACTATATCGTGCGGCTCAACGAGAGGACGGACTTCGTGAGCCTGCCGAACAAGATGGCCAAGAAAATGATAGCCCCTGAAATAAGGGGGTTCTTCAAGGCAGAGGACGTGGCCGCCAAGGCGGTCAGCCTCCTGGGCGACGAAGCGGAGCTCAAGCGCATACAGCGCGCGTTCTGGGAACTCACCCACGAGCGCGGCGCTTCGGCCGCCTTGGCCTCGAGGATAGCCGACTGGGCCAAGGGGCCGCCCAAGTGACGCGACATGGCGGGCAGGTCCGTTTATAAATTCGTTAAATAAAGGGGGGGACGAGCCATATGGAAACGGCTCAGGCAGAGGAGCGCATAAGGGTCATAGCCAAGGAGACGGACAGCTTGATAGCAAGGCTGGAAACGCTGACAAGCCGCATAGACACAGCAAGGGCGAACGAGAACAGGGAACTAGTGGAATACTACGAACGGCAGTTCGCCGAGGCGTCAGTCGAGTTCATGAACGGCGTGGAGACGATACTGGACGAGTGGTACGCCCTCAAAGGGACGCCGCGCCCGCCGGCGGGCGAAGAGATCATAGGGCCGGAGCTGCTGGACGAGATCCATAACACCGTCGTGTCCATCGTCCAGGGGATCCCTGCACCCGTACCTCAAGCCGCGGCACCCATGAGCGCTGCGCCGCAGCAGGAGACGCCTGAGTCCGTGCGGGTGAGAGGCGAGAGCGGCCCCTCGCACAAGGTGGACGTCAGAGGCTGACGGCGATGGATCCGAACACGACGAAAACGACCCCCGCGTTCTGTACCTTTGTAAGTTTTTCTTTGTAGAACAGCCTCGCTATGATGACCGTCATGAGGGGGCTCGACGCCGTTATGGGCGTCACGACGGACACGGGGAGCACGTTCACGCATATCCCGAAGAGGACCCCGCCCATCGCGAGCGCGACAAAGCCGCCGCAGAGCAGCGCTAGCCATGCCTTCAGCCGCACTTTGTAAAGCGGCATGACGATGTGCGGGAACTTGCGCCACTGGATCAACCTGACGCCCCAGACTATCACGACATACGCCGCACTGCGCAGGAAGTACGTCTCAACCGGGCTCCAGCCGCCCTCGCGCATTATTACCTTGATGAAAGGGTTGTTGACGCCGGAGCAGACTGCCGAAGCGGCCGCCAGGGCGATGCCGGCCATGAGCGTCTTAGCGGCCAGCTCCCTTTTCCTGTCCGGATCCGCCTCTTTCTTTTTTTTGCTTACCCCCTGGGTCACGAGCAAAAGGCCGACTATGATGCATACCGTCCCTGCCCAGATCAGCGCCGTGATCTCCTCGCCCAGCACGAAAATAGAGACGGCCGCCGTAACGAGCGGGTAGGCGCAGTTGACCGACACGGCGAGCGACGCGCCGATCTTGTTGATCGAGTATATGTACAGTTGATCGCCCAAGACCGACGAAGTGGCTACGTTCGCGAACACGGCGAGCATCATCAGCGGCGTGAGAGCGGGCCAGCGCCCTGGCTGGAAGATGACCATGATCGCCAGCATCGTCGCGAAGTAGCTTATGGATCTGATGGGGCTCACCTCGTTCGGACCCGCCCTCCGCAGCCCGATTTTGATCAAGATGGGCGAGACCGCCCAACACGAGGCCGCGACCAGGCACAGCAGGAAACCCCACACAGGCATTGCGAACACCCCTCCGGTATAAAGAAAGGCAGATTTACTGTCAGGAGACTAACGGATGGAGATTTAAACCCCTGCTGATACGCCTTCCTAAACTGCAAAACGCCGTACATGAAAAGGCTGATTAATCAGCGTTTCCATAAGAATACGAATCCGGGCAGACCAGCCCCGCACGGTTTACGCGAGCAATACATTACTCCAGAAGCAGCGCCACGTAAAGGCCGTTATGCCAGTTTGAAAAAAATCAGGCATTGCGAGTCCTCGGCGGATGTATTTCAAGTCTGTAAAATAAAGATTTCCAGTTCATCGTCATCAGCACTCCCCTAAATCACAGACCATGACGGCGCTGCTGACAACGGCCTCCCTGCCGGCCTCCGTTCCAAGCAGGAATCCGCCGGCAGTATTTCAAAAATCGTTGTAAAGGCTGAGGAATCTCGGAGGAACCTGGAGGATACTATTATCGGAATAGGCAGGGTCAACGAGCCTGTGCAGGCCGTCATGGCAGCGGCGGAGCAACAGGTAGCCTCAAGCAGCGGAATTTTCGGCTCTGCCAATCTCATACAGGGCAACATCGGCAACTTGGCAGACGAAATATCGGCAGCGGGCAGAGCGGCTGCGGAAACTTTCGGCGGCGCGGAGAGCGTCGCCATGGAATTCAAGAACCTCTCTGACATCGCTGCGGACACCGAAGCAGTGATACGGACAGCTTCAAGGTGGGCGCGCCCGAGCGTTATTGCACATATCGTTGGTTTTTAAATGTATTTTTACGCTAATATTTTTTGTGGTTTTTATGCTTGACAAATTTTCGCGTTTCTCCTTGACAAACATAGCCCGGGGTGATAAAAATTACCTAGCTCCTCAGGAGCGAGAAAGTATCTTAAGGCCGGGTGGTGTGTATACACGTCATCCGGCGATTTTTTTTGCGAGATCGGTCGAAAATCCCTTCGATTGATTTCCGGTAAAGGTGGTATAGACTATGGATAAGGTCGCTATTTTTGTGGACTGGCAAAATTTTTACGGATGCCTTTCCGTCACCATGAAGAAGGACAGGTCTCTGGCATTTGACTGCAACAACATGCAGCACCTCACGTACCTGTTCCACTCCTTCCTCCTTCCGCGCGAGCGCTTGTTCCGCATCTTTTTGTACACAGCCCTGCCCATGACGGCCGACGAGGTGGAGTCGTTCTGCGTCAACTCCAGGAGATACTCTGGGACCGCCGAGCTTGGCCTGTTCCAGAAATACTGGTTCACCCCGGAGGTTACCGGTAACATAAACAGCTCCCCGAAGGCAAAGCACGAGTACACGTATGAGATGGCGAGGGAATTTCAGGAAAACCTGATGAAGAGCGATTATTTTTCGCTGCGGCTCGGACAGCAGCGTTGCCAGAACCTTGAGGCGAACGGACGCCCGAACCTGGTCCAGAAACAGGTGGACATGCTCATCGGCCTTGACATCTCGCACGTCTCCTTTCACAGGCAAGTGGACACTATCTTGGTCTTTTCGAAGGACACCGACATGGTTCCCGTGCTCAACGTAGCACGCACGTCAGGGCTCCATACGATAGTGGCCACGATCCGTGAGTCCGGTTTCCCTGACATCAAGCTCCAGCAATATTCCGACTTCAGAAGGATAATCCCCCTCAAGACGATCGACACCCAGGGGCAGCGGGACGCGTGGGATCACGAGAAGATAAGGCGCGCCACGATTGATTTCAGGTGATAATATATGAAGAGGGTACGCCCCTGACGGTTTTTGCGAAACGGAGGGATCCTGGGTGCCAGGGAAATATCTGCCATACGGGCATCAAAGCATAAACGAGGACGATATCAGGGCCGTGCTGGATGTCCTCAAGGGCGAGTGGCTCACTACGGGGCCGGCAGTCGAGAGTTTCGAGGCCGCAGTGGCGGAGTACGCGGGGGCGTCATATGCCGTCTCGTTCTCCAGCGGGACGGCGGCGCTGCACGGAGCCATGCACGCGGCGGGCGTCTCGCCTGGCGATTGCGTACTCGTCCCGCCGCTGACTTTCGCGGCCACATCGAACGCCGCGGTCTATTGCGGTGCCCGCCCGCTCTTCGCCGACATTTCTGAGGGATCCCTCTGCCTCGACCCTCTGTTGTCGGAGGATGTCTGCCAGAACGCGGGCGCGCCGGTCAGGGCGCTGGCGCCGGTGAGCTACGCCGGGTACCCCGTGGATTTGAAACCGTTCAGGGAACTCGCCTCGCGCGCCGGCGCCGTCCTCATAGAAGACGCGGCCCACGCCCTGGGTGCGTCCAGAGGTGAGGCGAAGGTTGGGTCAGAGGCTGATATGACCGTGTTCAGCTTTCACCCCGTGAAGCACATCACCACGGCAGAGGGGGGCATGGTGGTGACGAATTCGAAGCGCTTCGCTGACCGGATGAGGCTCTTCAGGGCGCACGGCATAACCAAGTCTCCTGGGGATTTCGTGAGGCCCTACGAGGGACCGTGGGACAACGACATGACCGGCATCGGCTACAACTACAGGCTCTCAGACGTCGCCTCGGCGCTGGGGCAGAGCCAGCTCAAGAGGATCCGGCGCTTCGTAGGGAGGCGGCGGGAGATAGCCACATTGTACCGCGAGGCGCTCGCGGGCGAGGGCGCAAAAGACATAAAGCTGCCGCCTGACCACCCAGGGCACTCGTATCACCTCTTCCCGGTATGGGTACGCCCAGGCATCAGGCGGCCCGTATTCGAGTCCCTGCGGGAAAACGGCATAGGCGTACAGGTGCATTACGTGCCAGTGCACCTGCACACCTACTACAGGGAGAGATTCGGCTTCTCCCCCGGCGATTTTCCGAAAGCGGAGGCGTTCTCCGCGGGCGAGATATCCCTGCCGGTCTACACGGACATGGAGGACGGCGACGTCCTGTTCGTCGCCCGGACGCTGGTGGGCGCGGTCGCCCGCTTAGAGGCTGAACACGCTGCACGATAATCTCAATACGCAATTATACTTGGACAGCATAAATGAAGGCTAGTAGAATATGCTTGTTGTGGTGTGCAATAAGTTAAGGGGAGGCTTTTATCATGCAAACATCATCGAGGAGATTTTTGTGGGTTCTCGCGCTGTCGCTGCTCTTTGGGGCATTTGCAGCCTCGCAGGCGGCCGCCGCCGAGGAGAAGGTAGGGGGCATTGATCCGCAAAGGGTCCTTTTTCAGCACCCGAAGTACGAAGGGACCCTCAAGCAGATAAAGGAAATAGCGGACAGCAAACAGGAACAGGCGAAAGTTGCTATCGACAAAGAAACGGACAATAACAAAAAGGCGGAGATCTTCCAGACGATGCGCCGTGAGATCGCCGAGGAGGAGCAGAAGCTGATGCAGCCCCTGTTCAAGGACATCGATCTCGCTGTCCGCACAGTCGCGACGGCGAAGCAGGTGACGGTGGTCGTGGACAAGACGGCGCTCTTCTACGGCGGAGTGGACATCACTGACGACGTGGTGCAGGAGCTCAAGAGGCCAAAGAGCGGCAACTAGCGCAAGATTACGACAAGTTTGCGGTCAACATTACCCCGACTTAGGAGCCGGGGTTTTTTTTTGGAGGTGTACGCGATGTCAGAACTGAAGCTCGTGCTTGAAAGCGTTGAAATACCGGAGGGCTGCAACGTCATCGTAGGGCAGAGCCACTTCGTCAAGACCGTTGAGGACATCTTCGAGACGCTCGTGACGTCATCCCCGTCCCTCTTGTTCGGCGTGGCGTTCTGCGAGGCATCGATAGAAAAGCTCGTGAGGCGCGACGGCAACGACCCAGGGCTCGTGGAGTGCGCCGTCCGCAACGCGCTTAAGATCGGCGCGGGGCACTCGTTTGTCGTCGTCTTGAAAAACGGCTACCCGATCAACGTGCTCCAGCGCATCAAGGCGGTACAGGAAGTCTGCGGCGTCTTCGCCGCCACTGCGAACCCGCTCCAGGTCATCATAGCGCAGAGCGATCAGGGCAGGGGCATCGTCGGGGTGATAGACGGCGGCTCTCCGGTGGGCGTGGAGGACGCCTCAGGCGAGGAGTGGAGGAAGAACCTCCTCCGCAGCGTCATCGGATATAAGCGATAATGTCAGTTCGCGGTCAATAGGCCGTTTATGGCGTGGCCGAGCGGTTCTCCAGATTGGTTTGGTTTTGACGCTCTGCCCTTTAAGCATTTGATTTCAGATTGGAATAACGGCAAATCGCTTCGCCCGCTTGCGTTCGCAAGGGCGGGTGTTTTGTGATACTATAGCCTTTAAAGGCTTGACGGGCCGTGGTGCCGCCGTGACCGGCAGTGTGTGTATGCTTGCCTGGTTTATGGCGGGATCTCGGGTTTTTATCCTGTTTTCAGGATGAGGAGTTGGTTAGCTGAATGACAACGACAAGAAAAAAACGGGCAGGGAAGCCCTCTGCGGACGCGCAGAAAAAAACGAGCCGCGGCTTGAGGATAATCCCTCTGGGCGGGCTCGGCGAGATTGGCAAGAACATCACGGCCATAGAGTACGGCGATGAGATCGTAGTCATAGATTGCGGGATGAAGTTTCCGGAGGAGGAGATGCTGGGGATCGACTTCGTCGTCCCCGACGTCCAGTATTTGGTGGAAAAGCGTGACAGGATAAAGGGGATTTTCCTGACTCACGGCCACGAGGATCACATCGGGGCAATACCGCTCGTGCTCCCGCGCCTGGACGTGCCGCTCTACGGCACGCCGCTCACGCTTGGCCTGGTGGAGAACAAACTCTTGGACGCACGTCTGACGTACAAGCCTGACTACCGTCAGGTGCAGGCAGGGATGACGGTAAAGGCAGGTCGTTTCGAGGTCGGTTTCATACGTGTCTCGCACTCCATCCCTGACTCGCTCGCGGTGTTTGTCCGCACCCCGTTCGGCACGATCCTCCACAGCGGCGATTTCAAGCTCGACGCAACGCCTGTCGGCGGGCAGGGGACGGATCTCGCGGCCTTGGCTGAACTGGGCAAGGAGGGGGTGCTGCTCCTCTTGGCTGACTCGACGAACAGCGAACGGGCAGGCTTTACCCCTTCGGAGTCCGTCGTCACTAAGTCGTTCGAGGAAATATTCCGCTCGCACAAGGACAAGAGGATCGTAATCGCGGCGTTCGCGAGCAACCTTTACAGGGCGCAGCAGGTATTCCTGACGGCGTCCCGTTTTAACCGTAAGGTCGTCCTGGTCGGACGCAGCATGCTGTCCTACATCGATCTCGCGCGCAGGCTCGGATACATGGACGTGCAAGACGATCTCATCCTGACCTCCGCCGAGGCAGAGAAGCTGTCCCCGAACAGGACAGTAGTCTTGACGACTGGGAGCCAGGGCGAGCCCTTCTCAGGCCTCGTCCTCATGAGCAAGGGAGAGCACCGTCAGGTCCGCCTGGGCGCTAAGGATCTCGTGGTCATTTCGGCCACCCCGATACCTGGTAACGAGAAACTCGTGAGCAACACCGTGAACAGGCTCTTCGCGTGCGGCTGCGACGTCATATACGAGAGGAGCCAGGCCATCCACGTCTCCGGACACGCCTCGCGCGAGGAGCAGAAGATACTGCTGAGCCTCGTGAAACCTAGGTACTTCATGCCTGTCCACGGGGAGTACCGGCACCTCGTCCGCCACGGCCAGCTCGCCCGCGATATGGGCATACCGATGAAGAACGTATTCATCCTGCAGAACGGCGACACCCTCTTGTTCGAAGGAGAGGGCCAGGTCAGGACAGGCGGGAGAGTCCAGTCCGGCGCAATACTGGTGGACGGCATGATGCTCGGGGAGTTCGAGGGGAGCCTCTTGCGAGACCGCAAGGAACTGTCGGAGAGCGGCGTCCTGACGCTCTCGGTAGTGACGGACGACGAACTCAGGCTCATCGCGCCCGTGCGCATAGAAAGCAAGGGCAGCGTTTTCGCGATGGACAGGGACAATATGACCCCGGACATGGAACAAGCTGTGACAAAGGCCCTCGACGCCGCGCGGGCGGGCGCCGTGGAGCGTCATTTGCTCACGGCCGAGATCCGGAAGCGGGTCCGTGAGGTGATGTCGCGAAATTTCAGGGCCAACCCTGCCATAATACCGATGGTCATCACCGTCGATGCGGATAAGCCCAATGACACGCCCGCGCCCAAGACCGCCGGCAGGCGGAGGTCAAGGAGCGCAAAAAAGAGGTCGCAGGCAGAGGCGTAAAAAGTTTCAAGGAAGAGGGAGATGTGGATTTGTCCATTCAAGACGTCTTGAATCTTTTGGGCGGTGTGGCTCTTCTCATATACGGGATTAAGATCATGGGCGACGCGCTCCAGGATCTCGCGGGCGACAACCTGAGGAAACTGATCTCGTCCCTCACAGGCACCCCTCTCAGGGGCGTGGCGGTCGGCGCGGCGGTCACCGTCATCATCCAGAGCAGCAGCGCCACGACCGTCATGGTGGTGAGCTTTGTCCACGTCGGCCTAATGACGCTCTCTCAAGGGTTCGGGGTGATAATGGGCGCGAATATCGGCACCACGATCACCGCGCAGTTCATGGCGTTCAACATACAAAAATATGCGATAGTGGCGGCGGTCATAGGGGCGTTCCTGACGGTAGCCGGCAAGGACAGGAGGCATCGGCAGTTCGGATCCGGCCTGGTCGGCTTTTCGCTGCTCTTCGTTGGCATGGGCATGATGCAGGACGCCATGAGCTTCTTGCAGGGCCGGCAGGAGTTCTTCCGCCTCGTGAACTATCATGAGATCATAGGGCTCCTGATAGGCACCGGAGTGACGATGCTGGTTCAGGCAAGCTCCGCCACGGTCGGCCTCACGATGGTGATGGCCTCTAACGGCTTGATCAGTCTGCCGGCAGCGATAGCGATCATCTTGGGCGACAATATCGGGACGACCATAACGGCCGTCTTGGCGTCGCTTGGCGGCAACAGGTCGGCGAAACAGGCCGCCGCTGCCCATGTCATGTTCAACGTGATCGGCGCCTGCATCATGATGACGTTCCTCACGCCCTTTTCCGTCCTGGTCTCCTACACCTCTGACGAGACTGCGCGTCAGGTGGCAAACGCGCACAGCTTGTTCAACATCATCAACACCATGCTGTTCCTGCCTTTCGTAAATCAATATACCGCCTTCATAAGGCGGATCGTCCCAGACAACAGGAAAGAGGCCGATGCGGCGCGCAACACTAGCTACCTCAACCCGCAGCTCATCACGGTAGCCCCTGCCGCGGGCGTCGACGCCGTCCGCAAGGAGATAGTGCGCCTTGGCTGGATAGCGCACGGCATGTTGAAGGACTGCTATAGGATCCTCATTGAGAAAGAGAACAAGATAATCCCGGAAGTCCTGATGGTCGAGAAGACGATCGACGAACTCACGCACAGCATTGTCAACTATTCGACGGAAGTGGGCCAGCAGGAGCTGTCCAGTGACCTTTCGCTTATACTGAACTCCTGCGTGAGCGGCGCCGGCGACATCGAACGCATCGGGGATCACTCGGAGAACCTGGTCGAGGCCGCGCAGTACATGCAGGAGAAAAAGCTGAAATTCTCGGGCAAGGCCCTCACCGAACTAGACGGAATGTTCAGCCTGGCGCTCCAGGCGGTCGAAAAGTCATTCAGGGCCTTGGAGTCTGAGGACTGCAACATCTCCGACGAGGTATTCGAGATAGAGCCTAAGATAGACCAGATGGAGCGCGTCCTCCGCGCCCGCCACATCGAGCGCCTGAACAGCGGGAAGTGCGAGCCGGCCACAGGGGTCGTCTTTATCGACGTGCTGAGCAACCTCGAACGCATCGGCGACCACGCCAGGAACCTGGCTTACATAGTTAAGGACGTCGAGCGCGTCCATTTGAAGCAGAGCGCGAAGCCATAGCGGCGGAATCATGATACGGGGAGTGCTGTTATGAAAGAGGAGACGTTGTTTCTTGGCCTGTTGCAGGGCGTGACTGAGTTCTTGCCGGTCAGCAGCTCCGGCCACCTCGGGATAGCCAAGATAGCCATCGGGATTGCCGACCCGTCGTTCGCCTTCGACCTCGTCCTTCATCTGGCCACCCTTCTTGCCGTCTTTGTCTTTTTCGCGCGTGACATCGCTTCGCTCTTGATGGAGTGGCTGTTCGGTTTTTTCAACCGGAACGCGCGCGCGTGGGCTGGATGGCGTTTTGGATGGGCTGTAATCGCCGGGGTCGTAGTCACTGCGCCGATAGGAATCCTGCTGGAGCCGTTCGCGGCCAGGGCCTCGGCAAACCTGCTCTGGCTGGGCGGCAACCTGTGGATAACGGCGATTCTTCTGCTCTCGTCGAAGTCATTAGGCCGTGACCGCGCGGTCAGGGCTAAGGACGGACTCTTCGTAGGCCTCGTCCAGGGCATTGCCGTGATCCCAGGCATATCGCGCTCCGGCTCGACGATGTGGGCAGGGCTTCTTTTAGGCTTCTCACGCAGCGAGGCGTTCAGGTTTTCGTTTTTGCTCTCAGTGCCGACCATAGCGGGGGCTGCCCTTTACGAGGCCGCCAAGATGGGCGGTGGCGCCAATTTCATGCAGGCGCTGCCCGATGGCTGGATGCCGGCGGCGGCCTTGGCGTTCGCCTCCGGACTGGCCTCGCTCTTCCTGTTAAAGAAGGCAGTCGTCGGGGACAGGTGCTGGGTATTCTCAATATACAACATGATAGCGGGCGGTACCGCCTGTATCCTGTACTTTATGGGGGTGTGACGCGTGTCCGCGATAATCAGAGGCTATTCGACCCGTTGGCTGATATTCATGGCATGTGTCGTCCTCGGGACGTTCATAGGGATATTTTTTCAGCATTTCTCGACGACCGCCCCGCTCTTCAAGGATATCGTCAATTTCAGGCTAGGCGTCGAGGATCTGGATCTGCTGGCTTTCAATTTCGGCTTCCACTTCGGCCTTCGGATGAACCTGGGGACGTTCCTTGGCGGCGTCATCGGGCTTTTCGTGACGAGATGACGGCCCGTTTCCCGAAACTCGTGCTTGCCTCCGCGAGTCCCCGCAGACGTGAGATACTCTCCTCGATAGGCATGGAATTCGAAGTTTTCCCGGCGGAAGCAGACGAGACGCCGATGCCTGGCGAAACGCCCCGGGCGCTCGCCCTCCGCTTGGCGCGCCTCAAGGCGGAGTACGCGTCCGTCAGGGTGCCGGGCGTCTGCATAGGCGCCGATACCGTAGTGGACGTGGACGGCGTCACGTTCGGGAAGCCGCGTGACCGCGAGGAGGCATTCTTCATGCTCCGCTCGCTCTCGGGGAAAGATCACCTCGTTCACACGGGCGTAGCCCTTGCGTCCGGCGGCGTGGTTGCAGAGAGCGGGCTGGAGACGACGAGGGTCTTTTTTGGCGACCTGACGGAGGGCGAAATGCGGGCCTTCGTCGAAAGCGGCCTTGGCGATGACAAGGCCGGGGCTTACGCGATACAGGGCCCCGGCGCCCTCCTGGTCAGGAGGATAGAGGGCTGCTACTATAACGTGGTGGGCCTTCCCGCGTTCAGGCTCAAGGGCATGTTAAAGGAACTTGCCGAAAAATCGCCATGGAGGGAGATGTGACTGATGCCGGACACATGGGATGACGACGGCTCGTCCAAGGGCGGCGAAACTCCTGCCGAGACCTTTACGCTCGAAGACCGGATAGAAGAACTGAAGCGCCCCGTTATTTCGGGTGGCGGCCTCTTCGCGCTGCTGATGCTGGCGGCTCTCCTCTTAGCCTCCCCAGATCTGTACAGGAGGCTTTCGGTGGAATGGGGCCACAGGACGGTGGCGATCGTGACGGAGTACAAGGACGTGGTTTCCCTTGCCCGCCAGTCAGGGAGGACGCCGAAAGACGTCTATGCCGAACTCGCGCAGAGAGGCGTTCGCGGGCTGACCGTGCAGGAGTTCACGGGAAGGGATCTCTCAAACGGCGCGATGCCGCTCGCTTACGGCCCGCTCGCGTCCCTGCCGCGCCAGATCCGCGCGGGCGCAGAGGGGCCGCACAACAGCGCCTCCATCCTCATCGACAAGTCCTCGCCGTTCCTCCCGGCCGCGCTCGAGTACCTGGGCACGAAGATGCCGCAAATCAAAAGATACGACAAAGGAAACCAGGTTTTGATCGTGCTGCCCGGGACGGTCGAGGAGCTCGGAGACGCCGGGCTGCTCCCGGATTTCGAGGCGCTGCGCTTTGCCGAGGACGAGAGAACGGCGTCGATATTCAGGCCGTCGCCCGTTCCGGGCGCAGGGAGCGACAGGATCGCGGCCTCGGTCGCGTGGGTCAAAAACCGCTTCCCGTCCATGGAGTGTATCCTGCCCTCCGGGCAGATAGTGGCCGGGTATCCGGACTTCGCCCCGCTGTCCTCCGTCTTGAGGGAAAACGGGATTTCAACGGCGCAGGCGGAGTTTGTGAGGCAGGTGGGCGCGCAGGCGCTCTATGCGGCGGTCAAGCCGGACATACTGCCGCTGCACAGCATCGTGAGAGACGAGCTGGTATCGCGCCTGCTGACGCGCGCCCAGGTGGTCGAGAGGATGGTGAGGGCCGTTCACGAGCGCTCGATACGCCTCTTGCTCATGCGGCCATACGAGCTGTATGCCTCGGGGCGCCTCCCATACTTCCTGGAGGACCTGGGGAGGATACACGATTCGCTCGTTTCGAGGGGATATGCGTTCGGGTGGCCGCAACACATCCCGCTTTTCACCGCGTCGCCGTTCTCGGCCCTCGCAGTGGCGTTCGTGTTCGTCGCTTGTCTCTGGTTCCACGCGCGCAGGTACGCCGGCCACGCCGACAGGAGTGCCTCCGGGCTTGAAGCCGCCGTGCTCGTAGTGTTTGCCGTGGTCTTAGGGCTAGCGGCATACAAGGTCACGGCTGTCCGGCGCATGTCAGGCGGAGTCACTGCCGCGCTCGCTGCCACAGAAGCGACGATATGGGCGCTCGACAGGTACAGGAAACCGTTCGCGGGCCTCATAGCGGGGCTATTGATCGTCTTGGCGGGCGGTCTCTCCATCGCTGCGTTTTACGGGACGGCGCAGGCTATGCTCCGTCTGACGCCGTTCTCAGGGGTCAAGCTCACGCTGTTGCTCCCGCCGCTCCTCATACTGGCGAACGACCTCAAGCAAAGGGTTCACCCGGAGTCCCTCGCGCAGATCATGAGGCGCCCCTCCCAGTGGGGGGAGATTTTCCTGGTCGCATGCCTCCTCGCTGCCGCGTTCATCCTCACGCTCCGCAGCGACAACGTCTCTTCGGTGCCGGGCTGGGAGATCAGCTTCAGGGACATGCTGGAGCGTGCCTTGGGCGTACGGCCCCGCACGAAGGAGTTCTTGGTCGGGTATCCCTGCCTAGTCGTCTACCACGCCCTCGTGAGGAGGGGGTGGGCGGCCCGTTACAGGGAGGTGTTCAGGGTCGGGGCTAGCCTTGCCTTCGCATCCGCCATAAACGCCTTCTGTCACTTCCACACGCTCCTGCCTCTCACGGTGACGAGGGTCGTCAACGGCTGGTGGCTGGGGCTCGTCGTCGGCTTCGTGGCGATAGTCCTCATCGACTACATAGGCGGCCCGATATGGCGGAAGGGCGGCAGGGAGATATTCGAGTGAAACTGCCCGCAAGCGGCAAGCGTTTCGACGTGTTGCTGGCCGGTTACTACGGCTTCGGGAATCTGGGCGACGAGCTGCTCGCGTCCGGCGCCATTGATTTTCTAGAGCGCGCGGGCATTCGGAGGGAACGGATGGCCATCCTCTCGAAGCACCCGCAGGAGTCAGCGCGGGCGTTGGGGATAGAAGCCTTTGGACGAGGTCTCGCCTCCGCTTCGCTGAACAGGGCCCTCTCGGCCTCCCGGTCGCTGTTCATAGCTGGCGGCGGCATCTTTCAGGACTCAAGCAGCGTGAGATCCTGCTTTTACTACTGGGCGCTGGTGCGCAAGGCGCTCCGGGCCTCGTGCCGGGCAACCGCTGTCAGCCAGTCCATCGGCCCTCTTTTCACCGCTCTCGGCAGGGCGATGACAAAAGACGCGCTTTCACGGTGCGCGTACCTCTCGGTCAGGGACATTACATCGCTGGAGCTCGTGCGGACGCTGGGACTCGACGCCGACCTCTGTCCCGATATCGTGATGGCACTCGACGTACCCAGGCTCGCCCCCGCCGAACACGGAGACATACTGATCAACGTCCGGCGCGCAAAAGACCCCAAGATAGCGGAGAGCGTCATCTTAGCGGCGCGGGCATGCAGCGCCTGCGGCATGCGCGTCAAGGGGATAGCCCTTTCCGAGGAGGACGAGTCCGAGTTTGAAAGGCATTTCGCGAGCGGGAATCTGCCTCTGTGCGAGGTGACGCTCGTAAAAAACCGCGACGATTTCGTCCGGGCGTCCGAGGGCGCGTTCGCCGCGATAGGAATGAGGCTCCACTTCGGCGTTCTGTCACTGCTGCGAGGGCTCAAACTCGCCATGGCACCTTACGACCCGAAGGTAGCCGACTTCGCGGAAAAGTGGGACGCGCTCTGCCCTGGGTTCGCCTGCGGCCAGTCAAACTCTGATATAATGAAAGTATTGACAAAAACTCTGTTTGAGGATAAAAAACAGCCAGATCACGATAAAGCGGCGCAAGCCCTTGAAGTGGCTTTCAACAAAGCCGTGAGCCGCGCCTTGGAGGATATATAGATGGATGACGCGAGGAGGAGCGAACTCGAGGGGATCGCCCTCGATATCAGGAAGGATGTAGTCCGCATGGCCGGTGTGTCGAAGTCAAGCGGACTTTTGCCGGCGCTTACCGTCGTGGAACTCCTCGTATACCTGTACTGGGAATTTATGAGGATTTTCCCTGGACAGAGAAACAACCCGGAGCGCGACAGGCTCGTACTGAGCAGCGTCTCCGCCGCACCGGCCCTTTACGCCTGCCTTTCGAGCCTCGGCTTTTTCGACCGGGACGAACTCTGGAGCTACAGGAGGCTAGGCGGGATGCTCCAGGGCTACCCTGACATCCGTACGCCGGGCATAGACGCCCCGGGCGGGACAAATGGCTTGGGCATTGCCCTCGGGCTTGCGCTCCAGATCCGCATGGCAGGGCTGGGCGGCAGGGTCTTCTGCGTGATGGGCGAGGGAGAGCCGTGCGGGGACGGGCTGTGGGAATCCATTGACGCTGCGGCGGTACACGCGCCAGGCAACATCTTCATGATCATGGAGTCGGCTGGAGAACCGGGCGGCGAGATGGAAGCCGAAGCGCCCCTCCTGAAGCGTCTCGCCTCCTTCGGCTGGAAAGCGGACGTGGCTGACGGACGCGATTTTGCTTCCATAGAGCGCGCTTTTCGGTCGATCAAGACGCCCATGCGCGAACCTGCCGCCATTATCGCCCTGACCGGCGGCAGCCGCCGGCATCCCGACGCGTTCGAGTCCAAGGCCCAGGACAGGCCGCCGTCACTGGATGACGTGGAGCGGGCGCTCTCTGAGCTGGACACGAAGGCCGGCAAGCGCGGGGGCGCGGCATGAACGGCTCGGAGGGACGCAGTTACGACGGCGCCCGCGACGCCCTCTGTTACATAAAGGGGCAGGGGGACGACATGGTGATCCTCGAGCTTGGCCTGACGAGGAGCGCCGATGAGCCAGAGCTTGGGGGAATACTAGCCGGCCCGTCGGAGCGGAACGCGGTTCTGATGGCGTCAGGCCTGTCTTTAGGGGGCAGGATGGCGTTCATCTGGGCGCCTGGCTCGCCGCTCTTCGCAGGGCGTTCATATGAGCAGATTCGCACGGCGGTGGCTATTCCTAATCTAAAAGTAGTGATATTATCTTCCCATGACTGGACTGCTCTCGGCCACGACGGAGCGGTCGGGCTGATGTGCGAGGACATAGCCCTCATGAGGGTGATGCCGAACATGGCTGTCCTGGTTCCGTCAGACAGGAACAGCGCGTTCGCCCTTACGCGGTCACTCGCGGGTAATGACGGCCCCGCTTACGTGCGGCTCAGCATGGCGGCCACGGGCGACATATACGAGTACGGCGACAGCGACTTTGCCGTCGGAGGAGCCAGGCTCCTCACGGAAGGCGACGGTGTTACTATAGTTTCGTGCGGCGTCATGGTAAAAGAAGCGCTGGAGGCTGCGAAGGTCTTGTCGCAGCAGGGGATCAACGCCGATGTCATCGACTGCTACAGCATAAAGCCCTTTCCAGAGAGAATGCTGGTCGCGTCTGTCCGAAGGACGGGGTGTTGCGTTGTGGCGGAAAAGCACGCGAGCGCGGCCGGTTTGTACGGGGCGGTCACTGAGTGCCTCGCCCGGAATTATATGGTTCCTGTCCGGAGCGTGGCAATTGGGGACAATTTCGCGACTAGCGGGACTCATGAGGAGATACAGGAGTATTACGGTCTCACGCACAGGGAAATAGTCCACAACGTCGTACAGGTCTGGGCTATGCGCAGGAGGTAACCTATGGATATCCGTTTCTCCGGGGTGAGCAAGATATTCTACCCCGATATAACAGCGCTGGAGGATATATATTTGGAGATACCTAAGGGCGAGTTCGTCTACCTGGTGGGGCCCACTGGCTCCGGGAAGACGACGCTCCTCCGATGCATCACGAGGGAGGTTGCGCCGACGAGGGGGCAGATCACCGTCGGTTCCTTCTCGTTGCGCAAGATCAGCAGGGTGGATCTCTCCATCTTCAGGAGGGACATCGGCATCATATTTCAGGATTTCTGCCTCCTCCCGCACCTCAACGTCTTCGAGAACGTGGCTTTCGTCCTGGAGGTCTTAGGCGCGCCGCCCCGTGAGGTCAAGGAGCGCACGGGCGAGATTTTAGATCAGGTGAACCTCTGGCGGAGGCGTTTCCTCTACCCGCCGCAGTTGTCGGGGGGCGAGCAGCAGCGCGTCGCCGTAGCGCGGGCTATCGTGAACGCGCCGTCCGTCCTTTTGGCGGACGAGCCCACGGGCAACCTGGATCTGCACACCGCCGAGGAGATAATGCAGCTCATCATCTCCATAAACGCGCTAGGCACCACTGTCATAATGGCCACGCACAATCAGTATCTCGTGGACGCCTACAGGCAGCGGGTGATAGGCATCAGGTCAGGCAGGATAGTCAGGGACGAAAAGAGGGGGAGGTACAACCTGGATGGGGAGCTTTAAATACACTTTCCGGGACGCTACCCGCCTGATTATAAGGCATTGGGGCCTCTCGCTCCTCACAGTCCTCACTTCGATGTCCGTGTTTTACCTGATAGGGGCGAGCGTCCTCTTGGTGCTGAACACGCGTCACATAGTGAATATCATGGAGGGCGAGCTCACGATACAGGCGTTCCTCGCGCCGGAGACCTCCGCTGACGTGGTCGCCCAGAGGGCGACGACCATGCCCCACGTCACGAAGATCTCTATCATAACGCCTGAGATAGCCCTCGGCAGGCTCCAGGTCCGCGTCGAGCCGAGGATGCCGAACGTGCTGGGCTTCTTGACGGACGACAACCCGCTCCCCTGGAGCATAGAGATTTCCGTGGACAGGGCTGACGGCGTGAAGTCCGTCGCGGACGCCCTCGCCGCGATAGAGGGCGTCTCGGACGTCGTCTACGCCGTCGAGCTCGCCCAGAAGCTGGCGAATTTTTCCCGGTTCGCAGGGCAGTTTTCCATAGTGATGCTGCTGGTGGCCATAACGGCGAGCGCCGTCGTGCTGTTCAACACAATAAGGATATCCGTGTACTCCAAAGAGGAGGAAATAGGCATAATGCTGATGGTCGGGGCGACACCGACGTTCGTGGCCATGCCGTTCGTGATACAGGGTGTCTTGCTGGGCGGGATCGGTTCGCTTGGGGCGAGCATTCTCCTCAGTTTGAGTTATAATGGCATCATAGCGCGGCTCAAGGATCTGCTGCCCTTCCTCCCGTTCCTGGAGAGGGGCATGCTGGTTGCGAAGCTGGGCGTCATACTCGTTGGCTCCGGCGCTACGCTGAGCCTCATAGCGAGCCTGTTCGCGGTGGAGGCGTTCACTAGAAGGGCGATGAAACCGCTATAGGTTTACGGGGTCGCTGAATGAAAGGACTAATCGACAATAATTAAGCGTTTTAGCGCGCTGGTTCCTGTAAGGGTTTGAATCTTTCCCCCTTAGGCCAATGACAATAAACCTGCTTTTACTTATTTACGAAAGGAGATGTGATGGGATGACTGAGAGAAGGCGCTTTCATGCCTGGTTACTGGCCCTCCTGACGGCGGCGCTCATTCTGCCTGGATCTTCGGCCCTTGCCGCCGCCCCGCAGAGCCTGGGGGATCTGGAGAGCCAGATCAAGGCGCAGGAGCAGCGTTACAAGAAAATGCAGGATCAGATCAAGGAGAGCAACCAGAAGCTGAAAGCAGCGAACAAAAAAGAGGACAAGGTGATGAAGGACATCACCAACCTGAGCGCCGAGATAAGCAAGACGGAGCAGCTCAGGACCATCGCGGTGCTGAAGAGGAACAAGATAGCCAACAAGATAGCCGAGATACTGGCCGAGATCGACGAGACAGCGAGCAGCATCGACGGCGTGAGGCAGCTCTTGAGGAGCAGGGTCGTCGCGATGTACAAATACGGCGGCATCACGGAGTTCAATCTCCTGCTGTCCGCGAGCGGCGTACAGGACGCCCTCTCCACGTCATACATGCTGAGCAAGATCGCTGAACAGGACAAGGCGCTGATCGACGATCTTTTCATAAAGAAAGCGACTCTCGACAAGGCCAGGGCGGAGCTGGTGAAGCAGAAGGCCGAGCTCGACCTCCGCGACAAGGAGCTGCAAAAGAGGAAGTCGTCCATAGAGAAGACGACGAAGGAGCGAAACAAGCTCCTGCAGCAGGTCCGCAAGGACAAGGCGCTCTTCCAGGCCCAGCAGGAAGAGCTGCTCAAGGCTTCGAAGGACCTGCAGCAGAAGGTCAACCAGCTCCTGGCCGCCAAAAAGAAGATGCAGCAGCAAAACCGAGGCGGCGCCACGCCGCTCTATTACAAGGGAGGGAGGCTCGC
Source organism: Synergistaceae bacterium (assembly GCA_031263445.1). GTDB lineage: Bacteria > Synergistota > Synergistia > Synergistales > Synergistaceae > JAIRNC01. The sequence goes on along the minus strand of JAISFV010000186.1, from coordinate 7,985 downwards.
GTGGCCGCTGAGGGGTACCATAACCAGCCCTTACGGCTCCAGGATCCACCCCATATTTAAGACACGGACGACCCACACCGGCCTTGACATAGACGGCAACAAGGGCGATCCGGTGCGCGCCACCGCAGACGGCGAGATTCTCTACACCGGCTGGCTGAGGGGGTACGGGCAGGTCGTCATAATAGACCACGGCGGCAACCTGACCACCGTTTACGCGCACCTGTCTGCCATCGACACGACCGAGAACGCGAAGGTCAAGGCGGGCGACGTAGTCGGTAGGGTAGGGTCTACCGGGACAGCCACGGGCAACCACCTGCACTTCGAGGTCAGGGTGAACGGCAACACCACCGACCCGCTGACGTACCTCAACAAATAAAGCCAGAGGACCGCGTCCGGGCATAGTCTGGCGCATGGGTCTGCCCAATGGCAGCGGCTGGAGATTTTTTCAGGAAAGAAGAGGCGCTTCGAATTTTGAAAAGATTTAAGGATGTGTTCATAGGAGTCATATTGGGCGCGATGATCACGGCCAGCATCGCGCTTTCGGGGGCTGCGGACGGGGCGGGCGACTGGTCACGGCTGCTGCCGTTCTCGCAGCAGAATCTGCTCGTGATGAGACAGGCGCGTTCCATCCTTGAAATGTACTTCATAGACGGTGAGAGCGGGCCGGACGAGAAGGATTTTTTCTTCGGCTCGATGCGCGGGCTCGTTTCCGCGACGGATGACCCGTACACCCGGTTCGTCGAGCCTGAGCAGCTCACCGAGGAGAACATGGAGATGGAGGGCGAGTACGGCGGCCTCGGCATGTACGTCGGCGCTCGCGACGGCAAGATGCTCATCATCAGCCCGATTGAGGGTACCCCGGCAGACAGGGCGGGCGTCAAGCCGCTCGACGAGATTCTCAAGATCGACGAGAAGGTCATAGTCGGCATGGATCAGAACGACGTGGTCAAGATGCTCCGCGGCCCCGCTGATACCTCCGTGAAGATATGGGTCCGCAGGGCCGGCGAGGCCGACCTCATGCCGTTCGACCTGACGCGGGAGGTCATCAACATCAAGACCGTGCGCATCGAGATGATAGACAAGATCGCCTACGTGCGGCTCAACAACTTCCACCACAAGACGTCGTCTGAGCTCGAGGAGGCGCTCGCAGAGGCAAGATCCAAAAAAGCCGACGGCATAATACTGGACATGCGCAACAACCCTGGCGGCCTCTTGAACGTTGCGGTGGACGTGGCCTCGCAGTTCCTCGACGGCGGCTTGGTCGTCAGCATGAAGGGCAGAGTCAGCCGCTTTGACGACGCCCTCTTCGCGGGTGAAGGCAAGGCCACTGACCTCCCGCTGGTGGTCCTGGTCAACGAGGGGAGCGCGAGCGCGTCGGAGATCGTGGCAGGGGCGATCCAGGACCGCGGGCGCGGTCTGCTCGTCGGCATGAAGACGTTCGGCAAGGGTTCCGTGCAATCGCTGTTCAATCTCCCTGACAACGCGGGGATGTATGTCACCATAGCGCGATACAAGACGCCTTCGGACAAAGTAATCGACCACAAGGGCCTCGTGCCGGATTACAGGGTAGAGGGCGGCCCGGTCACGGACAAGTCGAAGGACGCCCAGCTCCAGAAGGCGCTCGGCGTGATGAAGAACGTCATCCTCGCGCCCCAAAATAAGAACGCGAATTGAATTAGGGCGTGAGAGCGGTGCGTTCCCGCAGGTTGTTTGGTGTCCTTCTGTTGGTTCTGTGCGCGCTGGCCGGGATATACGCCTTTAACGCCAGGGTGGCGGATCGGATCTGGCAGGATGCGGTGCCTGAAGAAGTGCCTGTCCCGGTTTCGCCTGACAGGGTAGCTGCCGGGAGCTCGCAGGACATAGAGCCGCTGTCACCGGACGCAGGCCCGCCCACAGTCAGATCACCCGACTGCGGGCGCTTCCTCGCCATAGTGATGGACGACTGCGGAGGGAACATGGATCTCGCCAGGCGGGTACGATCGCTCGACCTCCCGCTCACATGGGCGATAATACCGAATCTGAGGTTCAGCTCAGAGACAGCGTTGTTATTGGCCGAATCTGACATCCCCTTCCTGATTCACGTGCCTATGCAGGCCATCCCTGATCCGGACGGTAAGGCCGGGGATCCCAGGTACTATTATATAGGTGCCGGGATGAGCAGCGCCGATGTGCGGGAGGCGCTGAACCCGTTGCTGGATTCCCTGCCGGGCGCTTATGGCATCAACAACCACAGGGGTTCCAAGGCCACGGAGGACAGGGAGCTGATGGATTCGGTGATGGCCGTCCTCAAGGAGCGCGGGTTCTTCTTCATGGACAGCAGCACGTCCAGGAAGACAGTGGCATATGAGGCGGCCGCCGGGATGGGTCTCAGGACAGCGAAAAACAACCGTTTCCTCGACAACGAATCTGACCGCGCGAAGATATCAGCGCAGATAGAAAAGGCGATATCGTCCGCTAAGAAGAGCAATCAGATAGCGATCTGCCATCTGAGGCCAGAGACAGTGGCGGCACTGGAGGCGCTTTCGCCGGACGAGATCGCGAAAGGCGGGGTCAGGCTCGTCACCCTGCCGCAATTGATGGAATTGGAGGAATTGAGCGATGAATGACCAGGTAAAGGTGCTTATCGGAACGCAGTGGGGCGACGAGGGCAAGGGAAGGGTAGTGGACGTCTTAGCGAAGGACGCGGACGTGGTAGTCCGGTTCCAGGGCGGGGCTAACGCCGGGCATACTGTCATCGTAGGCGGGAAGAAGCACGTCTTCCACATCCTGCCGTCCGGGATGCTCTACCCTGGCAGGACGTGCGTCATCGGGAACGGGCTTGTGATCGACCCTGACGAACTCCGGCGTGAGATTGCGGAGCTGGACCCGAAGCCCGAGTCGATAGGCGTCAAGCTCCTGATAAGCTACGCCGCGCACATCGTAATGCCTTACCACAAGAAGTTCGACGCGCTCGCGGAAGCGGCCAGGAGCGCGAACGGCGCTGGCGCGATAGGGACGACCGGCAGGGGGATAGGGCCGTGCTACGTTGACAAATACAACCGCGTAGGGATCAGGGCCGAAGACCTCGTGTCGCCATCAATCCTCGAAAAAAAACTGCGCGTGATCTTGAACGAGAAGAACCCAATACTCGAAAAGATATACGGCGCGCCCGCGCTGGACTTCGACGAGCTCTACGGGCTGGCGACGCAGTGGGGCAAGTTCATAGAGCCATACCTGGGGGATTCGTCCCTCGAAATAGACTCCGCGATCTCGTCAGGCAAGAGGATACTGTTCGAAGGCGCGCAGGGTACGCTGCTCGACATAGACCACGGCACATACCCGTTCGTCACGAGTTCAAGCTGCGTGTCAGGGGGGGCATCCATAGGCGGCGCACTCGGCCCTGGGCGCTTTGGCCGCGTGATCGGCGTCGTCAAGGCGTACTGCACCAGGGTGGGCGAAGGGCCGTTCCCCACGGAGGATCTTGGTGAGACGGGGGAGCGCCTCAGGGCGAACGGCGCGGAGTTCGGCGCCACGACAGGCCGGCCGAGGAGATGCGGATGGCTTGACTTGGTAGCGCTGAATTACGCCGTCAAGGTCAACGGCATTGACACGATAGCGCTCACGAAGCTCGACGTCCTCTCTGGGATAGGGGCGCTCAAGGTCTGCCACGCATACGAACTGGGCGGGAAGGAACATGCATATTTCCCGGGCCTGGCCACGATACTGCATGACGCAAAGCCGGTCTACAGGGATATGCCGTCCTGGGACGCTGACATCTCGCGCTGCCGCAAGTTTGACGACCTCCCGAAGGAAGCCCGCGACTACGTGCGCTTCATAGAGGAATCGGCCTCTGTCAAGGTTGGGATGATCGGCGTCGGGCCAGGCCGGGAGGATACTATCTTACTGGATATCTGAGGAATCGCTGCTTAAATGACAGAGACGACAACAGTAAACCGGCGTTTCCTCAAACTGCATTGCTGATAGCCGACATAGATTTTTGCGCCCAAGCTGACCTCGGCCAGCTCGTTTCGATAGAGGAGGCCTGTTTCGAGCAGCCGTGGGACAGGCGCGTCATTGAACATGACCTAGCCAATCCAGGGCAGGTCGCGTACTTAAAGGCCACGCTCGCAGGGCGTATCGCAGGGTACGGTGTCCTCGGGCGCGGCTATGGTGCGGCCCACCTCATGAACATCGCCGTGCACCCGGACTACAGGTCTAGGTGCGTCGGCCTCCAGCTCATGATGTCGTTCGATGAAATCGCACGGGAGTGGGGCTGCGGGAGGATGCGTCTTGAAGTGCGCTCCGGGAACGCAGCCGCCCGCGATTTTTATTCGAAGCTCGGTTTCGCCTACATGAAGAGGGAGCGCAAGTATTACGCCAACGGGGAGGACGCGATCGTCATGGTAGCCCGTCTGCCGTTGCCTATAAAGTGAGGGAGGGGAACGCGATCAAAAGCCGCATTTCAGTCAAGGAAGGCGATATCACGATGGAGCGCGCCGACGCCATCGTAAACGCCGCGAACGAGAGCCTTTTGGGCGGCGGGGGAGTGGACGGGGCGATACACCTCGCGGCCGGCCCGGCCCTCTTGGACGAGTGCAGGAAGCTCAGGGGGTGCAAGACCGGAGACGCGAAGGCGACGAGGGGATACCTCCTGCCGGCGAAATGGGTGATACACGCCGTCGGCCCTGTCTGGTACGGGAACAGTGACGGTGAGGAGGAACGCCTGCTCGCGTCGGCGTACCGGCGCTCCCTGGAGGAGGCCGTCCGCATCGGCGCGCGCACGGTGGCGTTCCCGTCAATCTCGACGGGGGTGTTCGGCTATCCGAAGGACGAGGCTGCCAGGGTCGCCGTAAAGACGATAACCGCCTTCCTTGAAGGTGACCAGGGACAAGCCATAGACGAGGTCAGGCTGGTCTGTTTCTCAGAGGAATCGAAAAACTGCCACGAGGCCGCTCTCACTGACGTGCCCTGAGGCAACCCCCGGGCTGACGTGATTGGCGTATCGAGGCTCCTAGACCCGCACGGCACGGAATTCCCGGGTGACGCCGTTAGATACGGCCACAGACGCCCGCCTGTCCCGGTGATCGTGTGGCATATCACGGGCGACTGTAACCTCATGTGCCGTCACTGCTACGCGGCGCTCCAGGACACGGGCCGTGCGCGCATGGACAGAGGCGAGGCGCTGGATCTCATCGGCCTCTTGGCCGGCCTGCGCCCGCCGGTGCTTCTGATGTCCGGCGGGGAACCGCTCGCCCATCCGGATTTCTTCCTGTATATCAAAGAGGCGTCGTCCGCAGGGCTGAGGGTGTCCGTATCGACGAACGGCGTACTTATAGGCGAGAGGGAGGCGGCTGAGATGGCCGCTTCCGGCGTCTCATACGCCGGCGTCAGCCTAGACGGCGTAGGCGGCGTGAACGACGCGTTCAGGGGCGTGGGCGGCGCTTTCCGCAAAGCGGTAAATGGCATAGAGGCGCTAGCGTCTGCCGGCTGCCGCGTCGGCATGAGGATCACGCTCGCCCGCCCGCTGCTGCCCTATCTCGAGCCGCTGCTGGACCTGGCGATCTCCCTGCCGGTTTCGAGGGTCTGTTTCTATCACTTCGCCCCCGTCGGCAGAGGCGCGCTCGACCCTGGCCTGACACCGTGCCGTGACGACGAGAGGCGCGCCGTGGCCCGCATAATCCGCTGGGCCGATGACGCGGCCCGGTCCCGCAGCGGACGTACTGCGGAAATCCTCACCGTGGGAGACGCGTCGGACGGCGTCCTCGTATACGAGTACCTGCTCAGCCGGGATCACGCCCGCGCGGAGGCCGCCCGTGACCTGCTGGCGCGTCAGGCGTCGCGCCATGCCGCCGGGATACTCTCAGTCAGGTGGGACGGCACGCTCTTCTCGAACCAGTTTTCCTGGGACCGCCCGCTGGGTGACTGGCGCGGTCTGGCCGGACTACGGCCACAGGGCGAGGCGGGCATGTTCCGGCCGGCCCCGCCGTCCTGCCGCGCTTCCTGCCGCTGGAAGGACATATGCCCTGGCAACGAAGGGAGACGGTGTCTCGCGGCTCCGGATGGCGCTGATGCCCGGTGAGCCGGACATCACGCGGAGGCTGGCCGCTGCGCTCGAGGCCGGGCTGCCGCTTTCGCAGGAGCCGTTCAGGGACATAGCTGAATCGCTCGGCGTCAGCCAGGATTTCGCCGTTTCGCTGACAGAAGGGATGCTCCGATCTGGTTACATCAGGAGGTTCGGCGCCTTCTGGGACCGCTCCCCGCTCTGCCGCGGCTACCTCTTCGGAGCTGCCGTCGCGCCGGAAAAGCTGGAGCGGACGGTCCGCCGTATAAACGGCATGGCGGCGGTAACGCACAATTACCTCAGGCAGCACTCTCTCAACCTCTGGTTCACTGCGATCTTTCGGGACGCCTCCCCCGCCTTGCGCCTCAGCGAATGGTTCCGCCGAAGCGGTACTCCCTTCGTGGCGCTTGAGTCCGTCCGCCGGATAAGGCTGCGCCCGTCGTTCGCGGGAGAGGCGGCAGGGGAGGGCGCTGACTCGCTGCCGCCCTGCTCCGCCACGCCCCGGCCGGCCGCACCGCTCGGTGGCATCCAGAAGAAAATCGCGGCTTGCCTCTGCTGCGGCATGAAACCGGCCATACGGCTCTTCTCAGGCATAGCGCGTCTCGCCGGCCTGGACGAGCCGGAACTCCTGCGAAACTTGGCAGAGCTGAGAAACAGCGGACTCTTGCGCCGCATCGGCGCTTCCGTAAGTCACACCGCCGCCGGGTACGTCTCGAACAGCCTCGCGGCATATGACTTCACCGGCGCGCCGGAAAATGACATCGTCATGAACGCGCAAGCAGCTATCCAGGGACGGCCCTGGGCGAGCCACTGCTATGTAAGGAAGGCAATCCTGTCCGACCTCGAGGAGCCGTGGAGGTTCAACCTGTTCGTCATGATCCACGCCCGGGAAGAATCGGAGCTGGCGGAGCGGGAGAAATCGCTCGCGGCGTCGCTCGTACCCAGATCGCCGGACAGGGCTGTCACAATGCGCACCCTGCGCGAATACAAAAAAACTTCGTTCAGGCCATATTGAAATTTTAAGGATTCACTGATTAAATGGCTGAAACGGCATTTAAGCGTTTCAGGGCGCTGAATCCGGCGGGGTTTGAATCTTCATTCCTCAGGCGGACAATAAATCAGTATTCTTTAAAGAAGCGTAATCGAAAAGGAGGAATTTTACCATGGAAAGGGATATGAGGAGGAAGGACAAGCAGGTTCCGGACAAGGGGTGGATCGACGACGTATTGACGAGGGGGGAGTATCTATTCCTCGGACTCGCTACCCCTGACGGGTCTCCATACGTCCTGCCGATCGGATACGCCTACGAGGACGGCGTCATTCTGCTGCACGGGGCGTCAAAGGGGCTCAAGAATGACCTGATCGCGGCAAACCCCAGGGTCTCGTTTAATGTGACGCTGGATGCGGAGCTCATGAGGGACGAGAACGGGTCGGAGTTCTCATTTAAATACAGGAGCGTCACTGGCTTCGGCGACGCTAGCGAGATCACGGACATAGACCTAAAGAACGCCGCGCTAGCCTCCCTGATGGGACACTACGGCGGGCCACACACCGACATAACGCCTGAACGGGGCCGCGCCGTATGGGTCGCCAAGATCGTAATACGCCAAGTTACGGGCAAGTGCAGCGGCTACCCGAAGCCGTAGCGCTTATTCTTCGTCGTCTTTTTTCAGCGCAGTCTCGGGCAAGGTGATAATTTCCCCATCCTGGTCGTCCTGGTACCAGCTCTTTTCGCCAGGCGAGCGGCTGCTGTTGCTATCGCCCGGCCAAACGCCGCTGCCCGCCCTCCCCGGCGTTTCGCTCCAAGCGTCTGCCCCGTCATCGCGCCTGCGTCCCGTCGCCGCCCCGGTATCACCCTGCTGCCGGAATCTATACCTCTTGAAGACGAACCCGGGCAGGAGGCCCATCCTCGCCAGGAACATGAAGATTCCGACCGCCGCTATGA